>JBKJIA010000001.1:0-9931 GCA_046598735.1 Polyangiales bacterium
AAGGGGCCCTACAGCGAGCAACGGACGTGGCAAACGCTCCATGAACCAGCGATCCGGCAACGCGTCGTACCAGTCGTCGATGCGACTTACGGTTGCGCGGCTGAAACGCCAGCGCAGCTGTCCTTGGTCGCTACTGCGTACCAGCCGCACCGGCTCGGCCATACCATTGGCCGCCGCGATTCGTCCGAGCTCTTCCAGACGCGATGACAGCGTATCGTCCCGGTCACCTTCGGCACTGGCCGACAGTGAATCGAGGTCGATCGACAGCCTGCGATCGAGCACGGCTTTCAGACGTTTGGCTAAATCTGCACCCTCGTGGGCACGGCCGGGCGGCACATCCAACAACGTCGCGGCTTCGTCGTATTCGCCTTTGCGTGTGTATTCCGCAAAACGCTGCAACGTCGCGCGTGGCGAGTCGTCCGACACCGCTTCTGCATCAGGATCGTCTTGCGCCCAGGCCCCGCTGCACAGCCATAACGCGCACCAGACGTGAACAATCAGCCTACGCATAGATGTGCGATATACACCATCCACGGGCAGGCGGCGGGCAGGGTGCAGCGCTTGTCTTGAGGCGCTACCTTCGGAGGCATGCAAGGTTTTCGCAGCCGCACGTCAACCCAGGGCCGCAACATGGCAGGTGCTCGCGCGTTATGGCGCGCCACCGGCATGACCGATGCGGATTTTCAAAAGCCGATCATTGCCATCGCCAACAGCTTCACGCAGTTCGTGCCGGGGCACGTGCATCTGCATGATGTCGGTCAACGCGTGAAAAAGGTGATCGACGCCAATGGCGGTTGGGGCGTGGAGTTCAACACGATCGCAGTCGATGACGGCATCGCTATGGGCCACGACGGCATGCTTTATTCGCTGCCCAGCCGCGAGCTCATCGCTGACAGTGTCGAATACATGGTCAACGCGCATTGTGCGGATGCACTGATTTGCATCTCCAACTGCGACAAGATCACGCCCGGCATGCTGCTCGCGGCAGTGCGCCTGAACGTACCGACGATATTCGTGTCCGGTGGTCCCATGGAGGCGGGTACGAGCAAGGGCACCCACGACCGCAACGGTAAGCTCGTGTACCGCAAGCTTGACTTGATCGATCCCATGATCGCCGCCGGAGACAGTAAGGTCAGCGACGCTGAGCTTGACGACATGGAGCGTAGTGCGTGCCCGACGTGCGGCTCCTGCTCAGGCATGTTCACGGCCAACAGTATGAATTGCCTCAACGAAGCTTTGGGTTTGGCACTGCCCAACAACGGCACGTTCCTCGCCACGCACGTCTTGCGCTGGGAGCTGTTCGCTCGCGCCGCCAAACGTATCGTCGAGATGGCCAAGGAGTACTACGTAGAAGGCAACGACCGCGTGTTGCCGCGATCGATCGCAAGCTTCCAGGCTTTCGAAAACGCCATGACGCTCGATATCGCGATGGGCGGCTCCACGAATACGGTCCTGCACTTGCTCGCCATCGCCCAAGAGGCCGGTGTGAACTTCACCATGCGCGACATGGACAGGCTTTCGCGTAAGGTTCCCAATATCTGTAAGGTCGCGCCCGCGTCGCACTTCCACATCGAAGATGTGCATCGGGCAGGCGGCGTGTTTACGATCCTGGGCGAGCTACGCCGGGCCGGCCTACTGCACGATCAAGTGTCGACTGTGCACGCGAAGACGCTCGGCGAGGCCATCGATACGAACGATATTCGCAGCGCCCAAGCATCGGCTGAGGCCAAACATCACGCGCTCGCAGCACCAGGCGGGGTGCGTACGATCGAAGCGTTCTCGCAAGACAAGTACTTCGCCGCAATCGACCTCGACCATGAGACCGGCGTTATTCGCGATGTGCCCCATGCCTACACAAAAGAGGGCGGTCTTGCCGTGTTGTTCGGCAACATCGCCAAAGATGGCTGCATCGTCAAAACCGCTGGTGTCGATGAATCCGTATGGAAGTTCAAGGGCCCGGCACGCGTGTTCCACTCGCAAGACACCGCGTGCGAAGCAATCTTGGGCGATCAAATCCGCGAAGGTGATGTGGTCGTGATCGTCTACGAAGGACCATGCGGTGGCCCAGGCATGCAGGAGATGCTCTACCCGACCTCGTACATCAAGAGTAAGGGTCTCGGTAAGGCTTGTGCTTTGATCACAGACGGTCGTTTTAGCGGCGGCACGAGCGGCTTGTCGATCGGGCACATCTCTCCTGAAGCGGCCGAAGGCGGCCCGATCGCGCTCGTAGAAGAGGGCGACATGATCGAGATCAACATTCCCGAGCGCACCATCTCACTGTGCGTAGCGGACGCAGAGCTGGCTGCCCGCAAAGAGCGGATGGAGGCCAAGGGCGCCGCTGCATACAAACCTGAGCGTGTTCGCCACGTCTCGCAGGCCTAGCAGGCTTACGCTTTGATGACCACGAGCGCGGCCCGTGGTGCTGTGCGTGACGTGTCCCAGCTCAAGCGTCGCTAGCACGCGTTCGGCGCAAGCTCAGACCCAAGAGATCAGGAAGTCCACGCGCATCGGGCTTACGGCCACTGCCCGGCAGTGGACCTTACGGGTGACAAGCTCGAGGCTGCTGGTAAACATGCCCGCCAAGCCCTGACGAAAGTACGCATACCGCGCCAAGGGTATGCCGTGGACCTCGACGCGCGCATCTTTCGGTCCAAGCCGATAGAGTGAGGTAGCGCCGCCCTGCATCGTACGCGCCCATACCCCCGGGAGGCGAGGCAAACCGGACCAGAGTGTTGCCGTGGTGCCGAGCATCTTAGTCAGCGTCCCCACATACGAATTCTGAATCCGATCGGCCACAAGGCGCCCGTTCGCAAAGGCTTGCGCATCCGTAAGGCGCAGCGATTCGATGGCCCCATAGTGCGCCAACGCGATCTCCACCGGCAGCCATTGTCCGATCACCAGCTCCTGAACGGCGCTGTGATATTCAGGTGCCAGGCGACCGAGGTACGCATCCCGCAGGCCCAGTCCCTGGATCGCGTCGAAGGACGAGCGCAACAGCGTGCTGCGCACGTGCGTAACGGGTGGCACCGCCAACTCGGCCACCGGCAGAGGCAGGATGCACTCGCCTCGATTGCCAGTGTCAGTCACGGCCTTAATACTATCCGCAAAGCGAGCGACCCGCGATGGCCCAGGTTATCGCGGGTCTGCAGACGGTAACCACTCGTAGCGCTCTACTAGCACTACTAAGTGGCGTCCCCAGAGGGAGTCGAACCCTCGTTGCTGCCGTGAAAGGGCAGAGTCCTGGGCCACTAGACGATGGGGACTCGTGCCGAAATTTTTGTACTGCTGCGTGAACTCTAAGTGGGCCGTACAGGAATCGAACCTGTGACCGTCTGGTTAAAAGCCAGCTGCTCTACCAACTGAGCTAACGGCCCCTGTCTGGCCCCCTCTGAGGCCCGGCGTTGTTAGCAATCCCGCGGGGATCCGTCAAGGGAGCCAGCGAAATCAGGCGCCTGTGGCCGTCGCTTCTTGCCGTTTTCGGGTCGGCGGCGGGCTGATGAAGGCCGAGCTCCCTGTCAGATCGCGCCCGTTGGCTGGCCACCACAGCGATTGTGAAAGGGCACACAGGCATGTTGCCGCCTTGACGCATACCGGTGCGTCATTGGCATTGACGCCGCGCGTCAACTCACTTTACAAGGGGTGATAGACACCATCTACATGTCGTATTTGGTAGACGCGAGTGCAGGGCACGCATATTGCTGTGCTTGAGAAGGAGAGACCGGGAGCGAGCGGAACTTTTCGCAACCTGAGTCGTCTGGAGAAGCATCATGGCAGCCGTCGGACAAGTCGCAGTCATCGTCGCGCAGCGGGGATCCAGTCCCGATGCAGCGGTCGAGGCACGTCAAGCAGAGGCCCCCACAGTCGTGCTCCTGAATCAGGAGCCGGGCGAATCGCTGGGCGGTCTAGGGCAGCGCGTTCGTGCTCACGTACGTGCCCTCCTGTTGGACGGTTGGCGTATTCGCAGTGCCACATTCGTGGCCCGCAAGGATTTCGGAATCGCAGATGTGCCCGCCACGAGCGAGCTGCTTCGGTCCTTGGTAACGAGCATGGTCGGCGCACGCGCTGGCCGCGTGTATCTTCAGTCGCACGGGGAAGGCACTCGCTCGCACTTCGCGCTCAAGGCGCTGGCGTTCGCGATTGCGGATCAGGTTCGTGGGACGGGCGTCGAGATCGTGATGGGTAACGGTGCCCGCGAGTACGCAACGTCTGCGCTTGAATTGGGACCTGCCGTCGCCTGAATCGGCAAGCTTTGCCTGGTTGATGGCCCCGCGTCTGTAACATCGCCTCGATCGTTTCCGCCGTCTGTAACGCCGCCGCGCGATGTGACGTGGCTTGGGCCGACACGCAGCAGGCAGGACGGTCTCATGATGGACTCTTCGCCCGTTGGCTGCAGGGCTGCTAAGAGCGAGCCCACGCCGCACGTCGGCGCTCGTCTTATGGCAACCCCCAGTACACATCCCAGCGAAAAACGCCGCACTTTTGCGATCATTTCCCATCCCGATGCGGGCAAGACCACGCTGACCGAGAAGCTCTTGCTCTACGGAGGAGCGGTGCATCAGGCCGGTGCGGTCAAGTCACGCAAGTCGGCGCGCGCGGCCACCAGCGATTGGATGGACATCGAACGCAAGCGCGGCATCTCGGTCACATCGAGCGTGCTGCAGTTCAAGCGCAACGGCATCCACTACAACTTGCTGGACACGCCCGGTCACCAAGACTTCAGCGAAGATACGTATCGCACTCTCACCGCGGCCGACTGCGCGATCATGTTGATCGATGCGGCCAAGGGCGTGGAGGCCCAGACCCGAAAGTTGTTCGACGTATGTCGCAAGCGTGGCACGCCAATCGTGACGTTCGTCAACAAGCTTGACCGTCCGGCACGCGATTCTTTTGCGTTGATGAGCGAAGTCGAAGAGGTGCTCGGCATCCATACAACACCGCGCACCTGGCCCATCGGCAGCGGCGATCTGTTCAAAGGGGTCTACGACCTCGAGCACAAGGCTGTGATGCTGTTCGAGAACGCGGGGCGCGGTAGCTTCAAGGCTCCTGTTTCCGTGCGCGGACTCGATGATCCGTCGCTTGTTGATTTGATCGGGGAGGGCGCGGCCGCCGAGCTACGGGCCGAAGTGGAGCTGCTCGAGGGCGCAGGCGATTCCTACACGAAGACCAAGTTCCTACGTGGCGAGCAGACGCCGGTTTTCTTCGGGAGCGCGCTCACGAACTTCGGCATCGAGCCGTTCCTGGACTCGTTCGTCGACTTGTGTCCCAGGCCCGGTCCGCAGATCGCGGGCGACGTCATCGTGCAGCCGGACGATGAGCGCTTCAGTGCGTTCATCTTCAAGGTGCAAGCGAACATGGATCCGTCGCATCGCGATCGCATCGCCTTCATGCGCGTGTGTTCGGGCAAGTTCGAGAGCGACACTGAGGTGCATCACTTTCGGCTCAATAGGGACATGCGGCTCAAGCGTCCGCAGGGCTTTTTCGGGCAAGAGCGCGAGACGATCGAAGAGGCGTACGCCGGTGACATCGTAGGCCTGTTCGACCCCGGGATCTTTCGCATTGGCGACACGCTCTCCACCAAGGGCGCGCTGTGTTTTGAGACGGTGCCGCGCTTTTCACCTGAGCATTTCGCGCGCTTACGTCTGCTCGATCCGATGAAGCGTAAGCAGCTGCAAAAGGGTATCGATCAGCTCGCCGAAGAGGGCACCGTGCAGATTTTTACGGAAAAAGGCCGTGAAAAGGACCCGATTTTGGGTGTGGTCGGTCGACTGCAGTTCGAGGTGCTTACCTATCGCTTGGAGCATGAGTACGGGGCCAAGGCCGAGATCGAGATGCTTACCTTTGCCCACGCGCGCTGGGTGGAAGGGGCAAGCTCACCGGAAGAGCTGCGAGCAAAACGCATCGCCATGGCGGTGATGGACCTCGACGGACGGCCGGTGGCGTTGATGCGCAACGACTGGGAGCTCAACGTCGCAATTCGCGATAATCCCAAGTGGAAGTTCAATGAAACCGCGCCGATCCGGGCCGGGAGCTAGCGCTCGACCCCATTTTAAGACGGATGGTTTGGGAGCCGGCCACTGGGGCGCAGGAATGCTGCAACGCAAGCTGTGGCACCTGCGTGGACCCGGGCATGTCTTGCATTCAAAATCGCCTGTTGAAGTGCGCTAGACGAGCTCGGCGACCTTACGGCCGAACAGACGTTCTAGCTGCGTCATCAAGAGATCGCTGGGCGCTACATACAAGCCTTCGCCCTTGAGGTTGACCCGCCAGCCTTCGCTGCGCAGCTCGAGTTGCACGGGACAAGTGCCCGGATGTCCGAGCAACGTGCGCTTGAGCGTGAGCAGGTTTTGATCGACCAAGCGATCCACATCTAGCGTGACGCGGACGGCTTTGGCTTTTTGTGCGAGCCAGGTCGCGAGTGGTTTGACGTCGGTGAGCAAGACCTTGGTGGTGAGCTGGCCGCCATCCCCTGCGTCATCGTCGGACCCGCCGCCCGCACTACCACCGCCGCCACGCTCACCTTCGAACTGGACTTGCCCAGACAGTAAGACTGGCTCGCCCGACGTCAGTACTTCGCGGCAGCTCTCCAAGAACTTCGGTCGCACGATGACTTCCACGCGATCGGTGGGATCTTCGAGCACAAAGAACGCCATCTTGCTGCCCGCCTTGGTGGGGCGTTCGCGAAAGCCTTCGACCAGGCCTGCGATTTCCACCCGTGCTTCGGCCGGTAGGCCGCTCAGGCCCGCGACATTGGCGGTGCAAAAACGCTTCACTTCAGCGCCGTAACCATCGAGCGGATGGCCGGATACGTAGAAGCCGAGGGCGCCGCGTTCGCGCGACAGAAGCTCGCGTTGATCCCACGTGTCGAGACTCAGGAAGTCCCCGCGCTCGACCTTCATTTCTTGTCGATCGCTGGCGGACAGTAAGCCGAATAGATCTTGCTGGCCGCTCGCTTTCTCGGCCTGCAGCTTCTTGCCGCGTTCGATGGCGGTATCGATGCTCGCGTAAGCTTGCGCGCGATGCACCTTACGCGGCGCGTGCAAACGATCGAAGGCCCCGCATTGCACGAGCGCTTCGAGCACGCCCTTGTTGAGCTTGCGCATCTCGACGCGGCTCGTGAAGTCGAACAAGTCATCGAACGCTTTCGGCGATCCGTCTTCGTCTTTGCGCGCATCGAACAACGCGTGCAGCGCCGCTTCGCCGATGCCTTTCACACCGCCTAGACCAAAGCGAACCTGGGGACCTTGCGGGTCTGCCACGACGCCGTTCAAGCACACAGGACGACCGGGCTTAGGCGGCTTGATCTGATCTGAGGGTGTGTACACGACGCTGAAATCGATCTGACTTTCGTTCACATCGGGCGGCAACACCATCACGCCCATGGTGCGCGCCTCGGCCACGGTCCGGACGACCTTCTCGGTCTTGTCTTTGTCTGCGCTCAAGGTGGCGCACATGAATTCGACAGGAAAATGTGCCTTCAAATAGGCTGTTTGGTACGTGATCAGCGCGTACGCGGCGGAATGGGACTTATTGAAACCATACCCTGCAAAGTAAGCCATCAGATCGAACACGCGCGCGGCATCGGCTTCGAGATGGTCGTTCTTGAGCGAGCCTGCGACGAACAAGCTCTTCTGCTGGTCCATCTCTTCGGCTTTTTTCTTACCCATGGCGCGACGCAGCAAATCAGCGCCGCCGAGCGTGTAGCCGGCCATCTTTTGCGCGGCCTGCATCACCTGCTCTTGGTACACGATGACACCGTAAGTCGGCGCCAGAATCTCCTGCAGACAAGGATGGGGATATTCCACCTTTTTGCGGCCGTGTTTGCACTCGACGAAGTCGTCCACCATGCCGCTGCCTAGGGGGCCTGGGCGATACAGGGCCACGGCTGCGACGATGTCTTCGAAACAGTCAGGTTTGAGCTTCTTGAACAAGCCCTGCATGCCGCTCGATTCGAGCTGAAAGACGTTGGTGGTTTCACCCGATTGCAAGAGCGCGTAGGTGCCGGCATCGTCGAGCGGAATGCGATCAATGCGAAACGGCGCGCCATCGCGCTCCGGGCGCTTGCCGATCAAGCGACACGCGATATCGATAACCGTAAGGGTCTTGAGACCCAAGAAGTCGAATTTGACGAGCCCCGCCGCTTCGACATCGTCTTTGTAGTACTGCGTGACGTACACGCCTTCTTCCGGACAGAAGACAGGCACGTGATCCCAGAGCGGCCCTTCGCTTATTACGACTCCGGCCGCGTGCATGCCCGCATGGCGCGTGAGCCCCTCGAGCGTGGTGGCGGTATCGATCAGCGCGTGAACTTTTGGGTCTTCGTTGTAGAGCGCCTTGAGTCGCGGCTCCTGCGCGAGCGCATCCGGAATCGGCACGCTTTTGCCGGCGACAGGTTCGGGAACCAAGGTCGCGACACGGCCCGCATCCTGCGGCGAAAAGCCCATCACGCGACCGACATCGCGCACGACGCTGCGGCTCTTGAGCAGATGGAAGGTCGCGATCTGTCCGACGCTTTCTGCGCCGTACGTGCGACGCACGTAGTCGATCACTTCGTCGCGTCGGTCCATGCAGAAATCGACGTCGAAGTCAGGCATGGAAACGCGCTCAGGATTGAGAAAGCGTTCGAACAGTAAGTTGTAGGGAATCGGATCGAGATCGGTGATGCCGAGCGCGTACGCGGCGATCGATCCTGCACCGGAGCCGCGGCCAGGACCCACCGGGACGCCCTGTTGCTTGCCCCAGTTGATGAAGTCTTGGACGATCAAAAAATAGCCGGCAAAGCCCATCTGCGCGATGACCTTGCACTCGAGCTCCAGGCGATCACGGTAAGGTTTGGACTCGATACTCAGGCCGCGCTCGCGAAACTCGTCAAAGCGCTTGTCTAATCCCGCGAACGCCAGGCCTTCAAAGTGCGACTCCTCGCTTACACCTGCGGGCAAGGGGAACTTCGGCAGCATCGGTTTGGCCGTGGGGCTTGCGCGGCCCGCGGTCATTTCTGCGACTTTCATCGTGTTTTTGGCGGCTTCGGGCAAATGCCGAAAGCGCTGCAGCATCTCGGCGCCCGACTTCAGATAGATCTGATCGGAGCCGTGATGCACACGCTTCATCTCGTCGAACGTGCGGCCCGCTGCGATGCATTGCAGCGCTAGCTGCGCCTTGGCATCGCCTTGTTCGTGATAGTGACAATCGTTTGTAGCCACCACATCGAGCGAGAGCTCGCCCGCAAGCTTGATCAGAATATCGTTGAGCGGCTTTTGCTCGGGAAAGCCGTGATCTTGAATCTCGACGAACAAGTGTCCGGGCTCGAAGCAATCTTTGAGCGTTCCAATCGCCTTGCGTCCAGCGTCGGGGCCGCGCAGCAAGATTTCTTGAGCGACCCAACCGCCCATGCAGGCCGTCATGCAGACGAGGCCTTTGGTGTAGGGCGCAAGCATCTCCAGATCGACAACAGGAGCGCCGCGCAGCATGCCCTTGACCCAGCCGAGACTGACGACGCGCGCGAGGTTCTTGTACCCCTCTTGGCTCGCGGCCAAGAGCACCATGTGATGGATGTTCTTGGCGTCTTTGCGTTCGGGAACGAAGTTGATTTCGCAGCCCAAGATCGACTTGATGCCGACGTTTTTCGCAGCTTTGTAGAGCTGCATGGCGCCGAACATGTTGCCGTGATCGGTGAGCGCGACGGCGCCCATGCCATCGTCTTTGACCTGCTGGACGAGGCGCTCGATGCGGATGGCGCCATCGAGCATCGAGTACTGGCTGTGAACGTGGAGATGTACGAAGTCAGAAGACATGAAAACGCCGCCCCTGAAGAGGGGGCATGGTGGCCCGGCACTGTACGGGTCGCAAGGCTTAGGCCGAGTCGGGCTCGATCACGCGTTGACACTTCGGCGCGGCACGGTCCCTGGGCGCGCGCTTTGCACTTGGCGAGGAGCAA
>JBKJIA010000139.1:0-13203 GCA_046598735.1 Polyangiales bacterium
TAAGCCCGTAGAAATTCGTCTGACGCCCGAAAGTCCCGTCCATGATGGCGAAACTGCTGACAGTAAGACAAGTTCAGATCCGGTCGCAGATAGTAAGGTCTCAAACGCCCAGCCCGCTGAAGCTCAGGCCGAGCCAGCAGGCAAACCCGCCGCGGTAGCGCCCGCTGGCGGCAAGGCGCGGGCAGACCGGCGCAAACGTCGTGAAGACTCCGCTGCGCAGCCCAAGCCTGGTGCGCCCGCGCGGGACGATTTGTCGATCGAAACCGACTGGCGCTGAGCGTTTGCAGCAAACTCGCGGTCTTACTGTTGGGCCGGGGCGCGCCTACGGCACTTTGTCAGCGGCGGGCACGAGCGGCCGTCGCGGGGTGGTGAGCTTGGTGAAGAACCGGCTTACCGCTTCCATGAACGTGTAGATCACGGGCACCACGATCAAGGTCAAGACGGTCGAGGTAATCAAGCCGCCGATCACGGCCACGCCCATGGGAGCCCGCGTCTCACCGCCATCACCGTGACCGATGGCCACCGGCATCATGCCGAAAATCATGGCGGCCGTGGTCATCAAGATCGGACGCAAACGCGTGGCACCCGCATTCTCGAGGGCTTCGGCTACCCCTTGTCCGCGCGCACGTAACTGCACGGCGAAGTCGACGAGCAGAATCGCGTTCTTGGTCACGAGGCCCATCAACATGATCAAACCGATCATGGCGAAGATGCTCATGCGCATGTTGGCAATCAACAGTCCGCCGAAGGCGCCGATCAAGGCGAACGGTAAGGACACCATGATGGTAAGGGGGTGGATCAAGCTCTCGAACTGCGAGGCCAAGATCATGTAAATGCACAACACCGCGAGCAGCATGGAGAAGCCCATGCTCTTGTTCGATTCCTTCAAGCGTTCGCCCATGCCTGCAACGCTGGTGGTGATGTGCGGCGGAACCACTTCTTTCACGATTGCATCGACCTCGGTCATCGCTTCGCTGAGGGCCTTGTTCTCGAGGCTTGCGAGCACGGTGACCTGACGCTGGCGCGCTTGGCGATCGATCTGACTTGGGCCGAGACGCTCGACCACTTCGCCGAGCTGGCCGATGTCGATGAGCTCGCCCGTCGCATTGCGGACCTGAGCGAGCGAGATTACCTCGGTCGAGGTGCGCTCGTCGTCCGGCAGCTGCACACGCACATCGTAGCGATCGCCATCCTGTTCGAACTCGGTGGCGACGTCGCCTGCGATCAAGGTGCGCACGGTCGATGCGACTTGGATCGCTTGTACGCCCAAGTCTGCGGCGCGTGCACGATCGATGGCGACATCGACTTCGGGCTTGCCCGAACGGTAAGTAATGTCGACGTCGGCAAAACCCTTGAGCTTGCGTAAACGCGCGGCCACGAGGTTCGCGGAGCGCTCGAGCTCTGCCAAATCACGGCCGCGCAAGTTGTACTGAATGGGCGCGTTGCGCTGACCGCCACCGCTTACGTTCTGAAGTTGCTCGATCGAAAGCAAGACGCCGGGCTTACCCGCCAGCTTTCTGCGCATGAACGCCATCACATCTTGCTGACCGTAA
Organism: Polyangiales bacterium; assembly: GCA_046598735.1. Classification (GTDB taxonomy): domain Bacteria; phylum Myxococcota_A; class Polyangia; order Polyangiales; family DASUME01; genus DASUME01. The sequence continues at coordinate 1,554 of JBKJIA010000139.1, forward strand.
GCACGCTTGGATTTGTGCTCCAGCGTGATCATGATTTGCGCCGTGTTGACCTTCTCTTGCACGCCGCCGCCGACAGTGCTGAAGGTGGAAAGCACGCCTGGCACGCTCCTGGCACTCTTGGCCAGATCGAACGTCACCGCGGAGGCCTGTGCAAGCGAAGTGCCCGTGGGCAACTCGACGTTGATCTGAAACTGACCGCGGTCTTCCGCTGGAATGAACTCGAAGCCCAAACGCGGCACGATGCCGAATGCAAACACCAAGCTGCCGATCGCGACAGCGACCGTGATCAAACGATGGTTCAGCGCCCAACGGATGGCGTAACGATAGCCATTTTCGAGTCCGTTCAAACGGCGCTCGATCCAGCCTGACAAACCGGTGGTGGCCGCGCGGTGCTCGGTGAGCAGGCGCGCCGACAACATGGGCGTGAGCGTGAATGACACGAACAGCGAGAGCAGCACTGCGAACGCAACCGTAAGGCCGAACTCGTAAAAGAACTGACCGACCATACCTTCCATGAACGCCACGGGCACGAACACGGCGACGATGCTCATGGTGGTGGCGAGCACGGCCAGGCCGATCTCGGATGTGCCTTTTTGCGCGGCTTCGCGCGGGCTTTCCTTGAGCTCGCTCAAATGACGCACGATGTTTTCAATCACCACGATGGCGTCGTCGATCAAGATGCCGATCGAAAGGGACAACGCCAAGGTCGTCATCATGTTGAGCGTGAAGCCCATAGCCTTCACGAACGCGAAGGTGCCGATGACGGACGTGGGCAGTGCGAGCGCGCTGATGAAGGTGGCGCGTGCATCGCGCAAGAAGATGTAGATGATCAAGACTGCCAGGAATGCGCCGAGCAAGAGATCGAGCTCGACCGTTTCAACCGAGCTCTTGATGTTCTTGGAGTTGTCGAGCAGCACTTCCACGCGCGTGCCAGGCGGCGCCAGGTTCTGCAGCTCGGGTAACGCCTTTTTCACCGCCTGTGCAACCACGATGGTGTTCGCATCTGACTGTTTGCGCAGGATGACTGCGATGGCCGCCTTACCATCGACCTGCGCGAGCGAGCGCTCTTCTTCCAGGCCGTCTTCCACGCGCGCCACATCGGACACGCGAATGATCGCGCCATTGCGTGCGCTCAGCACCACGCTGCCGAGCTCTTCGACCGTGCGCGCCTGAGCATTGGTTCGTACCACGAGCTCTTCGCTACCGCGTGTGACGCGACCTCCGGGCAAGTCTACGTTTTGCGCGCGCAGGGCCTGTACCACCTCCGGTACAGTCAATGCGTACGTGCGCAGCTTCTCGGCATCGATCCATACGTGTGCTTCGCGTTCGCGGCTGCCAGCGAGCTCGAGCGCGCCCACGCCGTCGATGCGCTCGAGGCCGGGTCGCAACACGTCTTCTGCAAAGCGCGCAAGCGTGGCGGCGGAGGCACTACCGGACACCGCGATCTGCATGATGGGGGATGCGCCCAGATCGAGTTTCTCGACCACGGGTGCTTCGGCACCGGCAGGTAGCTTACGCTGCACACGGGCCACGCGATCACGCACGTCTTGGGCTGCCGTATCAAGGTCCACGCCCAGCTCGAACTGGACGAACACCTGGGCCACGCCTTCGAGACTGGTAGAACGCAATTGCTCGATGCCACTCAAGCTATTGACGGCTTCTTCGATCGGCTCGGCGATCTTCGTTTCCATGGTTTCGGGATCGGCGCCCGGGTAAATCGTGGTGATCGTGACGATCGGAAAGTCGACCTTGGGAAACAGATCGACGGACAGGCGCGCATACATCACGCCGCCGAACACGACGATCGCGAGCATGATCATCGCAGTAAAAATCGGACGCTGAATCGAGACGTCGGATAACTTCATGGTGCGCTCTTCGCTTGCGGCTGAGCTTCCGCTTTTTTGCCGGACGCTTTGGCGACACGCATGCCATCACTCAGCTGCGCTACGCCGTCGATGACGATCGTGTCGGCTTCCGTGATGCCTTCGAGCACTTCTTGGGTGGCAGCATCGATGGGCGCCACGCGCACTTTGCGGCGCTGTGCCGTTCCGTCGACCACCACGAACACGTAGCGATCTTCACCTGTGCCCGCGATGGCGCCCGTAGGAATGATCAGACCCTGTTGCGCACCATTCGGTCGTAGCTCGATCTGCGCGAACATACCGGCGCGCAAGGCGCCATTGGCGTTTCCGATACGCGCGACCACTTCGGCCGTGCGTGTACGCGGATCGATCTCGGGGCTGATGAACGTGATCACACCCTCAGATACCGCGCCCGTGCTGGGAAAGCGTGCACGCGCGCGATTGCCGAGTGCAATGCGCGCAAGCTCGCCTTCATGCACATGCAATCGCACATCGACGCTCGAGAGATCGACGAGTCGCGCCAGCACCTTGACGGGTGCCATGGTCGCAACCTCCCCCGCTTCCACCAACACGCGCGAAATGATGCCCGCAAACGGCGCGCGCACGACGGCATTGGTAAGGTCGCGTTTGGCGCTGGCCTGCGACACGTGCGCCATATCGAGCGAGCTCTTGAGCGCGTCGCGTTGCGCCGCAAGCCGCTGCACCTGCTGTTCGGTGACCGACCCCTTACCGACGAGTGGCGCAAGCCGTTCGTAGTCCGCCTTGGCTTGGGCGTACTGCGTCTCCGTCGACGTAGCTTGAGCCGCGCTCTGCTGCGTGCGTAAGTTGGCCTCGGCCGTATCGAGACGCACGAGCGGTTGGCCCGCCGTGACCCTATCGCCTTCTTGCACGAGCACGCTCAACACGCGCGCGGTCATCTGCGGTCCCAAGTCTGCGGCGCGCACGGGTTCCGTGGTGCCGTGAGCGCGCACCAAGCGTTCGATCTCTGCGCGTTGCACCGCAGCGGTGCGGACCTCCGCCGCCTGCACTGGGGCGCTCGCGGTTTCTGCCGATGGCAACTCCGTCAGCTTGGCGCCACCGCCTCCACAGCCCGAGAGCATGACCACCAGAATACAAATCGCGCGTTTCATCGTGAGCTCCTCGGTCCGCGTGTGAGGCCTGTATCGCCACGCGCTTTGATCAATGCGGCATTCGCCATGCGTGCTCCGATGAAGGCATCTACCCATTCAAACTGCGCACGCCGCAGCTCGGATTCTGCATCGAGCACATCACTCGGCGTAGCAGCGCCTGCCTTCATCAGATTCTGTTGGTCGTCGAAGAAGCGCAGCGACGCTTCCAGATTCTGCGTGGTCGCACGAATGCGCTCACGCGCCGTGCGATGCGAGGTAACAGCCATCGCCGCTTCGACCGCGATCGCATCTTCGAGCAAGCGTACGTCTTGCGCGACTTGCTCGACATCCATCTCAGCATCGGTAGCTTGCGTGCGCGCGATAGCGGCATCGTTGGGCGAAAACGTCAGCGCGAGGCCCACATCCCAGCTTCCTTTAAACTCGTCTTTTTGAGGAAAGATGCGCTGGTTCGGGTTCGAATAGTAACCGTTGGCGGTAGCGTTGAGCTGTGGCCATTCTGCTCCTTTGCGCGCCGCAACCTGCTTCTCTCTCGCCCGCTCGAGAGCATGCAATGCCAACAGTTCGTGACGCTGAGCGAACGCCTTACTCACCACGTCGCCCGCAAGCGGAGTCTCGCCGGCGTCAAAGTCTGCCAGGGGCTCAGCCACGCCGCGCTTGAGGTCGACCTCGGGACCCACCATTCGCGATAGCCGCATGCTCGCGACCTCTACACTTCCTGACAGTTGCGAAGCTGTGACTTGTGCGCCCGAAAGGCGAGCGCGCGCGCGCAAGACATCCGTGTCTGTTGCCGCGCCTGCGGTCGCGAGCGCTTCGAGATCCTGCACGTTTTGTTCGAGCACTCGCACCGAGTCGGCAGCCACTACGGCCGCACCTTGCGCGCGAGCGAAGTCATAAAACGCGAGGCGTGCATCATATGCCACGCCGCTTTCCTTTGCGCGCGCCTGATGCTCCGCCACGTCTTCGAGCTGGATGGTGGCCTTGTACGTCGGCAGGATCACGAGGAAGAGGTCCGTGATCGGCAGCTTCACACTCGCCTGCGACGCGTACTGGTTAAGGTATTGGGTGAACTGCGGTATCACCGGAACTTCCGAGAGCTTCGTGTAACGCGCCGTCAGATCGATACGTGGAAACATCGCGAGCTTGGCGCGCGCATGATTGGCCGCGGCCTTGTCCGCATCGAGCCCGGTCTTGCGCATGGCCGGCGAGTGCGCGAGCGCTGCCTGCACGACTTCGGCTTCAGTCAGACCATTTGCTTTCGGCTCGAGCGCGCGCTTGAGCGAGTCGATGGTACCGACCCCTTCGCCAGCGCTGTCTGCTTTGACGGCGGGCAGCGTCGTGGACGGAGCTTTGCTCGGGCTCGTGACGCGTGACGGTGGAGTGAGTGGTGCGAGCGTGGCAGGAGGCGTTGAGGTCACGCTGGGAACGGGCGCCAATTGAATGTCTGTTGGCCTTGTGGACGGCACGGGCTGCGCGTCCGCAGGAACAAGTCCCGGCGGCTGAGCGCCAGTGGGCTGCTGCCCCGGAAAGGAACTCTGCGCGAACGCGATGTCGCAGGGGGCGACGTGGAGTGCGACACGCACAGCCAAGCAGGCCAAGCAGGCCAAGCGCGCCAAACGCGGTGAACGGAGATGGCAGGAGGCAATCATTGATTGTTCAACGATATGGGATCGGGAGCTGGTTTCGTCAAGCAAAAGACCGCATATTTCCGCAAAAGTGACGGGGTTGAAACAGTTGAGAATTCATACAATCGGCTCTGTAACGTTTGCGTAAGACGGTTTTGGGCCTTACGCTCGGCTTTCATGCAGTCACCTTTGCACCGAGAAATTACCCTGCTCATGACCAAGATTCGTCGGCTCGCGTCGATGGCGGTCAACAAGCGTCTGTCCCTGGTTGGCAGCTCGATGCACGAATATCGTGTGCTGTTTCGCTTGGCCCATGATGAGCGCGTGCCCCAACACGAGCTGGCGTTCGATGCCGCCATGGATCGCGCCGCCGCATCGCGGTTGTTGCGCGACATGACGCAAGCGGGTCTCGTCAGCGTGGAGGTGGACAGCGCAGATAAGCGCCAGCGCATGGTTCGCCTTACGCACAAGGGCCTTACCTTGGAGCGCACGCTCTCTCCTATCGTGGATGAAGCGCTGTCGCCCTACATGGGGGGGCTGACACCGCTCGAAGACCGTCAGTTCCTAGCGCTCTTGCGCAAGGCGTGCGCTGCCTGCGTGAACGCGGCGCGCGCTCAAGAAGAAGAGGAGCAAGCGCTATCGAAGTCGCTGCCTGCTCGTTCGCCATCTGCGCGCGCTGCGGGCAGCAACAGTAAGGTACCGCGTGCTGGCAAGCGCACGTCGGTCAAGCCAGAGCTGAGTAGCGCACGGAAGTCAAAGCCTCGCTGACTTCCCACAGCCTCTGCCATGCTTCTTGATCCTGGGCCCGCTTGTTGGGCGAAACCTTGGTGGGGTAGCCACGCGCGCCGAACCAACTGTCAGGTCCGATGTAGTCGCCCGCGGCCACGTTGTCTGCGCAAGCGGCATAGAGCTGCGGGAGTGCGCCCATGCTTGCGGATTGGCCCAAGAGCGGATTGACCGCGCGCGAGATCTTGCCTGCCACCGCCGCGCCCGACATGTCCGCGCCAACGTACTGCAGATTCGTGGCGGCATATCCTGGGTGTGCTGTCACCGCCAGGATCGGAAGCTTCTTGTCTTCGGCGCGCCGCGCGAGCTCATGGGTGAACAGTAAGTTCGACAGTTTACTCATCCCGTAGGCGGGCCACTTGGAGTAGCCGCGCTCCCAGTTCAGATCATCCCAGCGCATCTTCCCCATCACGTGCGCTTGGCTCGACACGTTTACGATGCGCGCTTGTTTGGATGCGAGCAGAAGATCGAATAGTAAGCCCGTCAGCGCAAAATGGCCGAGATGGTTGGTGCCGAACTGCATCTCGAAGCCATCCGTGGTCTTGTTGTAGGGGATGGCCATGATGCCGGCGTTGTTGACCAACACGTCGATGCGCTGCTGCTTTTCGTGAAGCTGTTGCGAGAACCTGCGCACAGAGGCCAGGTTCGATAGGTCTAAGTTCATCACGTCCAGCGATGCGCGCGGGTGGCTGGCCCGGATGTCGCTGACTGCGTCGTTGGCTTTGTCCACGTTGCGGCAGGCCATGATGACGTGGGCGCCCTTGCCCGCCAGGGCGCGCGTTGTTTCGAGGCCCAGGCCACTGTTGGCGCCCGTGACCACCATGGTTTTTCTCGTCAGGTCGGGAATGTTGTCCGTTGTCCACTTCGCCATCGTCGCTCCTTGCATCGCGCATCGCGCAGTACGGTCGCCTCGCGGGCGCGGATCGTTACTCGCAGATCGTTACTGTACCGTCCAGATCTGCGCTTCGGGATCGGCGTACATGGCGCGCTGTCGCGTGAAGCTCGAGACGCCGGCAGCGGCTTCGATCAGCACGCGCAGCTCGTCCAGTTCCTGCTCGCTGAATGGGCCGCGGCAGCCCGGTCGATCGAGGATCATGCGCTCACGTCCACCGGCGTGCAGGGTGACTACGTTGCCTTGCTCGTCATCGGTGCTGCAATCATCGGCCGACCACTCGCCACCCTTACGGTCGAACCAATCGAGACCCCGCATGTGCTGATACAAGCCCGCGAGCGCCTGCGGACTTGTGCGCCCATCGCTGCGGCCCAAGCTGTTGACCCAGTGCCGGCCATGAAACACGACCTGACCTTCCGCAAAGAGCGCCACCGTATACCGTGGCGTGCGGTCGAGTGCAGAGCTTGTGCGTCCGCGTCGCAACGTCAGCTGAAAATCCGCAGGTGGCAAACCTTTGGCGCGCAAGGTTTTCGGCTCGATGCAACGGCCGAGCACATCCACCGCTTGGGTCAGCAAGGCTTGATCGGTGGCATCACATGGGCCTGGCAAGAGCAACCCCAGCACATGACAATCGGCGACTTTGCCATGCGTTGCGTAGGCACTGGCGGCTCGCGTCCCCAGCTCGTAGCGCTCGCGTTCGCAGCGCAACGCGCGTTCCAGTAGCTCGCGGTCGGCTATCGCTTGCACCAGCAGCGTGTTCCTATCTTCAGAAGGGGCAAGCTCGAGTCTGAGTGTTCGCAAACCCGCTGAGGAGAGCTCACGGGCCGATTGATCGTAGGAAAGCGTCAATGTCAGCGGCAGCCCCTGTGCACTGCGCACGGGTTGTGCGGTGATTTGCCGACCGGCCGCGTGTTCCATGATCGAGCGATGCATGTCGTGGGCAACCTGGAGCGCGCCTTCTTGCGTGGCTGCTCCCTGCGCGAGCTGCATCATCAGGCGGTCGAGTGCGCGCTCGAACGACCCGTCTACTCCGCGCTCACGCAATAGAATTTCGGCCTTCTGCTGCGGTGTTTGCAGCACGAGCTTGCCGAAGCGCGTGTCGATCGTTGTCTTACGTTGTCCGGTCACGGCATCAAAGCGCCGCGTGCGTGCCACAAAGGTCTCAACGACCGGGACTTCGAATACCAATAGCTCAGGCTGCTCTTCGTTGAGCCAGGTACGTGAGGTCGGGGCAATCCATGTGCCTTGCGCGGAGGATAGTAAGATTACGGTGGCCGGCGGCAGCGCACTTTGCGGCGATACCGGCTCGCCTGCCCCCGTTTGGCACACGAGCGATACCGTCAAGACGTGCACGTCGGGTGACACGCGCTGGGTGCCTGAGTTATCGCGAGCTTCCGTGACGCGCGCTTGCGCCTCGTCGACGCGGCACGAGACAACTCCGATCGGAAAATGCTCACCCAGCATCCATGTGGGTAGGGGGGGCTCCGCGGCGGGCTTGGCCGCTTCGCGACACGCAAAAAGAGTAAGGTTTGCAGATAGTAAGAGCGCGCTCAAGCACACTCTGCGCGCAGTCATGCTCAATCCCTGCTCAATCCCTGCGGCCCAGCGCGATGCTGGCCGCGCCGCTTATCACGTCGCGCAGGTTGTCATCGTCGATTTTGGACAGGGCGCGCGCCAGCTTTTCAGGCAATACCGCCAGTGCGATCGGTTGCGGCCGCGGCCGTTCAGGGCGCGTGGCTTTAGGTGCTTCCGGCAAGGGTCCCACGCGAAAGCGCAGCTCCCTGACCCGTGCGCCAGGTCCCTGATTCTGCACCGAAGCGAGCAATTGCTCTTTCATGAGATCGAGCTCGGATGCCCACGCCGTGGTGGCCGTGTTGACGTACAAGACGCCGTTGCTCAGGCGCACTGGACGTGCGCGCAAAAATATCCGCTCCGGCACGGCCTTACGCCACCAACCAAAAGCGCGAATCGCGGCCACGTCATCGGGCTCACGCGATGGATACACTTCGCGCACGAGATCCGCGAGTGCGCGCGGCGTGCTGCTACCTTTCCTTTCGCGCTTGCGACCCACGCGCGCAGGCTAGCATTAATCGGGCCCGCTTTCGGGAGCGTTGCGCTACGCTGCTGCCCCATGTCTGATTCGCGCGCCATCGTACCGTTTGCGTCCGCTGTCGACTGTGTGGTCGAAGTCGTAGGCTCCAAAAGCTACACGAATCGTGCGCTGATCTTGGCCGCGCTTGCACAAGGGCAATCGCTGCTGACCGGTGCGCTATTCAGCGATGACACGCGCTTCATGGCGTCTGCTTTGCGCGCGCTCGGCGTGGGCGTGGTTGCCGACGAGAGCGCGAAAACCTTACGGGTGCAAGGCAGCGCCGGCCGCGTGCCCGCGCTCAATGCACAGTGTTTCGTGGGCAATGCAGGCACTGCCGCGCGCTTTTTGCCGGTGGTGATGGCCCTCGGTCAGGGCAGCTACGAGCTCGATGGCGTAGCGCGCATGCGCGAGCGCCCCATTGCACCTTTGATCCAAGCCTTGAGTGCACTCGGCGTACGCATTGAAGCGTTGGGTCAGCCCGGCTGCTTACCTTTGCGCGTGCACGGCGGCACTCTCACCGGCGGAAGCGTGAGTATTTCAGGCAACATCAGCTCCCAATACATCAGCGGCCTGATGATGGGCGCACCGTGCATGCGCGATGGTCTGATCATCGAGATCGAAGGCGAGCTTGTATCGCGCCCCTATCTCGACATGACCGCGCAAGCCATGCGCGATTTTGGTGCGGCGCTGACGCGCGATGGCGAAAAGCGCATCGTGATCGCAGGCGGACACGGCTATCGCGGACATGCCTATCGCATCGAGCCTGACGCTTCGGCCGCGTCTTACTTTTTCGCTGCCGCGGCGATCCGTGGCGGTCGGGTGCGTGTGAACGGACTCGGCACGCGCTCGTTGCAAGGCGATCGCAAGCTCGCGCACATCCTTTCAAGGATGGGTTGCACGCTGCGTGAAGGCGAAGATTTCACCGAGCTTCAAAGTCCAGGCGATGGCATCTTGCACGGCGTCGAAGTCGACATGGCGGATCTATCCGACGTCGCACAAACGCTGGCGGTGGTCGCGCCGTTTGCGGTCTCGCCTACCCGCGTGACGGGCATCGGCTTCATTCGCAACAAGGAAACCGATCGCGTGGGCGCGGTGGTGCGCGAGCTTTCGCGTTTAGGCATTCGCGCCGAAGAAGAGAGCGACGGCTTCATCGTCCACCCGGGCAGGCCCCATGCGGGCGAGGTCCACACTTACGATGATCACCGCATGGCCATGAGCTTTGCGTTGCTCGGCTTGCGCAGCGAGGGCATCGCGATCGCGGATCCCGACTGTGTTTCCAAGACCTTCCCCACGTACTTCGAAGTGCTCGAGAGCCTGCGCGCATGAACAGATGTGCCGCAGGTGTGGCACGAAGCTTGGCCACTTGTGCGCCGCGACAATGACAGTATTGTCTCCCGATGAGCACGAAAGATGTCATCGCGGCCAACCTGCGCATCCTGCGCAAGGTGCGCGGCATGAGCCAACCTGAGCTTGCAGAAAAAGTGGGCATCAGCCCGCGCACCGTGGCGCGGCTCGAGGCCGGCCAGGTGGCGGACCCCAGCATCAATCACGTGCGAGATCTGTCGCGCGCACTCGGTGTGACCGTGGACTTGCTCAGCGAGAGCGAGCTTGCACCCCTTACTATTGCCGTGCCCGCGCGCTTGCGCGAAGTGCTCGAGACTCCCGAAGGACTTTCGTTGTTGTCAGAGCTGCTCGATTACGAACGGGTGCGTGGCCGCCAAGCCGTGATGCTCGCATTGCGCCAAGTGCCCGGCGCGAACGAAGGCTGAGCGTGTCGAGCGAGATCGCAGATAGTAAGGTCAATGCCCAGATGATCGACGATGAGCCAGCACTAGCTGCTTGGCTCGCACGCGTGTCGCATGTGCCGCAGCTGGCCCTCGATGCCGAGGGCGACGGGATGTTTCGCTACCGTGCACGCTTGTGCACCGTCCAGCTGGCCGTGGCGGACGAAGTCGTTATCGTCGACACACTCGCGCTCTCGGCAGCGCCCGCGCTGGGCCCATTGTTTGGCGCAAGCGGTCCCGAGAAGATCGTGCACGACGCGTCGTTCGATGCGCGCATGTTGCATGCCTACGGTGCGCCGCTCCATCGCGTGTTCGACACGGCAGTGGCTGCACGTTTTCTAGGCATCGCTGCCACGGGTCTGTCGAGCTTGCTCGCGGCACGCTTCGAAATTCCCCTCGAAAAAAGCCATCAGCAGGCCGATTGGGGCAAGCGGCCCCTGAGTGTTCCCATGTTGAGCTATCTCGAAGAGGACGTGCGCCATCTGAGCCGGTTGCACACCTCACTGCTCGACGATGTGCGCGCCAAGGACATCGAGCCGGAGGTACGCGAAGAGTGCGCTTACGTGTTGTCCCAAGCCTTGGCCGTGACGCGCAGCCTTGCGCCTTGGATGCGCATCAAAGGGGCGGCGCAACTGCTGCCTGCGCAGCGCGCGCTACTCCGCGCCTTCGCCGAAGAGCGTGAGCAAATCGCCCGCGCCGAAGACGTGCCCCCCGGACGCTTACTGTCCAATGATTTGCTCTTGCGCATCACCACGCACAGTGAGCCCAGCGAAGCGCTGGTACGTCAAGCACTCGGAGCGCGCTCTATTGCGCATGTGGAACGCTTCATCGGCTGTCTTGCATCTGCAGCGCACCTTACTGATGCCCCTGCGGACGAGGTGCAGGCCCTGTGTCCTACGCCGCCAAGCCTCGCCCAGATCGAAGCTAAGAAACGCAGACGTAAATGGCTCACGGAGTTTCGAGCCCGCGAGGCTTCAGCCCGAGGCGTGGACTACCAAGTCGTGATGCCCGGTCATTGTCTGTCCGATGTCGCCGATCTGCCGACGCTTGATCGCGAGCAGCTCGCACAAGTTTCCGGTTTTGGAGAGTGCCGCTTAGAACGCTACCAAACAGCGCTACTGAGTGAGTTTGGGGCGCGCTGGTAGCACGCTCGCCATGATTTATTAGTGTGATGGGTGTGATTGGTAAGATTGGGTTGTGCGTGCAAGTGAGCCGACACAGGCAAGTGTAAGGGCTCATCGTGCAAGATCCGCACACGACGCGCGAATGCCGCCCTCCCGTCAACTCTCCGCTGGTAGAACGTTAATTTGGGGATGGCAGAGCAAGCTCGCAGACAGGCGCGGGTATGGCGCTGGTACGTAGCGTCGAGCGCGTTGGTCTATGTAATCGCACTCTGTGCGGTGGCCACCACGCGCGGGCTCGCGCTGGGTACGATGTCGGTCATTCCAGTCGGTCTTGCGGCGTGGGCTTACGGTGCGCGAG
>JBKJIA010000170.1:0-6577 GCA_046598735.1 Polyangiales bacterium
AAGCTCCGTGCACAGTTGCGCAAGATCCTTGGGCAGGTTGCGCGAGCGCGGCAGCTCAGGCACTGCGCGTTGCTTTTGTCCCACTAAGTCGGCGCCACTGATCGAAAAGGGCACGGAGCCACTCAACGCTTGAAACAACACGGCGCCTACGCTGTACCAATCGGACGGTCTCCCGGGCGTGGCGGCTTCGAGTCGTTCGGGTGCCACAAATGGTAAGGAGCTCAGTAAATGTTGCTCGAACTCTTCCGCATTGGAGCGTGCGCCGCCGAGATCGCACTCCAGCAACACGACACGGCCCTGTGCTGTCACACGCACGTTGTCGGGTTCGATGTTGCCGTGGGTGCGGCCGGCCTGGTGCAGGGCCGAAACCCCGCGCACTAGCTGACTCAGCGCACTGCGCAGGCGCACTTCCGAAAGCTCGCTGCCGTTGCTGACGCCGAGTCCCTGTGCACCGCCGCGGGGCCGTACGTACTCGAGCACGGGAGAGCCCTCCACGAACTCCATCGTGTAGAACCACAAACCATCGACGCAGTCGAGCTCGCCCAAGCTCACCAGGCTCGGATGCCGGATCGCCTTGAGCGCGCGAAAGTCGCGCTTGAGAGTTTCGCCAGCATCGGGCCCCATGTTTCGCAACGTACGCAACGCCACGAACGTGCCGCGCGTTTCGTCCATGGCTTTGTACAGCTCGCCGATCGCACCCACGCCGATGCGCGATACGATTCGAAAACGCGGCGTGCCATGAAACTGCGGCTCAGTGCTGGCCAAGATCCTCTCGCGGCAAGGCGCCATCATACAGGGTTCTGCGTCACGGGTGTCCGCCAGTACTAACCGGTAGGTCAAAGTATATTACCGAGTAGTTAGCTGCTTGACCACGTGCTCAACCGAGCTGTACACTCAGTCAACAACTACCGACCGTTCCTTTCTGCGAAAATCCCATTGATTCCAGCAGTTTGGCTCGGCGCCCCCGGAGGGAAGCTCGGGTGAGCATCGTCCGCACACTGTTCTTGGCCACCGCTGTAGAAGGGACCGGCTCGGCTTGCTCGGCTTACGATGCGCTGCAAATCAGCGTGTTGTATCCGGCCAAGCTTACGCGCAGCGATCGCGAACGGTTTTTTGGCGTGGTCGACGCGGATCCTGCCGGCGCGCCATATCCGATCGTCATTCATCTCAATGGCGTGAACTGCGATCCACAGCGCTATCAGTGGCTGTTGCTCGATCTGGTGCGGCGCGGTTACGTGGCGGTCACCGTGAGCTGGGTGGCGGAAACCATGCCGGGCATCGTGGCGCTGACGCCCGGGATGGACCTGAGGTTCTGTCGTCCTGATACGTACGGAACAGGGCCCACCGCCTCGGCCGTGGCGCCGATCTTACGGTTGCTTGCCGAAGCCAATACAGGCGATGGACCGCTCGCGGGCATGCTCGATCTCGACCGCATCGCGCTAGGCGGTCATTCAGGCGGCGGTAGCGTTGCGTTGCACAGCGCTGATCCACGCTATTTTCCCGGAGTTCGCGCGGCTTTTTGTTACGGCGCGCATACGGCAGCATCCACGGCGCTTGGCTTCGCCGCGGGCACGATCTTACCTATCTGTGCCGACATGCCATTCTTACTGTTGGGCGGGAGCGAGGATGGCGTGATCGTGTCGAGCGCAGTTCGATACGGCACGGACAGCCAACCTGATACGCCCATTCGCCGCACCTTCGAGGAAGCGATCGCAGGCGAGCGCGGCGATCGCTACATGGCGATTTTGCGCGGGGCCAATCACTTTACGGTTGTTCATCCTTCGGACCCGACTGCCGGACGCGCGTTTCTCGACCGGGCGCCGCAAGAGGACGAAGCAGCCCTGCGCGCTGTGATAAGCGAAGCGGTCGGGGCGTTTCTAGATGCGCACCTGCGCGCGCCTTCCGTGGCGCCTCAGCAAAAACTACTGCAGTGCCTAAACGGCCCGCTGATTCAGATTTTCGAACGAAAGTGAGAGCAGGATGAGCGAAACGCGAAAAGACGGCAGGCTGACCGGCGAGCTTTTTGTCGAGCACATGAACGCAGACGAAAAGGCGCGCGCTGCACGTGTCGAAAGCGTGCTGCCCGAGCTTCGCAAGCACGCAATGGAGTCTGACATCAGCGGCGAGTTTCATCGTCCGCACGTGAAGACACTGAGCGATGCAGGCCTGCTCGGCATGATCGTGCCCAAACAGTATGGTGGCCTGGGCGGGACGTTGCGCGACATGGCGGCGGCCACGTTCGCTTTGGGCGCAGCCTGTCCCTCGACGGCACTTGCGTACTTCTTCCACTGTTCGAGCGCATCGCGCGGTTTGCTTGCGCTCGAAGCGCTCGAGGCCGGTCTGTTCGCGAAGGACGAAGAAAAGATCGTGCGCCCTTTTGCCGAGAAGGTGCTCACGCGCATGGGCAAAGAAGGTAAGTGGCTTGCGAACTTCGCCAGCGAATCGAACAAGTCTGCCAAGGCAGCGGTCACGATCTCGACCGAGGCGAAGAAGACTCAGGGCGGATGGCTCATCAGCGGCGTGAAGTCCTTCGGCTGTGCCACGGGCGTGGCAGACCAGTACTTGGTCACGGCAAAGCTCGAAGGCACGGAAACGGCCGATGGGCTTGCCGTGTTCTTCATCGATCGCGATGCCAAGGGCGTGAAAGAGCGCGCGCGCTGGGATGCCATCGGCATGCGTGCTTCGGCCACGCACGGTCTGATCCTAGAGAACGTATTCGTTGCGGACGATGAGGCGCTCGCGCTGCCGGGTGGCTTCGTGAAAATGATGCAGATGAGTCGCGGTAGCTTCGTGGGCAATCAGCTCGCGGGCACGGCTGTTTATCTCGGCGCAGCCCAAGCTGTGTACGACTCCGCGATTACTCAGGTCACCGCGCAAAAGTTCGGCGATACGGGCGAATCGATTGCGATGAGCCCGATGCATCAGGAGCTCATTGGTAAGATGACCGTCGACCTCGAGACGGCCTATTTGTGGATGCGTCGTCAGCTCGAGCTCGAAGCCAGCGAAACGCCCATCCTGTCCAAAGACCGCGTGATCATGCAGTGGCGCCTGTGCAAGGGTGAGGTGGCTGAGGCCTGTTTTCGCGTCTCGCAGAGTGCGCTGAAGATGTGCGGCACCACTGGCACCGACAACAAGCTCCCCTACGCGCGTGCTTTGCGCGATACGGCGATGGGGCTCGTACAAGCGTTCCCCGCGGAGCGTGGTCGGCTCGAAGTGGCCAAGATGGTGGCCACTGGCGCGGGTCAAGCGTTGTTCGGAACAAAGTAAGATGAGTAAGGTCTTTCCGGTCGGCTCCGTTGGACACTCGCTTACGTTGATGTGCGGTGTGTGGCACGACCACTGCGAAGTGTTTTCTCCCGCAGGTGAGCCACTCGCAGAAGACACATTGTGCGGAACGCCGGGAGCCTCCCCGTGGGACAATCTGGTCTACGTCAACTTCGACGGAGAGCACTACAACCAGACCAACGTGACGTTCAAAGGTCGCCCGCTTCATGAGCGCACCTTCCAAGGCAAGCTCGTCGATGGCGTGTTGTATTTCGCCAAGCTAGGGCCGGACGATCCCGATCACATCGGCTTCTCGGGCGGCCCGGGTGTGCTGTTTTTCAGCGGAAAACACATCACTGACGCTTGGCAACGCTATGCGGAGCCGGACTGCATTCGCCTGCTTGGCCCTGGCACGCGAACGCGCACCACGCTGCTCTATCGCAATGGCGAGGCGGTGCGTTGTTTGACCGCGAACGGACATAAGGTCGCCCCCGTGGCAGATCGACGCGTGCCGTGGGACCCTCGCGGCGAACACGGCCCCGTCCATGGTGAGCCGAAAGCCACGCTGGTCTTTCAACAAGCGCATCAGAAGAAGTAGCCATCGTTTTGCGGCCTGAAGCCGCTCGTGCTCAGAGGTTGAATATGTCTGCCAATCGCGATCTTCCCGTGCTCATCGCTGGTGCCGGCCCTGTGGGGTTGTCGGTTGCGGCATCGCTCGTCACCCAGGGCTTTCGCGTCGAAGTGTTCGAGAAGGGAGCGGACTTGGCCGACGAAGCGCGCGCCAGCACCTTCCATGCATCATCGCTCGAGTACTTTGCCGAATGGGGCGTGGCAGACGACGTGGTCGCGCACGGCAAGCAGGTGCGCATCTTACAGTTCTGGGAGCGCGAGACGCGTGAGCGCGTTGCAGATTTCGACTACGCGCTGATTGCCAAAGACACACCTTACCCTTTTCGTTTGCAGTGTCCTCAGAACAAGGTCACGCGTTTGATCAAGCCGCGCATCGAAGCGACTGGCCTGTGCCAGATTCATTTTTCGCACGAAGTTCTGACGCACCGTGATCTCGGCGATCACGTCGAAGTCGATGTCCAGACGCCCGAAGGTAAGAAGACGGTCAAGGGCAGCTACGTGATCGGCGCCGACGGCGGCGCGAGCAAGGTGCGCGAAGCCTTGAACATGATCTTGGAAGGCGAAACCTACGAGGATCGCTTCCTGCTCGTGGGCGCAGACATCGACTACAACGCGATTTTTCCGGATATCGGCCTGGTCGCGTACATCTACGACCCGGAAGAGTGGGTGATCATCATGCACCTCCCGGAGGTGGTGCGAACGGTGTTCCGGCTCAAGCCTGACGAAGACGCCGAAGCCGCGCTGAAAGAAGACGCCGTTCGCGCGCGTATGGCTGCATTTATCGGCAAACCAGTGGATTTCAAGATCTCCATGGCATCTTACTATCGCGTCCATCAGCGCGTGGCGCCGACCTTCCGTGTCGGCCGTGCCGTGCTCGCAGGCGATGCGGCGCATATCAACAATCCTGCCGGTGGCATGGGTATGAACAGCGGCATTCACGATGCGCACTTGCTGGGCAAGCTGCTCGGCGAAGTGCTCAGGGGCGGCTCGGACGACCTGCTGGACGAATACTCAGATTCACGGCGCCGCGCCGCGGTTGAGATGGTGCAAGCCAGCACTGCGCGCAATTACCGTGACCTGTCGCTGAAGGATCCCGCGCAACGTATGAAGCGCAACCGCGACATGGCAGCGGCAGCAGCCGATCCGATTCAAGCGCGCGCCTACCTCTTGCGTGCGTCCATGCTCGATCACCGAATCTGAGGAAGTCATGACCAAGACCAGCGGCATCGACGGTAAGCTTTGGATCGGTGGCGAAGCCCGCGAAGCGCAAGGCAGCCAGCGTTTCGACGTGTTCGCACCTGCCGATGGCACCCGCATCGGCAGCGCAGCACGCGCGCAAGCAGACGATGTCGATGCCGCGGTGAGCTCCGCGCGCGCAGGCTTTGAAGCGTGGTCTGGTCTACCCGTAGGCGATCGCGAAGCGATTCTGCTGCGCGCAGCAGACATCGTAGAGAAGCGCGCCGATGAGCTGATGGAGCTCCTGATCGACGAAAGCGGTTCGGCATTTGTGAAGGCCAAATACGAAGTGATCAAGGGCGTGGAGCTCTTGCGCACGGCCGCTGGCGAAGCACGTCGTCTGTACGGCGACACGTTCCCGAACGATCGACCGCATCGCGTGTCCATGGTGTTCCGAGAGCCCATGGGCGTGGTCGCGTCGATCTCACCGTTCAATGCACCGCTGGCGCTGTTCGCGAAAATGACGGTGTTTCCGTTGGCCGCTGGCAACGCCGTCGTCGCCAAACCATCTGAGGAAACGCCGCTCATCGCCCTCGCCTACGCGCAGATGATCATGGAAGCCGGTCTGCCAAAAGGCGCGCTGAATGTGATCACCGGTTTTGGCCAAGATTGTGGCGATCCGCTGGTGCGCCATCACGACGTGCAAGCGATCGCATTCACAGGCTCGACCAACGTGGGGCGCGCGATTGGAATGGCCGCCGCCGATCAAATGAAGCGCACGCAGCTCGAGCTCGGTGGCAAGAATGCCCTGCTCGTGCTGAAAGATTTCGACGTGGAGAAAGCCGCACATCTGGCGTGTGTGGGCGCGTTTTCGCACGCAGGGCAGATTTGCATGTCTGGCTCGCGCATCATCGTGGAGGCGCCGATCGCGGATGCGTTTCTCGCAGCGCTCAAGCGTCGGTGCGAGGGCCTGTCGCTCGGTGACTTGCGCGATGCCAAGACGGCTTACGGTCCTGTGATCAACGCCAGCGCGCTCGAAAAGGTCGAACGCCACGTAAAAGATGCGGTCGAAAAGGGCGCGACGCTGCTCACGGGCGGAGCCGTACACAAAGGCCTCGTCTACAAACCGACCGTGCTCGTCAATCCGAGCACGAGTTGCGCAGTGCATGCCGAAGAGACGTTTGGCCCGGTGGCAAGCGTGTATGTGGTCAAGAATGTTGACGAAGCGCTTGCGCTCGCCAACGACAGTGAATTTGGCCTCAGCGCGGGCGTGCTGACCAACGACTTGCGCCAGGGCATGACGCTTGCCCGTAAAATTCGTGCGGGTTCCGTCCATCTCGGCACGCACAGCTTCTGGAGCGACGCGCTGTCGCCGATCGGGGGCTTCGGCTATTCCGGCATCGGTCGCAGCGGTGGCAAATACAGCCTGGAGCATTTCACCGAGCTCAAATGGGTGAGTGCAGAGCTCGGCGACACGCCCTTACCGTTCTGAGTACCTTACCTTCAA
>JBKJIA010000586.1:0-3210 GCA_046598735.1 Polyangiales bacterium
ATTGGCACAGGTGACAACAACTGCGTCGCGACCGTGATCGAAGGAACGAACGTCGACCTCAACGCAACCAACTCCACCGGATACCGTTTCGGCGAATGGAGCTGTACGGATGCGGACATCACGACGGTCAACGTGCTTGACCTCAATGCCATCAGCGCGGACTTGACGTGCAACGCCAGCTTCCGACAGGTGCAGCGCTTCACGATCACGCTGACGCGCAGTCCGAGCATCGGACCGGCGAGCATCGTCACGCCAAGTACGGGCAATCCACAATGCTCCGTGAGCGGTGACACCAGCTCTTGCATCGTCGATTCAGGCACGAGCGTACAACTCAGCGGCTCGAGCACGAACAGCACCATCTTCAAGGGCTTTAGCGGAGATGGTGCCTGCGCTAGCGGGTCCGTCGTCGTAACCAGCAATGTCGCGTGCTACGCGGATTTCTACGGCCTGTGGTCGCGCTCGTATGCCACCGCGTTCCGCGGGCCCGGCGCGAGTAGGTACGATGGCCTGCCACGCGTAGAGGCTCTGCCCAACGACGGCGGAACCATCAGCACGGTCGACAGTGCGGCCTATCCCACGGCCAATGAATACGCCGGTTGGTTCGCGCCGCTCGACGAGCACCTCGGCACCGCACAGGGAGACCAGGCCCATGTCGTGCGCGACGTGACCGGCGCTTCCTTTCAGACGCTTGGGTTCGGTCTAGTGCGCAGCGGGAACCGGGGTCTGGCGATGATCGGGTCGAAGATCAATAACGGCATCCATTCGCCGCTGTTGACCCTCTTCGATGGGAGCGACGCTGCCTACCGCAGTCAGGAATACAAAGGCAGCGACAGCAACGACTACCTTACGCAGATCATCTGGCGCCAAGATCGCTACGTTGCCGCCGGATTCTATCAGACTCCTGCGAGCACTCACGTGGCGGCCTTTACAACCTCCGGCAAGCCCATCTTCCATCGCTCGATCGGGCTCGCCATTTCGCAATGTAAAAACGAAATCTACCCCACGCGCGGTCAAGCGTTGGCAGCCACGACGGACGGCATCGCCGTGCTCAGTCGCGTGGAGCTCACGGGCAACCGTTCGGTCTATGCCATCTTACTGTCTGTGCTGGCGCCAGATGGTACGACATTGCGAGAGGTCACGATTACGGACGCGGATGACAGGGGCCCGCGAGACCTGGATCCCAAGGGTATCTTCGTCACTAAGGACGACGAGATCGTGATCGTGGGAACAAAGCGTGAGCTGCCCGACGCGACCAGTGCCCAAAACGCTTTCGTCATGTTCCTGAAGAGGGATCTCAATATCGCTTGGCAGCTCGAAATCGGCGTGAGCGGCGCGGAAGATTCGCTGTGGGATGTGATTGAAGCAGCGGACAACTCCGGCGAGTTCGTGCTCGCTGGCGCTACCTCCGCCGTGAAGGAAAACGGAATGGATGGCTGGATCGTGCGCCTCGATCGCAACGCCAACATCCGGGGCCAATACTCTTACGGTAGCGCTTTGAGCGAGATGCTACTCGACGTGAAGTCCGTGCCGACAGGCGGCTACGTGCTGAGCGGCTACCGCTACGATCCTAACCTGCGTATACGAACGTACAGCACGTGGGTCACGCGCGTCGCCGACGACCTCAAGATTGCATTCAACGCGAGCTCGGGCATGAGCCTGCGAGCGCCCAACACGACCAATTTTCCCATGACGACGACACGGGTCACAGCGACTTCGAACCAGTGTTTCTACAACGTTCCGATGCAGGCCGGCGAAGCTTCGCTGACTCCCGTTGGCGCGGATCCGAATCTGGCAGAGGTAGGCTACGCGCCGTAGCGACTGCGCTACCTACCTGGTGCGCTGCAACAGCGCGCAGTAGACCGCTAAGCTCTGCTCACGATGCCAGACCGAGAGCTTCTCGAGCAACTGCTTGCGGCGCTCAGGGCGAAGCAGCGACAGGTCGTGTCGCTCTTGCAGATCGACGCGTGTGTCATACAGGGCGGTGAGGCCCGTGCCGCGGTTGACGATCAAGCGCTCGTTCCCTTCAGTGACGGAGACACTCGGCGCGTAGCGACCAAAACCGCGTTGCACCATTTCCATGCGGCGGGCTAACTCCGCCTCCGTTTCGATGGGCTGGCTCGCGAAATCGTTCAGGCTCGTGCCCGTCGAAAACGCTTCGGCAAATAGCGCGCGGTTCTCGTCGAGCGTAGGGTCGAGCAGACTGCGTCCCGCCATGACGTAAGGCGCCTCCAGGCCTAAGAAATGCAGCACTGTCGGCGCAATATCGGTGGTCTGCGCGAACGTCTCTTGTCGCACGCGCTCACCGCTTGGAACGTGCACGATCAGCGGCACGTCTGCGATCCAGCGATTGAGGAATACGTGATGACCGTGATGGCCGCGCTCACCCAGCGCTTCACCATGGTCGGCAAAGACGATGATGAGTGTGTCGTCCAGCGTGCCGTTGTGCTTGAGTCGCGCGATCAGGCGGCCGAACTGGGCATCCACGAACGCGACTTCTTCCAAATAGCGCTCGCGCGCGGAGTCGCCGAAATGAAACTCGGCGTGGCCACGGTAAGGTGCATGGGCCTCGCCGAAATGGGCCCACGCTACGAAAGGCTCATGGGCAGCACGCGCTTCTGAGATGAACTTACTCAGCGTGCGTACTTGATATCGGGCATCGCCCGAATACTCAGGTTGCACGTCTTGCAGCGCGTAGCCCACAAAAGCAGGACGCGCAAAGAACGAACCGGACGAAGGTAAGACGGCGATGCGTCGCGGATGCGTCGCCTTGGTCATGGAGAACAAGGTGCGCGGCGGCGTGGGTAGCAATGCGATCCGACTGGCCGGCAGCCCGGTGAGCGCGCCCGTCACGGAAAAGAAAGTAGCCGCATAGGATGTGCTCGCGCGGCGCATCAGCTGCGCTTGCTGAGACCACGCGAACAGATTGGGTGCAACGCGTTGTCCGTTGATGGTCGCACCGAGCGCGTCGCGTCGCAGAGCATCCACGCTCAGCAACAGGACGTTGCGCCTGCGTGCGGGATCCGACGTAAGGGGCGCGGGAGGGACGGGCTGAGGTCGTAAGCCTTCACAGTCTGCACGCGTCAAACCTTGCAAGGTCAGGCGTGCGGCTTTCAATACCGTTTCATCCACGCCAAACAGCAGCGTGCTCAGGCCGAGGGGGATGCGTTGATCCGTAAGGATGGCGCGTCTGCCGAGATCGAAACGCATCGG
>JBKJIA010000061.1:0-2913 GCA_046598735.1 Polyangiales bacterium
TATTGTTAGTGATCTTGATCCTGATGCTCCTTGGCGCGCTGCCAGTGTGGCCTCATGCCCGGAGCTGGGGAGCCTATCCGAGTGGTGGACTGGGATTGATCATCATCATCATCTTGATCCTAATTCTGTTAGGACGGATTTAGTCGTCCGTAAGCAGTGGAGGTCGTCGAGCAGTGCTTTAGCTCCGAAATTTTGTCGAAATCAAACCCAAGCAAAAGGAGTCACCGACATGGGTGGCAAGACAGACATCGTAAAAGGCCGAATCAAAGAAGCCACGGGTGCGCTCACTGGCAATGAGAAGCTGAAAGAAGAGGGAAAGGTTGACCAGGCTGTCGGAGAAGTCAAAGAAGCCGTTCAAAAGATTGCTGACAAGGTCGAAGCAGTGCTCAAAGAGGTGACCAAATAGTGGATTTGCAATAACCATCGGCGGAGGAATATTTAATTCGACTAAAGCAGGAATGCGGTATGTCAACAGCCATTGTTGAAAACGTTCGCGGCGGAATGGGTGCTCTGCCATACGGATCGGGCACTGCCTTTCGGGTCTGGGCGCCTCATGCCGACTCGGTGTATGTGACCGGAATGTTTAACAACTGGTCTCCCGACGCCAACCCCATGTCGAAGGAAGAGAATGGCAACTGGTATGCCGATATCGCGGTGGCGGCCATAGGCCATGAGTATCGTTATCGCATCGTTAGTGGCGAGAAGCAATGGATGCGTATTGACCCATATGCCCGTCAGGTTACCAGTTCGGTCGGCAACTCTGTGATCCACGATCCGCACTTTGACTGGGCTGAAGACGATTTTCATTTGCCGCCAGTCAATGAGTTAGTAATTTATGAGATGCACTTAGGAACCTTTCACGACGACAACGATACAAGGTCGGACAAATTCGCTGAAGTCGTCATGAAGCTTGACCATCTAAAGAATTTAGGGGTCAATGCTATTGAGGTCATGCCATTAGCCCAGTTCGCTGGCGATTTATCATGGGGTTATAACCCTTCTTGCGTCTTCGCGGTTGAAACGAACTATGGCGGTCCGCTCGGTTTCAAACGGTTCATTAAAGCTGTGCACCGTGCCGGCCTAGGTGTGATCCTCGATGTTGTTTACAACCACTTCGGCCCGAGCGACTTGGATTTGTGGCAGTTTGACGGCTGGAGTGAGCACGGACAGGGTGGGATTTATTTTTACAATGATTGGCGAGCCGAGACCCCGTGGGGGGCGACTCGCCCAGATTATGGTCGCAAGGAAGTGCGCCAATTCATCCGCGACAATGCTCTCATGTGGCTTGAGGAATATCACGTCGACGGTTTGCGACTCGACATGTCACTGTTTATGCGAAACGTGCGGGGTAACGCTGATCCCGGTGGTGATCTGCCGGACGGCTGGAGCCTAATTCAGTGGATTAATCGCGAAGTGCAACAGCGGTTTCCAGGTCGCATTACGATCGCGGAAGATTTGCAAAACGACGACCGAATTACGAAGCCGGTGGACCAAGGCGGAGCAGGCTTTACGGCTCAGTGGGGCGCTCGGTTTGTGCATCCGATTCGAGCGGCTGTCATTACGCCCAATGACGAACAGCGCTCGCTAGAAAGTGTGCGCGGCGCGCTCGGAGCTTGGTACAACGGTGATCCTTTCCAACGGGTAATTTACAGCGAATCGCACGATGAAATTGCCAATGGTAAATCCCGCGTCGCTTCGGAAATCGATCCGCATCATCCCGATAGCTGGTTCGCTCAGAAGCGTACGACTTTGGCGGCAGCCCTAGTGCTTACAGCCCCCGGCATCCCCATGTTGTTTCAGGGACAAGAGTTTCTCGAAGATGGTTGGTTCCAAGATTCGGTACCGCTGGACTGGCATAAATCAGTAGAATTTAGCGGCTTGGTGCGCATGTATCGCGATCTGATTCATCTGCGTCTCAATCGCTTTGGCGCGACGCGCGGCCTTACAGGCTCTGGCTTGAACACATTTCATCAGAATCAGGCAGACAACGTGATTGCCTATCACCGTTGGCATCAAGGCGGTCCGGGCGACGACGTTGTGGTTGTTGTGAATCTCTCGCACCTAGCCCATGAGAGTTACAAGCTTGGTTTCCCTTCGCCAGGTACATGGCAACTCCGCTTGAACAGCGACTGGATTGGTTACAGTCCCGGCTTTAGCAACCATGCATCACGTGACGCTATCGCCGAAGTAAATCAACCAAACGACTCGAATCATCCAGAATCCTCGCAACCTGCTGGAGACGCTATGCAAGATAGCTTTACGGCCATAGCGATGATTAGCATCGGACCTTACTCGACTTTAGTTTTTTCACAAGACAAACCAAGCCTCTAGAAAGAACACTTTCGGCCGCTTCAGCGGGCGGGACACCCAGCGGCTGCATGCTCATCACCCGTCGACTTTATCAAGGGAGTTTCAGCTCCTAAAGAATCGCAAGTTTCCGGTTTGCATGCGAGTGTCGGCTGTTAAAAATCTAGTCTGTCTTTTGTTCAATCCGTGGAGTTTTCGAACGAGAAACGGATTGCTTGGAGCCATGTTTTTGACCCAAGCTTTTAGGGGATTCGCAAGTGTGAGCATGTTGAAAGTACGAGACTTCCCCGGACGGAGAGGGAACGATTGCGAATGAGGTTTTTGAACGGTACTGAGTATTACCCAGTGACGAGCCGCTTAGGGCTGCGCTGACTTCGGCTGCTCGGTTTGCGGAACCTCGGTGATTTCTCCGAGCGATGGCCAGTCCTGCTTATCCGCCATGCGAAAAAGAAGTTGTTTCAGTGGCTGATCTGCGTCGGGAAGAAAGATGAAAAGATCGGGATTGGAATCCTTGCGAGCAAGGATTCCTTTCGACGAGTATTCAGTCCAACGGCCTAAAACGGTAAATCGTTCATTTTGGCCAACGGCAGTGCTGCGATCCACGCA
>JBKJIA010000084.1:0-10337 GCA_046598735.1 Polyangiales bacterium
CGCGTGGATCGAGCCGGATGGCCCAACCGAAGGCGCGTTGCGATGCTTGGTAAGCAGCTTCGTCCAAGCCGTTTTTGCCGGGTGCAAAGCGACGAGCCATGCCGAGGTCGTACCAAACGCGTGCCTGATGCTTCTTGTGCAGACCGCCAAGCTTACCCTTTGCGATCTCGAGCAGCGCGCGCCCCTCTGCCCATTTGCCGGCTTCGATGCGCGCCACGGCGCTCTCTACCTCAGGCAGATTCGCGCGATAGAGCAGCACGCGCTCGCGCACGTTGAACGTATCGACAAGCTGCTCAACCTCGCTCGCAATCGCTTCCACGACTTCGAGCCGCGCACTGTCTGCGGATTCGCCCAAGAGCGTTTGCCCCACGCGCTCGCGCTGCAGCACACGAGCGGTGGGGCCTTCGTAGACGGTCACCGTAGCCACCGCGGTAATCTCAGGTGCCGCCGCTGGGTACGACTGATATTGCGTCGAGCAGCCGTAGTAGCTGCAATTTTGTACGGGCGATGTCTCCCAGTACTGCTGAACTCCCTCGCGCAACTCGAGCTCCACGAACAGCACGGCCGTAGTGGCCGGGATCTTGCCCGCCACACGCGCGGGCTCAAGCTCAGACAGCTCCACCTTACGAATTTCACTCTTACTGTCTTGAGCGAGATGCGCTGCCAGGCGTTCGGCAATGCGCTCGTCCTCGTCGAAGTTGCCGCCTACCACCCAGATCGACGGAAATACACGCACGGGCACGCGCGCCGCAAACGTCATTGGTACGCGCACCAAGGTTGTACGCACGCACGCGCTCAGCAGCAGACACGCGAACAACGACAGCGTAAGGCGCCATTTCCGCTGACCATCAAACACGGGTCGCCTCCTTGGCTTCGCGCCATAACGCATCGAGCTCGTCTGCAGACAAAGCGCTCGGCGCGACCTTACGCTCTCGACTTGCGCTCTCAATCCAACGTACGCGCGTCGAGAAGCCTTCGATCGTGCGGCGCAGGGCCGCTTCCGGATCGACGGAATGTTTGCGCGCCACGCTCACGAGCGAGAACAAGACGTCGCCTAACTCCGCTTCGATGCGATCGGGTACACCTTCGCGAATCGCTTCGTCGAGCTCTGCGACTTCTTCGTCGACCTTAGCGCGTGGGCCTTGTGCATCGGGCCAGTCGAGCCCCAGATGCGCGGCCTTTTCGCTGACGCGCATGGCACGGAGCAGCGATGGCATCGCCACTGGTACGCCATCGAGCACGCCTCGATCTTTCTTTTCTTTGGCTTTGAGCGCTTCCCACTGCTCACGCACTTCGTCAGCATCCTTGACCGTCTGACCGCCGAACACGTGGGGATGACGACGCACGAGCTTGTCGCAAATACCGCCGATCACGTCATCGATGCCGAACGCGCCGCAGCTCAGCTCGCTTTGAAACACGACCTGCAGCAGCAAGTCGCCCAGCTCCTCGCGCAGGTCCGTGAGGTTGTTGCGGTCGATGGCATCGACCACTTCGTGGGCCTCTTCGATCACGTAGGGGCGCAGCGTTTGGAGCGTCTGCTCGCGATCCCACGGACAACCATCTTTCGCGAGCAGCTTGCGCATGATGGCAACAAGCTCAGGCAAGCGTTCACCGCGCTGCACTAACGTCATCAAACAATCATGCCCAAGGCGCGCGCAATGACAAGGCTTGTGCTGGGCGCGAGCGCGTGTCGATGGATTGAGTGCTGGGGCCGCGCTTGTGTCGCCCTGCCCTGCGTGATACCGCCAGTCTTCGATGCTGCTCAATGAAATTCGCGGGCAAAATCAGGCGGTGCGCACCTTGCAGCGCGCCATCGACAGCGGACGTTTAGCGCATGCCTACGTGTTCGAGGGGCCCAGCGGGGTGGGCAAAGAGCGCGCAGCCCTAGCCCTCGCCAAAGCATTCCTTTGCCAAGATAAGCCCGGCAAAGGCTGCGATCGCTGCAGCATCTGTCAGCGCATCGACAGCGGTAATCATCCCGATGCACGCAGATTTCGCCCGCGCGACGAGGGCAACCGCAACATTCAAGTCGAAACCTTACGCGCTGAGATCTTGCCGGTCGCACACTTTGCGCCGTTCGAAGGCAAGCAAGCGTTTCTGATTTTCCCCGAAGCGGACGTGTCCTTTCCGGCACAACATCCTGAGGCTGCCAACGCGTTGCTCAAGACTCTTGAGGAGCCGCGCCCGAATGTGTGTTTTGTATTGCTGGCCGAGCGACCGGATCGTTTGCTGGTGACGATTCGCTCACGTTGTCAAAGCCTACATTTCGGACGCTTGCCGCGGCTGGTGTTGGAACATGTGCTCGAAACCGCCGGCATCAGCGAAACCTTGCACGGCCCCGCGATCGCATTGGCCGACGGACGTGCCGATCGCGTGCTTACGCTGTGCGAAGGCGGCCTCGCCAAATCGCTACTCGACCGCGCCTTACGCATCGATGCGGCACTGACCCGCGGCGATACAGGGCGCTTGATCGAGCTGTCCGAGGAGCTGTCCAAAAGCGAGGACCTCGCGCTCACGTTCGATGCTTTGGCTACGTTTTATCGCGACGTCGCCGCCATGGCCCTGGGCGTGCCGCGCGACAAGCTCTACTTCGACGACACGAGCGGGCAGCTTGCAGAACAAGCGCAAAAACTCGGCCCGCTCAAAGCCGCAGAACGCGTGCAAAAGCTCGGCACATTGAGCGATTTGCGTGCGCGCAACGCAAATATGCAGATAACCCTGGATCGCCTCCTGCTCGCGCTGCGCTAACCTGCGCGCTCCATGTCCGCGTTCTACGTCACCACTCCCATCTATTACGTCAACGACCGGCCCCACATCGGCACGGCCTACTCCACGATCGCAGCCGACGTGCTCGCGCGTTATCACCGCCTGCGCGGTGAGCCCACGCGCTTTCTAACGGGCCTCGACGAGCACGGCCAAAAGATCGAACGCCGCGCACAAGAGCTCGGCATGGACCCGCAGGCCTACGTCGACGGCATGACGCAACCGTTCAAAGACGCGTGGAAAGCCCTATCCTGCGACTACGACGACTTCATCCGCACCACGGACGCGCACCACAAGGAGCGTGCTCAAGAGCTGTGGAAGCGCTGCCAAGCCAAGGGCGACATCTACGAAGCCGAGTACCAAGGGCATTACTGTGTGGGCTGCGAGGCTTACTACACGGAAAAGGACCTGCTCGAAGGCGGCATCTGCCCCGTGCACAAAAAGCCCGTCGAGCTGCTCAAAGAGAAGACCATGTTCTTCAAGCTGAGCAACTACACCGACAAGCTGCTTGACTATTACGAAAAGCACCCAAAGTTCGTGCAACCTGAGGGGCGATTCAACGAAGTGAAAAGCTTCGTGCGCGAAGGCTTGCGCGATCTGTCGCTTTCCCGCGGCACCTTCAAGTGGGGCATCCCAGTGCCGGGCAAGCCTGAGCATGTGATCTACGTATGGTTCGACGCGCTCACGAACTATATGAGCGCCCTGGGCGGCCCGACACGGCCAGGCGAAAAAGCGCCCCTATTCGAGCAATTTTGGGAGCCGAACGCCAAGGTCGTGCACTTGGTCGGCAAGGACATCTTACGGTTTCATGCCGTGTATTGGCCTGCGTTCTTGATGAGCGCGGAGCTTGCACCACCGACGCAGGTATGGGCCCACGGCTGGCTTACGGTCGATGGTCAGAAGATGTCGAAGAGCCTTGGCAACTTCATCGCCCCCGGACCCATCGCTGAAGCCGTAGGCTCCGATGTGCTGCGCTATTACCTGATGCGCGACATCGCCTTCGGACAAGACGGCGACTTCAGTCATGCCAATCTATTCGCGCGTTATCACGGCGAGCTTGGCAACGGCCTGGGCAATCTGCTGCAGCGCGTGGTGGCGAGCATCGTCAAAAACAGCTTTGGCGGCAGCGTTCCAACCATCGATGCCACGGCACTGACTGATCTAGATCGCGCATTGATGACGCGTGCCCAAGAGAGCGCGCGCGTGGCGGCGCTGCAGCTCGAAGACGTAAACCCCAACCGTGCGCTCGATGCGATCTGGGAGCTGGTGACCGCGGCGAACAAGTACGTCGACCAGACCGAACCGTGGAAGCTTGCCAAGCAAGGCGACCTCAAGCGCCTGGGCGAAGTCGTGTACACAGTGCTCGAAAGCTTACGGTTCTTGGGCGTGATGCTGTGGCCGTTCATGCCGGAGAAATGCGATGCCTTACTTACGCAGCTAGGGCTCGACAAGCTTGCGCCTGGCGTTGATCACGACTTATGGCCGGCTGCATTTGGCGGCCTGCCCGGTGGCACGCAGACGCGCGCAGCCACACCGCTCTTTCCGCGCTTCGACAAAGATCAAGAAGCCGCGATCCTCGCCAAGCTCAGCCCCAAGGTAGTCATGGAAGAGAAGTCAGAAGGTAAGGTCCCCGCTGCAGCCACTGCCGGCAGCGAAGCTGCGGCGACAGTCGTCAAAGAACTCGCGCCCGCCAAAGACAACATCGTGATCGATGATTTTGCCAAAGTAGACCTGCGCGTGGCTTTGATTCTGGTCGCAGAACGCGTGCCCAAGTCAGACAAGCTGTTGCGCCTCGAAGTCGATCTCGGTCCACTCGGTACGCGTCAGATCCTAGCGGGCATCGGTAAGCACTACGCGCCCGAAGATGTGATCGGCAAACGCGTGGTGGTGCTCGCCAATTTGCCCCCGCGCAAAATGATGGGTCTTGAGTCCCAAGGTATGGTGCTCGCCGCAGGTGACGGAAGTGTGCTGTCCGTGCTCAATCCGCAAAAAGACATGCCCCCCGGTAGCGCGATCTCGTGACACGCGACCAATCATAAGATGTCTTGGCTTTTGCCGCCTTTGCCGCCCAATTTCGAGGCCGCGATCCGTGATGTACGCGGTGAGCGCCCCGAATCGCGCATGGCGGCGGCAGCAACGTTAGGCCGCGCCAAAGACGATCAGCGCGAACGCGCCGTTGCAGGCTTACGCACGCTCTTGTCCGACAAACATCACCGTGTGCGCTGTGCTGCGCTGGCTGCGTTCGGAGAGCTTGCTGAAGCGTCCGTCATCGAGGAAGTCGTAGCGTGTTTCGATGATCCCGCGCCCGACGTGCGCGAAGTTGCAGCGCTGACGGCATCGCAAATCGGCGGCCCCGCAGCCGTTGCAGCACTGCGCCAAGCGTTGTGCAGTCCGGCGCCAGAAGTACGTTTTCAAGCGGTCGCGGGACTGTCAGAAATGCAGCCCGCAGCCTGCGAACGCGATCTCTTACCATTGCTCGATGACAGCGATGCGGAGGTGCGCGCCCAAGTCGCCGCCGCGCTCGGTTGCCTGGGTCATGCGCATCTGAGCGGGCATTTGGCGCGCTTGCTTACGGACGATGCCGCGAGCGTGCGCATCGAATCCGCCCTGGCCCTGGCAAGCTTGGGCGATGCACGCGGCGAACGGGTCCTGCTGCAAGCGCTCGCCAACAAGGAACGCCTGATCGAAGTCGCAGACGCGCTCGCGCATCTGCAGTGCAAACGCAGTTGTGATGCACTTGCGAAAGTGGCCCTGGCGTTCTTCACGTCGCCTCACGTACGCGCGGCCACGGGTGCGGCATTGGTGCGATTGGGTGATCAGCGGGGCATCGTGGCGCTGCGTCGGGTGCTCACCGGCTTTCGGCCAGATGCGCGCAGCTTTGCCGTCAACCTCGTCGCAGATCTGGGGGCGGTCGAGCTTGTGCCTGAATTGGCGCGCCTTTCGTGTCGTTTTCGCGGCGCCGATCCATTTGCGACGGTGGAAGCCCTCGGCCGCTTTGCAGGTCGCTCAGAAGCAGCTAAACACGCGCTCGAGCGTACGGCGAGACGCTCTGATGCCTTGGGCGAAGCTGCCCGGGCTGCTCTCAGGAGCGCAAGACCTCCCGAGAAGAGTCAGTCTGAGTCCTAGCCCACGGTTTCGGCCGTGAGTTGTGTCCAAACCTTGTGCCAAAAGCTGCGTCTATCGCTTGACCGAGGCACAAACGTCCGTACTATTCGCGACCCTCGAAATCTCGACCTTCGACGCGGCCCGCACAGGAACGTCATGAACAAGAATCTCGGCCTCATCGGCAAAAAGCTCGGAAATACGCAAATCTTTGACGACGCCGGCATGGTTCTGCGCGTCACGGTCGTCGAGTGCGGCCCCTGCACGGTCCTCGGCAAGCGTACCGAAGAGCGCGACGGTTACTCCGCCGTAATCTTGGGCTTCGGCGAGAAGCGCGCCAAGAGCGTCAACAAGCCTGAGGGCGGATTCTTCAAGAAGATCAACGTCACGCCCGCCCTGGTCGTCAAAGAGCTCCGGCTCGGCGCAGAAGACGTGGGCAAGTACGAGGTCGGCCAGGTGGTCAAGCCCTCCGAGATCTTCAGCACGGGCCAGTTGGTCGACGTGTCCGGCCTCAGCAAGGGCCGAGGCTTCACGGGCGTCATGAAGCGCCACAACTTCCACGGCTCGCGCAGCGCCTCGCACGGCACGCACGAGTATCATCGTCACGGTGGTTCCATCGGTACCAACATGACGCCCGGCCGCGTGTTTCCCGGCCTCAAGATGCCCGGCCAGCACGGCAACCAGAGCATCACCATGATGAACGTGCGCGTAGCCAAGGTGCTCGACGCCGAGAACATCGTGTTGATCGAGGGCAGCGTCCCCGGTGCACGTCAGAGCATCGTCACGGTGCGCGGTGCGAACAAGGCCAAAGCTCAGGCCTGATGAGCAAGGGCAAGAGGCCTCAAGATTCCTTCGGCGATAAAGCCAAGAAGGAAGGCTTCGCCGCCCGCTCCATTTACAAGCTCGAAGAGATCGACAAACGCGCGCAGCTCCTGAAAAGGGGTATGCGCGTTTTGGATTTGGGCGCCTTTCCAGGCTCGTGGACGCAATACGCCGCGCTAAAAGTGGGCCGCGAGGGCCACGTGCTCGCCGTCGATCAACAAGAGTGGCAGAGCGGCTTTGGCCCCAACGTGGAGACGCGTCAGTGCGACGTGCTGGCGCTGACCCCGATCATGCTGGGCGGGCCAGCCACGTTCGATTTGGTGATAAGCGACATGGCGCCTTGGACTACGGGCACGCGCTTTGTCGATCAATGCCGCAGCTTTGATTTGTTCATGCACGCCGTCGAGATCGCCGATGGCACGTTGGTAGGTGGCGGAAGCTTCGTGGGTAAGATCTTCCAGGGGCCCGACTTCGACAAAGCGAAGAAGCACGTGGAGTCCCTGTTCACGAAGACGCGGGTACTCAAGCCGGAGGCGTCGCGCAAAGAGAGCTACGAGATCTTCGTGGTGGGCTTGGGGCTGCGCGGGGGCTGAGGGTTCGTGCGTCTCGCCAAGGAGCGAGCACGCACGGTGTCTATCCAAACGTCAGGGCATGCACACGCGCGAGATGTAGTAGGCATCGCCCGTGTCGCGGATGATGGTCTTGGGCTGCTCGACGAGGCCGGGGACGACCGCCTGCACGTCGAGGTTGTCCGTGCCTGCCACGAGCCAGCTGCCGTTGAGCAACGGGTGGATACCTTGCGGCGTTTGAGCTCCGAACGAGATCGTGCGCTCCGGCGTCTGAGGCAGCGTGCCGGGCACCGCACGGCTATAGAGCCGCACATCATGACCACCAGCGTTGGCAATCAGCACGTCCAGTAGTGCGCCGGCGTCGGTCGTGACTTGTTGCGGATTGGAGAGCACGGATACCCGATCGACGATGCCGGTCGCGACGGCGGTCGACGTCGCAGGCGGATCGCTTTGGATCCACTTTTGCGAGCCCGCGGCTGCTTTTGCGTCGGTCGTAAACAAGCGGCCCGCGCCGCCCGTGTTCGCGAGAAACACGCTGTTGGGCGAGTACGTGGCAACACTCAGGTAGTCGACGAGCCACGTGCCATTCGCACCGTTGACCGCATCAAAGCGCAGCACCCCGCCGCCTTCATTCGCGACCAATAGATCGCCATCGACGACAGTAAGCCCGCGTGGGGTGAACGCGGTGGCCGCACCGTCATCTGCCTGCGCGAGCGCGATATACGGCGCGTTTTGCGCCGTAAGGGCCGTGCCATTCGTGCTGTAGCGCCAGATGCCGTTGCCGTTGGCGCCGTTGTTTTGCTGGCTAGCGTAGATGCAACCGTCAGATCCCTGAACGACCTGACGAAAGCCCTGGGCGCCGAGCGTGGTGCCGTTGAGCAATGTCTTCACGTAGCGGCCATCGATCGGGTCGAACAGCTCTACACCCGATTGCGTGGCTACAGCGAGATGCTCGTTGAGTCCCGCGTCGCAGGTCGTTGCGGACGCATCGACCGCTACGCAAGGTGACACGAGCGGCGGGCGCGCCAGCGTGCTGGGGGCGACGCGGATCGCGAAGCCGCCCGCAAGCGGCGTGATCCGTCCGGTCGCCGCGAAGCTGCGCGTCTCATCCCAAGCGACATTGAAGAACCAGATGTCGATCGAGCTTGGTGTGATGCCATCGAGCGCAATGGAGTGAGCTGCGGTCAGTAAGTCCACGCGACGGCGACTACCCGTCAGCGGCGCGGACGATGCGCGAACCCAACGCTCAAAGCGAATGCCACTGCCAGTGCTAGTCGTGGTGTTGCCACGAATGAGCACGAGGTCGATCAAACCATCTTCGAACAGCACTGCGGGCGACGCAACCGACGGCGTGTCGAAGGTCACCTTCAAGGAAGCGCGACTGGCAACGTTGAGCGTGACTAGTGCCACATTGCTGTCATTTTCGAGCTTGAGCGCGCCACCTTCGATCGGCATCACCGGTACCGTCTGGCGCGGACCGGGCAGGACGAGTTTGTACGTTTCATCCATCCCGAACGCGACCGGCACAAAGTTGCCTGGGCCCCGGAGCGTGAACGTGGTCAAGCCTTCCAACGACGTCAAGGTTCGGCCGGGCGCGGCATACACGAACGAATCGCCTGCCACCAACGTGCCGCGCGCGGTGGGCTTCATGAGCTGAACATCGGCAAACGGGATCGGCGTTCCGAAGGGCGAGAGCGTGGGAACTACGGGCCCGTGCAAGAGTTGCGTCGCCCCGATCACGTCGCCGAGATAGACCGCGTCACCGCTCGGCGTGCACGTCACGCCTTGCTCGGCAATCACCGTTACTTCGCGATCCGCGCCCACGCCAAAACCCAAATGCACAGCGGCCATCGCCGCTCCGGGCGCGGTGCAGAAAAAGCGCGGTGGCAGGTGGGTTGCATCCACGTCGCTACCTGCACTCGTCAGATCGATGACCGCACCTGCGCTTAATGCGCCACCCGCAACCGTAAGGTTCGTGCCTTCGCGCAGCACCGGTTCGACTTCGCAGTTACCTTCTTTGACGTGGGCTTGCTCGACGCCGAGCGGCTGCAGCGGCTCGAGATCGCAGCCGCGCGTGATCAGCGAAAGCGCGCGCGTGGTCGCATTCGGTGTGCCGACCACGGTGACCTTAGTGCTTAGATCGAAAGTCTCGCCGGTAAGCTTAGTGAGCGCGGCTCCCGTTGTGACCTGAACGCCGTAGCGCGCGCCGGCGCTATCCACATGGCGCGCGTACACGTAACCTGCGCCATCGAGCTCGCCGCTCAAAACCGGTTCCGCCAGCAAGCGCATAGTTACCGTATTCAAGCGCGCAGGAGTGCCCGCGTTGGGGATGCGATGGAACGTCAGCGGTGAGATGCCATCGCTGTTCGTGATCGCGGTCAGCGCTGCGCCTTGAATGGTAAGGTTCGCGTTCACATTCCCCGCGAAAGTCAGGCCGAGTGGCTCGATCTGATAGAGCGCGGAAACAGGCCCCGTGCCATCCGTACCTGCAGCCGCCGGCCATTTCGCCTGCGGGACGGCGCACACTTTGATGTCCGTATTCTGGGCAACGGCGCCAGCGCTCAAGCTCAGCGCAAGGAAACCATCATCGCTTGTGACTTGCCCGCCCGCGGCGGTCAGCGTGGTCGCGCCGTTCGGACACGCGAACGCGGCGGGGCCGTTATTGCCGCCATCGGCGCCTGTAGTGCCGCCGTCGCCATTGTTCGACGTGTTGTCGCCGTCGTTCGAGGCGCCGCCGTCGCCACCTGTGTTGTTGCCGGCTGAGGTGCCGGAGTCCGTATCGCCGCTCGATTCGTCGCTGCTACACGCAGCCAAAGCACTACCGAGCACGAGCACTGCGGTCACTCGAAGTAACGTTGACATCTGGTCTCTCCTGATCGCCCCTCAGCGCGTGCGCGGCGCACGTTTGGCAGCGGTAAGTTTTTCTTTGGCGCGCGCTGCAAGCGGCCCTTTAGGTTCGAGCTCTATACAGCGCTTATAGTGTTCAGCCGCACGCTTCAGGTCGCCCTGAGCTGCGAGTATGCCTGCCAACACGTAATGGGCCGATGCATATTTCGGGTCCAAGTCGATCGCTTGTTCGAG
>JBKJIA010000198.1:0-4365 GCA_046598735.1 Polyangiales bacterium
GGCGGGATGGCGCCCGTGGACTCCGGGATGGCGCCCGTGGACTCCGGGATGGCGCCCGTGGATTCCAGCGCGCCCGAAGTCGACGCCGGACCGACGGAGGCCGGGGTCGAGCCACCGCTCCCATTCGAGCCTGCGTTCTTCGAGATAAACCACATCTTGTCCACGGGTCAGAGTCTCTCGTTAGGCACCGCGGGAGCTCCAGCGCTGTCGAAGACACAACTGTACGACAACAGGATGTTCAACACCGGTGTGCGCGCCGGCGGCACCGGCCTTACCGCGCTCGTCCCGCTCGTTGAGGCCGGCTCAGAGACCATGTCTGCCGGCATGTCGATGCTCATCACCTCGCTCGCCGAGAGCGAGACGCTGGCGGGAAAGCCCGCGCCCAAGAACACACACCGGCTGCTCGTGAGCTGCCACGGCATCGGCGCCACCGCCTACGCGGGGCTCAAGAAAGGCACCGACGCGTTCAGCAACGGGATGACTCAGGTCACCGCCGGCAAGGCGCTCTCGAAAGCTGCGGGGCTAACGACCTACGCGGTGCGCGCCGTCACCACCGTGCACGGCGAGTCAGATCACATCGCCCAAAACGCCCAGTACGAGCAGGACCTCGTCGAGTGGCAGAAGGACTACCAGACTGACGTGACCGCGATCACCGGGCAAACGGAGCCGGTCCCGATGCTCCACACCCAAATGAGCTCATGGACGCATTACGGTCAAGCGACGAGCAAGATCCCGTCCGCCCAGCTCGCCGCCTCAGTGAAGAGTAATGGTAAGATTGTCATGGTGGGGCCGAAGTACTTTCTGGCCTACGCGGCCGACGGCGTGCACCTGAACAACGCCGGCTATCGCCACATGGGCGAGTACTACGCCAAGGCCTACCGCCGCGTGGTCCTGGAGGGCAAAGCATGGGAGCCGCTGCGACCCAGGTCGATTGCGCGCACCGGAAACGCGATCCGTATCGTATTCTACGTACCCGCTCCGCCGCTGGTGTTCGACACAACGCTCGTCGCTGCGATCGCGAACCACGGCTTCGAGTACACCGACAACAGCGGGGCTCCCCCAGCGATCACCAAGGTCTCGCTCGACGGAGGCGAGGCAGTGAAGATCGAGCTCGCGACCGCCCCCATCGGCGGAGGAAAGCGCTTACGGTATGCGTACACAGGCACACCCAAAGCGGCGGCCGGGCCCACCTCTGGCCCGCGCGGTAACCTACGCGACTCCGACATGACCCCCTCGAAGCACATGAACCCGCTCTACAACTGGACCGTGCACTTCGACGAACCCGTTCCCTGACGGGCAGGGGGCCAGTTCGCCGAGTACATCAACGCCATCCCCACGCAACACCTCGAGAGCCGCGAGCTCGGCCTTGGGCATCGCGCGCTGCGCGAGCCGCTCTGCCATCACCTTACGGTCGTCGACCCAGTACTCGTATAGCGAAGTCACAGTTTCATGCAGCTCATCGCACGCGTTCTGGAGCCAGCCGTCGGGGTCGCTCGCGACAGAGGGAAGCAGCTCGCCAATCTTCTCCATCGATGTGATGCCAGCCAGCGCCATCATGGGCAGTAGCTCGACGTATCCGCCTTCGTCGTTCTCCCACGTTGCATCGCGTACTGCGACACCCACGTAACCCTTGCAGAACTAGCTATCTTCAGTTTCGTTGCGTCGTGCGCGCGGTTCGTCTCAGAGCGCTGCGCACGCAGGCGGAGGGTATGTACCGCCGAGCACCACGACATCCCGTTCGTCGCGCAGGACTATACCGTCGTCCGTGGTCAGCTTGACGGCCACGCGCATGAGCTGGCCTACCCAGCAAGACGGATCTTGGATCACACCCGTGTAGGCGATGAGCTTGCGCGCGCCGCGCTCGTCTGGCGGGTCGAAGGGGAGCTCGACGCTTACCTTCTGGGCGGGCAGGCTCTGGTCTGCGGGCTGTAGTGTAAGCTCCACGAGAGGATGGTCGACGTCGGCATTCTCAACCCTGAGGGAGATCCACATGTGCCATCCGCCCTGGGCGCCGTGCACGAGCTCGACCTCCTGGCGATCCTCGAGCGGCTCGAAACGGAAGGAACCCGTGCCGAGCTCCAGTGTGGGCGGCCCTTTTGGATCGTGCGCAGCGTCACCGCAAGCGGGCTGCGCAAGCGCGAGCAGTAAAAGAGGCCACCCCTTCATCGTATTAGTTGCGCCGGCGGCGGCGGGCGATGAGTAAGCTTAGTCCTGCGGCCAGCATCATTCCACTCATGGCAGAGGCCGATGCATCGCCACGAACTGAGCAGCCCGCGTCGCGCTTAGGACCGCGGATGGTCTTATTATGTTCGGCCAGTGCTTGCTTGATGGTCGCGACGTTGTCCTCCACGACTTCGCCCTTACCGCGATTGCCCAAGCGACTGATGCGCGCGTTCGCAGGCATGGCCTCGGTATCGGTAGCAAACGGCCAGGCTGTTCCCTTACCGCGTACGGTTTGACCGTTCGCGAGCTCGATGCGCCAAGGCGCGTCCGCCTGATCGACATACTGCGAGCACTCGATGATGCGGTCGGCCTGGTGGAGGT
The DNA here is from genome assembly GCA_046598735.1 of Polyangiales bacterium. GTDB lineage: Bacteria > Myxococcota_A > Polyangia > Polyangiales > DASUME01 > DASUME01. The sequence goes on from JBKJIA010000198.1 coordinate 2,545, forward strand.
TCGACACCATCGGCAAGTCGGGGTTGAAGTCAAAAAGCGGGTCCACGGTCATCTCGTGCGCGCTCATCGTGGTGTAAAGGCGGGTAGACATTTTTGCGGTCTTGAAGAGCTTCTGAGTGTCGACGAGCGGATCGATCACGTTGGTTTGCATCTTCGCCAAGAAGGCCGCGGGCTCGAGTCCCTGGATGTCTGCCGCGTTGTACTCGACGTAGCAGGACAGGCAGCCGTAGAAATCGTCCTCGCTGACTCCGCGCGGCGGAACGAGGAATTCCGAGAACAGCTCGCGCATGCCGTCGAGCGCAGCGAAGTTGCCAAGCGCGCTTATCAGCTCTCCTTCGCGCTGGGTCCAGTCGCTCTTCTTCAAGGTCTGCCACGCTTGTTCTTCCCACGGTTGCCAGAGATTGAGCCCGAGCTCCTTGGCACTGCCCGCGTGCTCGGTGACGAAGCCCTGTCCTTTGGCTTCGTTCGCGGCACGGATCACCACGTCGTTGTAGTTCAGGTTGGGATTGAGCCAGTTGATGAGCGCGTCGTTCAGCTCAAGGGAGCGATAGTTCGCAGGAACCGCGCGATGCTCGCCCAGCACCCACACCATGACTCCCATATCGGGCTGCGCCGCCACGGCTGTGGGCCTTATCGGAATCGATGGCAGACCCTGGCCGAACGACAGCTTGACCGGGCGAATCGATCCCACCTTATTGCCCTTGGTCAGCTTGAACGTGAGCAGGTTCATCCCGCCTTCGAGGTAAGGGCGAAGCACCGCCGCACCCAGCTCGGGCACGTCGTACCCGTTCTCCTTGAGCCAGGTGATGGCCACGGCGACGAGGTCCATGGCTTCGGGATCGAGGGCGATGATCACGTAGTCATATGGACCCACTGAGCCGCTATCGACCACGGTCACGCCGCCTTCGTTGTCGCCCCCATTTCCTCCCCCGGAATTGTTGCTGTCGGTCGCCGACACCGACCGCGTATCGCCGTCGCGGCATGTGCCCTCCACCTGAGTGTTTAGGGTGTAGAGCGGGTTCGAGGCAGCCTGCAGGCGGTCGAAGGCGGCGTTTGAGGAGACGGCCACTTCGGGGCTGCCAGCGACAGGCAGCATCCAGGCGAACTTTTCGGACGGCCCCTTGTACTGGATTTGGATCACCGCCGTGACGCTACCGTCCGGCTGGCGAGCGAAGATGATGCGCTCGGCCTGCTGATTCACGGGCTGGGCGCTGTCGCAGAAGAAGCCACCGCAGGCGGCCGCGGGTGCCGGCAAAACCAGAGCCGATGCACAGAGCGCTGCAGCGAGCGCAGAGTGAGTGAGGGTCCGCAGGTTTAGGTGCATGGTCATGACGCCCATTGTGCAGGAACCAGTCCAACGAGATAACCCCATGATTTCGTGATCCATCGAATCAGTTCGGCACGCTCTGGCGCAGTCGTGAGCCAAGCGCGTCGCACGTGGTAGGAAGCGAGTCCATTCGCGTGCGGCATCAAACGTGCTTGGAAGTCATCTGCATGTGGCGCTGGCACACCCCGACACGGCTCGTCCCATCCCTATCGAGTGAGAAGGCCTTGATGCAGAGCATACTTTGGAGTCCCCTCCCCTTGCCTCGCCGCGTCGCCACCAGAGCGCATGTTTGGCGCCGTGCATTGTGCTTGCTCGCCCTCGCCCAGCTCTGGATGGCCTGCTCTGCTGAAGCTCCCCCCGCCAAGGACGCGAGCTTTCAAGTCGTAGCCAGCGAGCTCGATGAAGCCGTGTTGAGCGTGGGCGGTTCCAAGTCGACCGATGTGTGGGCAGTGGGCGCTGACAAGGGCCAAGGCCCGCTCGTGCTGCACTGGGAT
>JBKJIA010000293.1:0-7351 GCA_046598735.1 Polyangiales bacterium
AGCTGGTCGAGCTTCTGCGCAGAAACGCCGACCTGGCAGCGCGCCTTCAGCGCGAGCACGCGCGTAGGGTCGGCCTCGAAAGCTCGGTAAAGAGCGAAGAGCGCACCATCGAGGTACTCAAGCGGGAGCTGATGTAGCGCTCAGATATCACGAGGGTCGCCCCAGCCCCGGGCATCTGGCGTCCCTCAACGCGTGCTAGGCTCCGCGCCCTGAATCGGAGCCTCTGATGAGCAACGCGAAAACAGCCATCGTTCCCACGCGAGAAGAAAACTATCCCAAGTGGTACCAGGAAGTCGTGACGGCCGCGGACATGGCGGAAACCTCCGTAGTTCGTGGCTGCATGGTGATCAAGCCATGGGGATACGCGGTCTGGGAGAACATGCAGCGTGCGCTCGACGACATGTTCAAAGATACAGGCCACAAGAACGCTTACTTCCCGTTGTTCATCCCGCTCTCCTTCCTGGAGAAGGAGGCCGAGCACGTCGAGGGCTTTGCCAAAGAGTGCGCGGTCGTTACCCATCATCGCTTGGAAGCAGGCAAAGACGGTAAGCTCGTACCGGCCGGCAAGCTCGAAGAGCCGCTCGTCGTGCGGCCCACCTCCGAGACGATCATCGGCGCTTCGTTCGCCAAGTGGGTGCAGAGCTATCGCGACTTGCCGCTGCTTATCAACCAGTGGGCAAACGTCGTGCGCTGGGAGCTGCGCACGCGTCTGTTCTTGCGTACGGCGGAGTTCCTCTGGCAGGAGGGGCACACCGCCCACGCCACGTCGGAAGAAGCGGTGGATGAGACCATGCAGATGCTGCGCGTCTACGCCGACTTCGCCGAGAACTGGATGGCCATGCCGGTCATCCAAGGCGAGAAAACCGCGGGCGAGCGCTTTCCCGGCGCCGTACAGACGTTCTGTATCGAGGCGATGATGCAAGACCGTAAGGCGCTGCAAGCCGGAACCAGCCATTTTCTCGGCCAAAACTTCGCCAAATCGAGCGACATCAAGTTCCTTGACGATAAGGGAACCTTACAGTTTGCGTGGACTACGAGCTGGGGCGTGTCTACGCGGCTGGTGGGCGCGATGATCATGACGCACTCGGACGATGACGGCCTGATCTGTCCGCCCAAGCTTGCTCCTGCTCACGTCGTGATCTTACCTGTCACGCACAAGGCTGAGGATCGCGAGCGCGTGCTTGCGTACTGTAAGCAAGTCGAGCGCGAGCTGCGGGCGCAGAGTTTTGCGGGCCGCCCGATCCGCGTAGAGATCGACGACCGCGATCTGCGCGGCGGCGACAAGGTATGGCAGTGGATCAAAAAGGGAGTGCCGTTGCGCCTCGAAATCGGTCCGCGCGACATGCAGAGCGACTCCGTGTTTTTGGCGCGTCGCGACAAAGGGCCCAAAGAGAAGGGCGGCGTGCCGCGCGCCGAGCTTGTGGCCAATATCGGCAATATCTTGCAAGAAATGCAGGACGGCATGCTCAAGCGCGCCCAAGACTTTCGCACCCAGCACACGCACAACATCGACAGTAAGGAAGAGTTCTACGCGTTCTTCACCGCCAAGCAGAAGGAAGACGAAAATCAACCTTCCGAAATCCACGCTGGCTTTGCGATGACGCACTTCTGCGGTGATGTGGAGCTCGAGACCAAGATCAAGGAAGACTTGGCGGTCACGGTGCGCTGCATCCCGCTCGAGCCCGGTGAGCCCGGCACATGTCCGTTCACCGGCAAGCCGAGCGCTAAGCGCGTAGTCTGGGCCAAGAGCTACTAGGTGCGCTTTACGTATTCGTAGTCGAGCGGCTGGCCCTTGACGCCCTTGGCCGGCGGAGCAATCCAAGTGGCGTACTTGCCGGGCTCGTAGACAGGCTTCATCAGCGAGTGCACGTGCGCGTAGTCGTCCGAGCACGGCAGCCACTCGTTGCGGCGTGCGCGGAACTCCTCTTCGCTTATCAGGTTGCCCTGGGGATCGAACGCGTGCGCCGCGTACAGGCCCACGGTGCGACGGAAACGACGGCTGGGCAGACTGACGCGGAAGTCCGAGCCGGTTTCCGCAAGCGATGCGTTCCAGCGTTCCATGACGCGTTCGCAGTCCTTGACGTACTCATCGCGCAGCACTTCGTTGAGTGCGTTGCGCATCGGCACCGACTGCGTGACCACGCGTCCGTGCTCGATCACGGGCAAAGAGTAAGACTCGTTGAGCGCCTGGTGATCTTCGTAGCGGGTCTCGCGATGGCGACCCTTGATGCTGGCTGCGAATGAATCCGCCGCGTTGGAGCTGATCTCCGAGCCGAACAAGTCGAGCGAGCTCGAGTACCAGAAGTTGATGTACTTCTGGACCGTATGCAGATCGATGCCGCCGTGCTTGCGCGCGTCACCATTCGGGTCGCGCATCGTCAGCTCGGCCCCGCGGCGCAACACGCGCTCCACGCCCTGTTCACCACAGAAAAGGTGGAAGGCCTCTTCGGTCAGCATGAATTTGGTGGCGCGCGCGAGGGGCGCAAAGCCGCTTTCGGAAAGCGCGCTCAGCTGAAACTTACCATCGCGATCCGTGAAGGTCGTGAACATGAAGAACGAAAGCCAGTCGTCTGTGCGCTCGTTGAACGTGGAGAGAATGCGCGGGGTGTCTGGATCGCCCGAGCGACGGCGCAGCAAGGCTTCGGCTTCTTCGCGGCCATCGCGGCCGAAATACTGCTGCAGCAGGTGCACCATCGCCCACAGGTGACGTCCTTCTTCGACGTTGACCTGGAACAGATTGCGCATGTCGTAGAGCGACGGAGCGGTGCGGCCGAGCTGACGCTGTTGCTCGACGCTGGCCGGCTCCGTGTCGGCCTGCGTGACGATGATGCGACGCAGCACGCCGCGCATTTCGCCAGGCACTTCGTCCCAGGTCGGTTGGCCCTTGTGATCACCAAAACCGATCGTGTCGCTGGTCGCGGGCGCAAGGAAGATGCCCCAACGATAGTCAGGCATCTTGACATAATCGTAATGTGCCCAGCCATTGGGCTCGACGCTGATGGCGGTGCGCAACCAAACCTGGTCCGCCTGGAAGCCCTCGGGCCCCATGTCGCGCCACCAGTTGAGAAAGTCCGGCTGCCAGCGCATCAGGGCGCGCATTAGCTTCTTGTCACTGCCTAGATCCACGTTGTTCGGGATCTGATCCATCAAAGTCATGACCGAGTCTCCAGTTCCGGTGCGGGCTCAGCAGCGCGTCCAATCGAAGACAGCACGTTCAGGTTTGCCGTACATGGTGAGCGCACCGCGCGGGCCCGTCGCGTTGGGTCGATAGAACACCCAGTTTTGCCAAGCCGACAGACGACCGAAGATCTTACTGTCGCAATTTTCGGGTCCGGCGAAGCGAAGGTTCGATTCCATGGCACTAAGGGCATCGGGCGAGAGGCTGGCGCGCTCCTCGATTGCGATGCGCACCTCGTCCGCCCAATCGATGGCGTCGAGTGCGAAGGTGACGAGACCGAGCTGATCCGCTTGGTGCGCGTCGAGTAGCTCGCGCGTGTCGAGCGCTGCTTTCACGCGCTCGGGCGCATGCGGAAAACGCGCAGTCAGGCGCGAGATGCCATGCGACATGCTCAGGCTGCCCGCGTTCAAGGGACCGGTTGCGATGCGTACCTTACCTTCTTCGTCGTCGAGCATGTAAATGCGATCGGCAGCCAGCGCGATTTCCAAGAGCGAGCCGACAAAGCAGCTGCCTTCATCGACGAACGCGAACGTGCTGCGCGCCGTCAAGTCCAGGCGACGTAAGACACGCGCGCGATAGAGCATGATTTCTCGCGCGAGCCAGAAGTTACGAAGCTCGTACAACGCCGTGTCGAGCTCTTGCACGCGAGCGATGTCGCCGCGCGTCTTGAGTACGATCATGCCCACGTCCACCGCGTTCAAACGCAGACGCAAGAGCGCATCGTCGAGCTCGCGGAAGGCGCGCAACGCCCACTGTGCATCCCCACGCTCGAACATCGCTTCACGGGTTGTGGGCTCGCCTGCGTCCGGTCCAAGTAAGGTCAACTCGGCCACACGACGGGTTTCGTCAACCGTAAGCTCCACGAAGCGGTAACGCAGCGTGGGGCCATCGATGCTGGCTTCGATCGGCGACAGCGTGATGCCCGCTGCCACGTCGCTTGGATGGCTGGCTTCGGACTGGGCGATCAACTTGTCAAGTTGCTTGTCGATTGCCTCTGCGAACTGGCTCTTGGGCGCCAGTGCATCGCACAGGCCCCACTTGAGCGCGCGGGCGCCGCGTACGCCTTCGCTGGTCGTGCACAAGACGTCTGCGAGATCGCGACGCACGCCGCGCTTATCGACCAAACGAGTCAGACCACCCGTGCCGGGCAACACGCCGAGCAGTGGAACCTCAGGTAGGCTTATCGCGCTGCCGCCGTCATCGACGAGCAAGATGCGATCACACGCAAGCGCCAGCTCGTAGCCGCCCCCTGCGGTGGGACCTGACAGTGCTGCGAGGTACTTCTGTCCGCTGTGACGTGATGCGTCTTCGATCGCGAGCCGCGTCTCGTTCGTGAACTTGCAGAAGTTGATCTTGAACTGATGGCTCGAGCCCGCGAGCGTGGAGATATTGGCTCCCGCACAGAACACGCGCTCATGGCCACTTGCCACGCACACGGCGCGAACTTGTGGATGTTCGAAGCGCAATCGATCGACGGCGTCTGCAAGCTCGATGTCTACACCGAGATCGTAAGAGTTCATTTTGAGCTCGCTGGTTCCGTCGAGTGAGCCCTTGGGGTCGACGTTGAGAACGAGGCGAGCGGTCTTACCTTGCACAGACAATTGCCAGTGCCGGTAGCGAGAAGGATGGGTCTGGAACGAGAGCGAAGGCATCTCAGACACGCTATCCGTGCTGGCGGGTAAACGGCGTGTGCGGGCTCACGACCCCCTGTGAAATCAGGCGCTTGCGAGAGCGTACGCACGCCGACCGGCGCGTCCTCACGGGAGCGCAAGCACAGCTGCATTTGCGTTTATGTGAATATTGGCATAGACCATGGGAATGAACGCGCCGGGGCCCGCCGCTTCAGCCCGCTGGGAGCTGTATCGCTTGTTGAGTGAGCCCGTGCGCCTGCGTTTATTAGCGCTGGCAGCCGAAGAAGAGCTCGCGATTGGTGAGCTTGCGGAGCTGTTGCGTGAAGGTCAGCCGAACGTGTCGCGGCATGTTGCACCGCTGCGAAAAGTGGGTCTGCTCTCCGTCCGCAAGCAGGGCACGCGTGTGTTAGTGCGCGTTACCGAAGAAGCCGAACGCGATCCGGTGGTGGCGGATGGTCTGCGTGCAGGTCGTGTGTTGTGCGAGAGCGACGGCAGCCTGGTGCGCGTGCATGAGCTCGTCGAGAATCGCGACGCGTCGGCGCGAGAGTTTTTCGGGTCCGCCCCGGGTGAAGATCGCGAGACGTCGAGCTTGCCGCCGGAATTGCCGGCCTATCTTTCCGCGCTGGCGCCGCTCATTACCGCGCGTGCGCTCGCTGTGGATATCGGCACAGGTTCGGGTCCGCTGCTCGAGGTGCTGGCGCCCGTCTTCAATCATGTGGTCGCCGTCGATCGCGAAGCGGTGCAGCTAGAGCGTGCGCGCGAGCGTTTGCGTGCGCGTGGCTACAACAACGTGTCGCTAGTATGCGAAGCGTATGACAGCGATCAAGTTCGTAAGGTCGTGCTCAAGCGCGGTGGCGCTGACGCCGTGTTTGCGTCCCGTGTCCTGCATCATGCGCCCAAGCCGGGAGCTGCGATGGCTGCGCTTGTGAAGCTGCTCAAGCCCGAAGGTGCGCTGGTCGTGATCGACTACGCCTCCCATCAGAACGAAGCGATGCGCGAGGAGCAGGCCGACCTTTGGCTTGGTTTCAGCGCGGAAGAACTAGCTGCGCTTGCAAAGCGTGCTGGTTTGTCAGAGGTCAGCGTGCGGCCGATTCCGGCAGCGCGTTGTGGTGGTGGGCCCGATGCCGGTGTCAGTTGGCAGTGTTTGGTGGCACGACGCGGGCGCGACTGAAGCCGACATAGTGTTCAACAGTAAGAGTGATGCGTCACGGGACGTGGCGTAACGGAGAAGAGACATGACAGAGAAATACAAAGTCGCAGACATGAGCCTGGCTGACTGGGGTCGCAAAGAGATCCAGATCGCCGAAAACGAGATGCCCGGTTTGATGGAGCTGCGGCGCGAATTCGGCGCGAAGAAGCCGCTCAAGGGCGCGCGGATCGCCGGCTGTCTTCACATGACCATCCAGACGGCCGTGTTGATCGAGACGCTCAAGGAGCTTGGCGCCGAGCTTACTTGGACGAGCTGCAACATCTACTCCACGCAGGATCACGCCGCGGCGGCCATCGCCAAGGTTGGCATCCCCGTGTACGCCTGGAAGGGCGAGTCGAACGAAGAGTATGACTGGTGCCTAGAGCAACAGCTCAAGGCCTTCGACGGCGGCAAAGCGCCGAACATGATCCTCGACGACGGCGGCGACCTTACTAAGTTGATCCACGACAAGTATCCCGAGATGTTCAAGGGAGCAGACGGGATCCGCGGCGTCTCGGAAGAGACCACGACGGGCGTGCATCGCTTATACGAGATGGGCAAGAAGGGGCAGCTCTTCTGCCCGGCCATCAATGTCAATGACTCGGTCACCAAGAGTAAGTTCGACAACCTTTACGGTTGCCGCGAATCGCTCGGCGACGGCATCAAGCGCGCGACGGACGTGATGTTCGCGGGCAAGGTCGCTGTGGTGGCGGGCTACGGCGATGTGGGCAAGGGCTGCGCGCAAGCATTGCGCACGCTTGGCGCACGCGTGCTGATCACCGAGATCGACCCCATCTGTGCGCTACAAGCCGCGATGGAAGGTTACCAAGTCACCACGATGGACGAAGCCGCTCCTCAGGGTGATATCTTCGTCACGGCGACGGGCTGCTTCGACGTGATCGTCGGCCGTCACATGCAGGTGATGAAGCACGAGTCCATCGTGTGTAACATCGGTCACTTCGATTCCGAGATCGACATCGCGTGGCTCGAGAAGAACCCCGAGATCAAAGAAGAGAACATCAAGCCTCAGGTTGATCACTTCGTCTTCCCCGATGGCAAGAAGCTGATCGTGCTCGCGCGCGGCCGGCTCGTGAATCTTGGTTGTGCCACGGGACACCCAAGCTTTGTGATGAGCTGCTCGTTTGCAAACCAGGTGCTCGCGCAGCTCACACTGTGGACTGAGACCAGCAAGTACGAGAAGGGCAAGGTCTACGTGTTGCCCAAGCATCTCGACGAGAAGGTGGCAGCTTTGCACTTGCCCAAGCTCGGCGTGAAGCTCGAGACGCTTACCGATAAGCAGGCCGAGTATTTGGGTGTACCCTCGAAGGGTCCGTTCAAGCCTGACCATTACCG
>JBKJIA010000324.1:0-17259 GCA_046598735.1 Polyangiales bacterium
ACTCCCTCGCGCACGGCGCGCGCTGCATGACGACCCGCAAGCATGCCGTAACCGAGCGCAGTCAACAGGCCGTTGCCGCTCAAATATCCGCCAGGCCCGTGGCCGCTGATGCCCGCCGCGCAGCCGCCGCCCGCATACAAGTTTTCGATCACCGAACCGTCAGGTCGCAGCACCTGGGCGTCTTGGTTGACCGTCAGGCCGCCCTGCGTGTGAAAGAGCGCAGCCGTGACCTTCACTCCGTAAAAGGGCGCATTCAGCACGCGGCAATCCTTACGGCCGAACGCGTCCTCACTCTCGCCGCGCGCGCTCGCTTGATAGGCGTCGAACGTACCTTTGGCCGCTGCCACATCGATGCCGGCCAGCGCGGCCAGCTGTTCGACATTGTCAGCGCGCTTGACGATGCCGACCTCGCACGCAGCTTTGTAGTCATCAAAACCGCGCGCAATCTGATGAATTCGCTCGTCGTACATCACCCAAACGCAGCCTTGCACCATGCCATCATCTGCCTCGCTCAGGGCCGGCTGCTTCATGATGGCGAGCGCATGCTCGGAGTAACCTGAGGTTTCGTCCGCAAAGCGCTGGCCGAGCTTATTGAGCTGAAAGCCACCTTCCATCACCACGGCGTAGGTGATCAGCGTCTCGCCCGGAATGGCAACCGTACTGTGACACTGGTAACCATCCATGAACGCCATACCCGCACCGAGCGCCTGGCCCCAAAGGATACCTTCGCCGGTGGAGCCTTCGCCGCCGAAGTAGTACACGCCCGCAATCTCCGGACAGTACTGCGCGACCAACGCCGGATTCCCGGCAAAGCCGTTGCACGCGAGGATCACCTTCTTGGCTTTGACGCGCAGCTCTTGTCCACCCTGATCCGCGACAGCTCCGCACACCTTACCATTCGCATCCACCACTAGGCCGATGCCCGACGCGCCTTCCACCAGGTCTGCGTTGCTGTGGCGCTGAACGGCTTGCTTCAAATCCGTGATCAGCTCCACACCCGTGCGACTGGGCGGCACGTGCATGCGGAACTGCGTATGCCCCGGATACTTGAAATCACCGACGAACTCCAGCTTGGCGCCGCACTCATCGATCAACCATTCGACCAACTCGCCCGAGGTGCGCGCCATATGCAGCACGGTTTCGCGATTGGCCGAGTCATGGTTCTTGGTCGAGATGTCTTGCGCAAAGTCCTCCGCGCTTTCGTGCACGCCTGCTGCTTTTTGCAGACGCGTACCTGCGGCCGGAATCATCCCGCCCGAACGCGCCGTGTTCGACAACGGACGCTGCATCTTCTCGATCACTACCGTTTGCGCGCCACCTTGTGCCGAGGCCAACGTCGCGGCCATGCCGCAGCCGCCACCACCGACCACGACCACGTCGGTCTCGATCTCCCACTGCCCGTTATCCGGCTGTATCCCGACGTTATGCAGCTTCATGGTTTGGCTCAACGGTAAGGGCGATGCAGGTACTGTCCGATTGGCGCACCCACGGTGTTGCCATTGTCGTAGATGAGATTTCCACGAAGGTAAGTTTGCTTGACCTTCGCCGTTAGCTCTTGGCCTTCAAACGGCGTGTAACCCTGCGTGCTTGGCGATTCGGCCGCGCGAATCGTCCACGTGTCATTCGGATCCACGAGCACCAAGTCCGCATCGAAACCAGGCGCAATATCGCCCTTGTTCATCAGCCCGTAGCGCTGCGCAGGGTTCCACGACAAGAGCTCCGCCATGTGGTTGTAACTCATGCCGCGCTTGGCGCCCTCGCTCACTAGGCCCGGCAACAAATACTCAGTCCCACCAAAGCCGCTTTTGGCCGCAAAGATGTTGTTGGGCTGACTCTTATCGACTTTCTTTTCGTGCTGACAGCACGCGTGATCGCTGACCACCCAATCGATGTCGCGATTGAGCAGCGCCTCCCACAAACGCTCCACATCTTCACGCGGACGAATCGGCGGGTTCACCTTCGCGAGCGACGCCGCAGGCGAATCCACATCAAGCAGCAAGTGCCCGATCGTGACCTCGCGCTTGAAGTTGATGTGCGGGAACACCTTCTGCATCGTCAGCGCCGACTCGAGCGCCTTGCGCGACGTCAGATGCAACAAATTGATGTTCGGTAGCTCAGTCTCATTCGCAAGGTAAGACGCTATCCAAATCGCAAGACCCTCAGAATGCGGCGGTCGCGAGTGATGGTAAGCTCGCAAGCCCGTGTGCTTTCCTTCCGTCTCCACCAGCTTCGTATAGGCGTTGAGAATCTCGCCGATCTCGCAGTGCAAACTCAGGCTTATCTGATCCTTTTTGTCCGGGTGCGCCTGAATGATGCGCGTTACCTCGCGCATGATGAACTCGAAGTGCGCCACGTCGTAGCGCTCGTCCTCACCGATCATCAAAAAATCTTTTTGCGTGTTCGAACGGCCGTGCAATCCGTAGCTGCCGTAGAACATGAAGATCTTGAAGCTGGTCACGCCGTACTTCTCGACCAGCATCTCCATCTCGTGGATGTGCGACGGAGCTATCGGCGCCACGTGGTAGCAATAATCCACGTGGTACTTACCCTTCGAGATCTCGAGAATCTCTGGGTAAATCTCGCTGTAGGGCCCCGTCTTGTTCAGATAGTAAGCCCCGGTGCGGATGTAATTCATGCTCGACGTGACGCCGCCCATGGCCGCCGCGCGCGACTCAGGTCCGATGTCATCCGCAAGCGGCGAGTAAATGCCGGTATGCATGTGCGCATCGGCCACGCCCGGAAAGCCCAGCAGCCCCTTGGCGTCTACCACTTCCTTCGCGCTACCTGCCGCAAGCTCAGGCGCAAGCTTGGCGAATTTTCCGCCCTTGATTCCGATGTCGAGCTGATCGACGCCGTGCTTGTTCGGGCGCACGACGCGCACGTTCTTGATTATCTTGTCGAACTCGGTGGCCATGAAGGTGCGCTCCTAAATACGAGGACGGCTGAATCAGGACTTGCTGGATTCGTTCGGAACGAGCTCGTTTTCGGCGCGCGTAAACGTGTCGATGTCGAGCAGCTCGTTGAGTTGATCGAAGCTGAGCATACGATCGAGCAAATGCTCGGTGGTGCCGGTGCGTTTGAGGTCCGCCAGAATCTCCGCGCCCACTTTGGCAAACACGCGCAGCAACGTGTTCGGATAAAGCGCGACGTGATAGCCGAAGCTTTGCAGCTCCTCAGCGGGGAAGGGCGGCGTCCTTCCGCCTTCCACCATGTTCACGACATGCGGAATGCCCGGCAATTGCTTGGTCACTTCGCGCAGTTCGTCGCGATTGAGCGGTGCTTCCACGAACAAAATGTCCGCGCCCGCCGCCTGATAGTCGCGCGCTCGTGCGATCGCCGCATCGAGGCCTTCGACGGTGCGCGCATCCGTGCGGGCGATAATCAAGGTACTTGACGATTTTCGCGCGCCCACCGCGCCCCGGATTTTCAGCACCATCTCGTGCGAGCCAATAAGCTTCTTGCCAGCCATATGACCGCAGCGCTTCGGGAACGCTTGATCCTCGATCTGAATCGCATTGGCGCCCGCAGCTTCAAACATTTGCACCGTGCGCACCGCGTTCATCGCGTTGCCGTAGCCATTGTCGGCATCGCACAGCAGCGGCAGCGTCGTGCCTTGGCGCAAGGTTGCCACCGCTTCGGCCATCTCGGTTTGGTTCACGAGTCCCACGTCGGCTTTTGCCAAGCGGGTGTACGAAATGCCCGCGCCGCTCATGAAGGCGCACTCGAAACCGGCCGCCTCTATCAAGCGGGCCGAAAAGGCATCGTAGGCACCAGCAGCGATCAGAATTTTTCCGCGCTGGAGCAGCTCACGGAGGGGTGTGGCCATGCGACCGGAGACTATCCGATTCTAACGAAACCGTCGAGTCGGTAAAACTACTAACCGGTATGCATGAGGCTTTGACCGGTTGTATAGTTGGCAGGTAAGATTGCGCCCGGATGGCGGTGCTTGATCGCGTCGCCTCGATCCGTATCGATCAGAGGGAGTTGAGCATGGCAGAGGAACAGCGAGCCATTAAGTCCATCGAGGACCTGTACAACGCGCGCCCGAACGTGGACAACAGCGCCGCTTTCGAGGTGCTGTGGGAGACGCTGGTAGGCCTGTTTAATAAGCTCAGCAAGCGCTTCGAGCTGACGCAGCACCCCTCATCCAAGCAGTGGGAATCCTACAAGAGCGAAGACGGTAAGTTCGAGGGCTCACTGCGCACGTTCAGCGGCCCCGAGGTGGACTGGCTCGTCTACTCGTGGACGGGCCAGCCCAAGTCGAGCTTCTGCAACATGCATTTGAACGTGTGGATGGGCCCGCAAACCGACGTCCCGCACATCTCGTTCGTGTTCGGAACCGTGCCCGACTTGTTCGCCTATACGGACTTTCCGCCGCGTCGCGATCTCTGGGCGCACGCCGAATACGGCGACAAGTATTACGAGCCCTACAACAAGCAGGCGCTCAAGTGGCGTGCAGACAAGCGCCTCAGCTTCTTCATCAGCGAGAGCGTGTACATGCGCGTGTGCCTGTCGCCCAACGCGATTTGCCACACCGGCGAAGTAGACCTTCCCTTGATGAACGAGCTGCGCGACGAGTACTTCCATCGCTGCGACACCTGGATCAACTGGGTGAACGACGCCGTCAAGCTGCCCGTGGCAGAGCAAAAAGCCATGCGTGAACGCGACATGTACATCCGCCGCGAAGTCGCCAATCGCGATCCGGTCAATGCGCTTGCGGAACGCTTCTTCGGTAAGGATATGACCGCCCGCTTGATCGATGCTCTGTGGGGCGTCGAGCGCTGAGCGCCCACGGGCCTGAGCATTCGGAGCGCATGCCGGCCGCCGAACCCTGCCCCGCACCCCTGCTTGCGCGCTGCGTTTTGCGGTTCAGTCTGAGTAGAAGTACGCACCCACAGCGCAAGTGCTTGCAGTCCTCGTCGTGGGCAGGCTTGAATGCCGATACCCCTCCGTATGCAACGCTTGGCTTCCATCGCAAGATTCCGGATTCGTCAGCTCACGGCGATTTGGCCGATGCTCACCATGCATCTGGCGATGGGGGTGTTTTTCCTGTGCCTGGCCACGTTCTTCGCCGCGCTCATGGGCCATTACGGCGGGATGACTTGGTTACTGGCTTGGCCTGCGTTCAGCTTGATCGTAGTTGGACTCGGCTACGTGTGGCTCGGACCGTGGGTGCTGGGCAAACAAGCGGATGGCACCTTACTTTGGCACATGACGCTACCGCTGATGCCTTACCTTGGCGTGGCGGAGCTAGCGTGGTACGGCGTGCGCGTGCTCGGGCACGAAGATCCTTGGCATGAGGTGTCGCGCGGGATGTACTTGGGGCGGCGCGCAGAGCATTGGGAGCTGCCCGCGCGCATCGGGGTGGTGCTCGACATGACAGCCGAGTTTGTCGAGCCCATGGAAGTGCGCACCGGTCGCAAGTACGTGTGCATTCCCACGCTCGATGCATCTGTGCCCACCGTCGAAGCGCTGATCGAGGGCGTGCTCGATGTGGCGCGTCATCCCGGCAATGTTTACGTGCACTGTGCTGCAGGCCACGGACGTTCGGCGATGGCGATGGCCGTGCTGATGGTCGTGAAGGGTGCAGCGACTGACATCGACGATGCGATCGCCAAGATGCGTGCAGCACGTCCGCGCGTGAAGCCGCGTACCACTCAACGTCGCGTGGCGATCGCTGCGGTCGAAGAGTTGCGTCGACGCGGCGTTGTCGGACCTTACTGAGAATGTCTGCCCGCTAGCAAAGCTAGATTGCGCCTAGATAAGCCCGCGAAAAATCGACGTAAGCAGCCACACGGGTCGAGCGAACAAGCGTTGGAATCAAATTGCGCCGATGCTACGCACAAAACATGAATTTCTCCGCGCGTGCGATCGGCCTCTCAGTGAAGCAGCACGCTCCGCAAGCCGATCGCAGCAAGGGTCCGATTCTCGACGTTTTGCGCCGTGTACTGCCTGATTTTGGCATCGTGCTCGAGATCGGCAGCGGCACCGGACAGCACGTCGTCCACTTTGCCCGCGAGTTGCCGGGGCTCGAGTGGCAGCCGAGTGACTACGATCAAGTGTCAGTCGCCAGTGTCGATTCCTATCGTCGTGAAGTCCGGTTGCCCAACGTGCGCGAGCCGCTCTTGCTCGAGGTGCGAAAGCGCACGTGGGGCAACGGTCTGCTCGACGGAGTGCTCGGCATCAACCTCGTGCACGTGACCTCATGGTCCGTATGCGAAGGCTTGTTCGACGGTGCGCGCCGTCACCTGCGGCCCAGCGGCGTTCTGTTCCTCTACGGCCCGTTCAAGCGTGACGGCGGTTTCGAGAGCCGCGAGAATGAGAAGCTCGATGCCGCCTTGCGTGCGCGCAATCCTGACTGGGGCCTGCGTGATCTGGAAGCGATCGTTGCGCTGGGTCGCGTTCGCGGCCTCACGGTCGAGCAAGTGACCGACATGCCTGGCCGCGATCTAGGCGTGGTGTTCCGGAAACAGGTCGACAACTAGGCGCAAAAAGCCCCGCGCAAGCCTACACGCGCGCTCCGTTAAACGGCGTGAAGGCGCGTGTCTCAACGCGCTAATGGCCGGAAAACGCGAAGGAAAGATCGCATGCCCCTGGTCTTGAGGCACGCTTGACCCTATTTCGCGTGCGTGCTAGATGGCGCGCGCTTACCGGGCGGGTCGCCTCCCTGGCAATCGTTCGTAAAGCAGACTGGCCGGGCGCCTCAGCCCACGCACTAGGCACACCAACGCACTTCGGCGCCCCGCTAGAGAAGGGTGGGAAGTGCACCAAGGAAGGCCACGATGAGCCTCATCGGGCCGGAGGGCACCAAGCAACTCAAGCTCGCAGCACGATTTGCATCAGCAGGTTTCGAGCTGGCGCTGGCCATTGTCGTCGGATATCTCGGCGGACGCTGGCTCGACGAGGCCTTGGAAACAGGGTCGGTCCTTCAGTACATCGGCCTATTGCTCGGCATCGTCGCGGGCTTCCGCAGTCTCTTCCTCCTGGCTCGCTCGGCCCAGACAGCTTCCAGAGAAACCCCAGACTCCATGCCTGACGATCCGCAGGACTCCCAAGAACCTCCACTATGATTGCCACCCCTCCCACTCTCGATGACACCACCCAGCGCACTGCGCGCGCGCTGCCGTTGATCGCTTTGTTGATAGCCTCGTTGGTGTTCGCGATCTGGGGGATGGATCGTGCGGTCGGTGCCCTGGTCGGTGGATCGGTATCGGTGATTAACTGGGTCAGCCTGCGCTGGCTTACCAAGCGAATCATGGGCGCACGCCCCGATCAGCGGCTCGCGCTGTCGATGCTCTTGATCATGAAAATGGGCCTGCTGATGGCCATCGTCTTCATTCTGGTCCACAAACTCGCTCTCGATCCAATCGGTCTTGTGCTCGGGCTCTCGACGCTGTTCATCGCGCCCCTGCTCTCGGCCGCTCTTGGAATGGGAGGTTCGACTGAACCCAACGCCGCAGATGCGGCTTCAGAGGAGCGCTAAGCCGATGCCCCATGGGGAGTCCTGGTTCAACCTGCTGCCGTTCTTTCACTCGGTTGAAAGCGCCGCCAGCTGGCTATCGCGGCCCGTCAGCGAAGACGGCCTCACGTGGATTGCGCACGGCCCCATCGGCGTGCAGCACGTGTTCGGTCTCGCGTTGGTCTTGCTGCTCTTGATCGTGATCGGTTTGGTGAGCTCGAGCGCCCTGAGTGACACCAAGGCCGCGCTGATTCCGCAAGACAAGCTCACGATCCGCACGTTCGTCGAGGTCTTCGTGTCGACTGCTTACAGCATGATGAAAGACATCATGGGCAAGAAGGCGGCGAAGTTCTTCTTGCCGCTGATCGGCACCTGCGCCTTCGTGATCTTACTGTCGAACTTGCTCGGGCTGATCCCCGGCTTCACGCCGCCTACGGACAGCTTGAACACGACGGTCGCGATGTCGATGGTGATCTTCCTCTCCACGCACATCTTCGGTTTGAAAGAGAACGGCGTCGCCTATCTCAAGCATTTCATGGGGCCGGTTTTGCTCTTGGCTCCCTTGTTCGTGGTGATCGAGCTGATCAGCCACGTGGCCCGTCCGCTCTCGCTTTCCATTCGCTTGATGGCCAACATGTTTGCGGACCATCAGGTGTTGAGCCAAGTCTCGTCGCTCGTCGCCTGGGTCGTGCCCGTCGCGCCCATGGTGCTCGGCACGCTCGTGTGCGTGGTGCAGACGCTCGTGTTTTGCATCTTGTCCACGGTTTACATCTCGATGGCCGTCGCTCATCACGACGAAGGTCATCACTGACATCACACGCACGTTACGGATCAACCCGGAGTCAAAACCCGGCCGGAATTGAAGATTTGAAGGAGGCTCTCAATGAAGAAGAAGATGCTCGGTTTGTTGTCCTTGGTCGCCACCACGCTCATCGCGTCCAGCGCGTTCGCTCAGGAAGCGGGCGGCTCCAATGAGTTCGACATGAAGATGCTCGGCCTCACGGCTGCTGGCCTCGGCATGTCCATCGCTGCATTCGGTGGTGCACTTGGCCAGGGCAAAGCCGCTGCAGCCGCACTCGAGGGCATCGCACGTAACCCCAGCGCGTCGGACAAGCTCTTCACGCCGATGATTCTGGGCCTCGCGCTGATCGAGTCACTCGTGATCTACTCGCTTGTTATCTCGTTCATGATCCTTAATAAGGTCTGAGTAAGCGCGGGCACTTCAGTGCTCGCTCCGGCTGATTTCGACCGAATTCAACTGGCCTCATGGACTCGTGGTTGAGCTCGCCCGTTTGCGGATTTTCCGCTGACGGGTTTTGCTGTTTTGGGCCCTCACGTCTGCTGGCGCGGGCGCGTCGCAAATCACGCGTTACGGCGTGTTCGGGGCGCCACACGTAAATCTCGAAGTAAACCGCATACTGCGAGCCTGTAAAATTCCACTTGAAACCCCGCTTGCGCGCAAGTAATCTTGCTCCTGTAGTCCGAGTGCAGCAGTTAGGCCCTCGAAAACGGAGCAGTAGTGATGCCTGAGACCCGCCGCCATCGCAGATTGGAATTTGACCGACGCGCCTGGTGTGAACATCACAGTCTCACGCTGTATCTACCGGTATCAAATGTGAGCGTCGGTGGGATGTTCCTCCAAACCACCACCCTTTTCGAGCCTGGCGACCGACTCAAGGTGTCGTTTGGGGGGCCCGAGCCTAGCGAAAAGATCGTGGCCCAGGTCGAGATCGTCTGGGCACACAAGGCCGGGCGCGGCTCCGGTGTGGGTTGTAGGTTGCTTGGGTTTTTGCACGGCGGAGAGTCCTACGGAAAGATGGTCGAAGGTCTGGCTGCACGCTGAGTTGTGGCCCGACCGGCACCCGCTTTGAGGGCGAGCCTGCTACTATGATGCGACGTCCTCGACCCCCGGACGCACGTGGAGAGAGCATGGAGAGCCCGGTTCAGGAGAGCGTTGTGAGCGACGGCGAGCCCCAGGTCGCGTCTGGCGGAGTGGCGCGCGGAATGTCGCCCTTGGCTAAGGTGGGCATCGTGGTGGCGTTGCTTGGTGTGGCGGTCGCCGTGTTGCTGTTTGGCAGCAGCGCCTCGGATGCGTTCGTGTACTCCAAGCTTGTGCACGAAGTGATGGCGGATCCCAGCGCCTTTCAGGGGCGCGAGCTGCGCGTGGAAGGGCAGCTCAAGTCGGGCTCCATCCAGTTTCGCGAAGACCCCTGCATGTGGAAGTTCGTGATCGAGAAGCAGGGCAAGGAGATGCCCGTGGAGTTCCCGCAGTGCGTGGTGCCCGACACGTTTCGCGACGGCATGGGCATCAGCGTGACGGTGCAAGGTAGGCTTGCGAGCAATGGTGGCTTTCTCGCCAACCAGGTCGTGCCGCGTTGCCCGTCGAAGTACGAAATGCAGCAGAAGAAGAAGAATGGCGAAGTCATGCCGCATTCCACGCCCATGGCAGGGCCACTTGGACCTGACGCGGCCGACCAGAAAATGCCTCTGCCAAAAGAGCCTGGTTGACGGGGCGGCGCGCTGACGCGTAAACCCGTGGCGTGACGTCGATTCCGCCACCTGAGGTGCTGCTCAATCACGATGACATCGCCCGCGCGATTCGGCGCATTGCGTGGGCCATCGTCGAGCAAACAAAAGGCGCGCGCGACATCGGTCTTGTAGGCATTCGCGGCGGTGGCGTGCCGATTGCCAACCGCATCGCCAGCGAGATCCTGGCGACCGACCAAGTGCGCGTGCCGATCGGCACGGTAGAGATCGCGTTCTATCGCGATGACGCGGCCACCGCGCGCCCGGATCCGACGGCGGAGCCCAGCAATGTGCCATTCGATGTGGCGGGGCGGGACGTCGTGTTGATCGACGATGTGCTGCAAACGGGGCGCACCGTGCGCGCAGCCATCGATTGCTTGCTCGACTACGGGCGTCCCCGTCGCGTGTGGCTGGCGGTGTTGTGTGATCGCGGGGGCAAAGAGCTGCCGATCGCGGCTGATTTCGTGGGGCTGAACGTCACCGTACCAACCGGCGGCTATCTCGAAGTAAGCCTGGGTGGGCCCAAAGACCGCGTCGTGCTAGTGCGGCCTGCGTTCGAGACGGACGGCGAAACAGACGTTTGAGGTCGGGATGGGTTCGGCGTTTCAGATAGGGCACTTGCTCGGGATCGAGCACATCACACGCGAGGACGCCGAGAGCGTGCTCGACACGGCAGAGGCATTTTTCGAAGTATCGCGCCGGCCGATCCGTAAGGTGCCTACCTTGCGCGGAAAGACGATCCTGAATCTGTTTTACGAAGCGTCGACGCGTACGCGCACGTCTTTCGAACTCGCGGGCAAGCGCCTGTCCGCGGACGTAGTGAACATGAGCCCATCGGTGTCGAGCACGACCAAGGGCGAAAGCTTGCTCGATACGGTGCGCACCTTGGAAGCGATGCGGCCCGATGTGGTGGTGATTCGACACGCCGCGTCTGGTGCCGCGCAATACGTGGCTTCGAAAGTGCGCTGCGCGATCGTGAATGCGGGCGACGGACTGCACGAGCATCCAACCCAAGCGCTGCTGGATGCGTTCACGATTCGTCGCCACAAGGGCCGGATCGAAGGGCTCAAAGTCGCGATTTGCGGCGATATCGCGCACTCGCGCGTGGCGCGATCGAACGCGCTACTCCTTACTATGTTTGGCAACGAAGTGCGCTTTGCTGCACCTCGCACGCTGCTGCCCATGTACGCCGAACAGTATGGTGTGAAGGTGTTCGATCGGATCGAGCCTGCGCTTGAAGGCGCCGATGTGGTGATGATGCTGCGCATTCAGAGCGAGCGTCTCGAAGGTGCGTTGTTGCCGAGTATGCGCGAGTACAGCCGCACGTTTGGGCTCAACTCGCGCAGGCTTGCACTGGCTGCACCAGACGCGATCGTCATGCACCCAGGGCCCATGAATCGCGGCGTGGAAATCGACCCGCTGGTGGCCGACGGAGAGCGCAGCGTGATTCTCGATCAGGTCGAAGCGGGCGTGGCGGTGCGCATGGCGGTGCTGTACAAGCTTGCGGCCGAGGGCGGTAACAACTCCAGCGTGATTCGACTCGCAAAGGAAGGCTGAGCCGTGCGCGTGGCTACGGGCCTCACTCGGCTCGCGCGCGCGGAGCCAGACATCGTCAAGCTCGTGCGCGGTCGTCGCGTAGGGCTGTTGGCGCATCCAGCCAGCGTGGACGACAAGCTGCATCATGCGGAAGACATCGTGCGCGCGAGCGGTGCGGACCTGAGGGTGTTGTTCGGTCCGGAGCACGGTTACACGGGCCAGGCTCAAGACATGATCGGCGTGGGCGAGCATGCTCAGGCCGGTGCGCGCGTGATTTCGTTATACGGCGATACGTTCGAGGATTTGTCGCCGCGGACCGAAGCGCTTACAGACCTCGACGTGGTGGTGATCGATCTGCAAGACGTGGGCAGTCGCTATTACACGTTCGTGTGGAGTGCGGCGTTGATGTTGAACGCCTGCGCCAAAAATGGTGTGCAATGCGTGGTGCTCGATCGGCCCAATCCGCTCGACGGCTTGACGCTAGAAGGCGCCGCGCAGCGCGTGGGGTATCGCTCGTTCGTGGGCTTGTACGACGTGTCCGTGCGCCACGCCATGACGATAGGCGAGCTGTGCACGATGGTCAGGGAGCTTGACGGATTGCCGTCTGAGTCGCTCGAGGTCGTGCGCATGCAGGGTTGGCAACGTGACATGTTGTGGGCGGATACGGGCTGTCCGTGGGTGCTGCCTTCCCCCAACATGCCTACGCCCGACACCGCGCTCGTCTATCCCGGTGGTTGTCTGCTCGAAGGAACGAACCTATCGGAAGGGCGCGGCGTCACGCGGCCTTTTGAAATCTGGGGTGCTCCGTTCGTGGATGGGCGCGCGCTTGCTGCCCATGTGTCCGCGCCGGGGGCAACGCTGCGACCGTTGAGCTTCGAGCCCACGTTTCACAAGCATGCGCGCACGACCTGCGGCGGCGTGCAGGTGCACGTCACCGATGCGCGCGTTTTTCGGTCATACGCTTTGTATCTGCAGATGATCGCACACGTGGCGCAGCACGCGCCGGCTGGGTTTCGCTTTCGCACGGAGACCTACGAATACGTGAGCGATCGGCCGGCCATCGATCTGCTGACGGGTGGACCTGAGTATCGTAGCTGCGTGGCAGCGGGCGCTGATTTGCGCGACGTGCTTGCGGCAGAACAGCGCGGCGCGGACGCGTTTGCCGAGCAGCGAAAGCCCTGGCTTTTGTACTGAGTATGGCGACTCTCTTCGGTCGCTATGAGTACGTGGCTGAGCTTGGGCGGGGTGCGGGCTCGCGCGTGTTGCATGCCCGGGATCTCGCTGAACATGGTGCGGCGCGGGCGCTAAAAATCGTGGCGCCGGACCAGAGCGAAAGGCTTTCGTGGGAGCTGGCTCGGCTTTCGGAGATTGATCACCCGAACGTGTCGCGCGTGCGCGAGCTGCTGCGCGTGGAGCAGGCGGTGCATGCGCCATTCGCGCTGGTGCAAGGCGCCTGGGTATTGGTCGAGGATCTTGCGCCAGGACAGGCGGTCGACGCGGCGCTCGATCCTTTGCAGGATGATCCGCGTGGCTTGCTGAGCGCCGTGTTTCGCGTGGCGGTGAGCACGGCCGAAGCGTTGACGGCTTTGCATCGGGCAGGTCTGGTGCATGGCGATGTGAAGCCGGCCAACGTACTTGCGACGCAGGCTGCCAAGCAGGTGACGTTGATCGATCTCGGCACAGCGCGGGCGCCGGGATTCTATCCGTTGGTCCAGGGCACACCTGACTATCTTGCGCCGGAGGTGTGGGCGGGTACCTGCTCGTTCGCGCAAGACACGTACGCGCTTGGCGCAACGCTGCTCGATCTGATTCAAGGCGGCCAAGCGACCTTACCATCACAAGCGGGCGCGGCGCCGTGGCGGGTACGCGATCTTACGGTCGTGGCGCGCGATGTGCCGCTACCTTGGCTCGAGCTCTTGCGTCGCATGTTGAGCTTGGAGCCGGAGGCGAGACCCTCCGATGCGATGCGCCTGCTCGCCCAGCTTCACGCGCTAGGTCGGCGCCTGCATTTGGGGGTGCCGCGTAGCGCTGCCCTCTACGCTACGGGCCGCGTGGCGGCATCGGCGCATGAGTTAGCTGCGCGCGCGCTCTCAGGACCCTTTGTGGGGCCTACCCAGCTTCGTGATGAGCTCGTGCACGCGCTGCATCAAGGCGGTCTGGTGTTCGTGGCGGGGGCCGAAGGCTCAGGTCGCACACGCGTGATTCGAGAGGCGTTGCGCAGCCTGCAGCTTGAATGCGCAGGCCAAGGCCGCGCGACGCCCACGCTATTGACTGACTTGCAGGCCGCAGAACGCATCGACGCAGCGCGTGCAGTCGTCCAACAACATCAAGCGCAATCTGAGCATGTTGAGCTTGCGCGGCGCGCGGTTTCGGCCTGGCAGCGTTCTGGTCGTTCGCTATCGATCGTGCTCGAGATCGACATCGAGCAAATCGCATTGGCGAATGGCGCGCGCTTGTTGCAGGTGCCTGCGCTCGATGCCGAGTCTGAGCATCGGTTGCTGCGCGAAGTGCTCGGTCAAGAACCGCCGGCGGACGTGCGGGCCGTGGCGCACGCGATGTCCGCTGGTTATGCCGGTCGCTTGTGCGTGTTGCTCAGCCAAGGGTTAGCGCAGGGGCGTTCGCTGCTCGTGGCGGACGAGTGGTCCGATCTGACGCTTGGCGCGTCCGCGCTTGGCTCACTCAGCAGCGATGCATTGCAGTTGGCGCGTATGCTTGCGCTTTCTGGACAGCTCTCGCTCGAAGGCGCGGCGCGACTAATCGGCAGCGTGGCGCGTGTGACGCAGGCTCGCGACGAGCTGCGTGCACGCGGCTTGCTCGTCGATTCAGAAGATACCACCGGTGGTTTGCAGCCGGATGTGGCCCGTCGCATTCGTGCCGGACTCGGTGCAGACGCGCGGCGCTTGGCTCAGGATGTTTGGGGTGAGTTACACCCCGGCAATGCGGCGATCTGGCTGCGAGTATTCGCGGATGCGCCCGATGCGGGACAATCCGCACTGCTGGCAGAAGCCAAGCGCATTCGCACGCGCGGCGAACCTTACGCTGTATGTACCTTACTGATCGAAGCGCTCGGCTATCTGGACCGCGATGTCCTACGTCTGGCGCTGGCCGACGCGCAGCGTGCGCTCGGGCGCTATGCGGATGCGGCCGTCGTGCTGGGCCCGTGTTCTGGCGACGAGGCACTCCTGTTGCGCGGGGAGGTCGAGCGCCTACGCGGCGACGCGGTGCAAGCGCGCGAGCTCCTTGAACCGCTCGCACAGCACGCGGAGGTCTCGTTACGGGAGCGTGCAAACGCCTTGCTGGCGCGACTCGCGTTCGATGCGGGAGACTTGGTTCAGGCAAACACTCAGGTTTCAAAGCTTCCAGATGATGGGCTGGCGCGCCTGCGTGTAAGGGAGGTACGTGCGCTCCTTGCGCTGCGGCGTGGCGAGCCGGCGGACGCTGAAGTGAACCTGCTAGTCAACGAAGCGCGTGTGCTGGACGACGCGCGTAGCCTGTCGCGCGCCCTGATGTTGGCTGCGCAAGTATCGCTGGCTGGCGGTCGCTTTGCGGGAGCCGCAGGCGAGCTGCGCGAGGCGCTCGCGCGTTCACGCGCTGGCGGTGAAGCGCACGAAGCTGCGACGATTGCGATGAACTTGGGCCTGGTCGAACTCGATGCTGGAGAGCTCGGTGCAGCCCTTGGTACGTTGCGCCAGGGCGCGGCCGCGCTGGTTTGGTTGGGCCGTGAGCAAGACCTCGCACGCGCGCTTTACAACTTGGGAAATGCGGCCTGGCTGGTGGGTGACGTCGCGCTGGCGGAGGCTTCGTTCTTGGAGGCGCGCGAGCGAGCGCACAGCGGCCAAGACCACGCGTTGCGTGCGTTTCTTACGATTGCGGAATCCGAGCTCGCGCTACATCGCGGCGAGCTAGATGCTGCTTACAGTAAGCTTGCGGTCGAGTTCGCGAGCGAACTGGCTTTGCCCGCCGACGTTCGCGCGCTGCTGGGTTGCCGTGCCGTCTGTGCGGCGGTGGCAGGATCTCATCCTGAGGTTGCTCAGCAGGTACTCGATAGTGCGGCCTTACGGTCTGTAGTCGACGGCGGTACCTTGGGCGCTGAGCTGGCGGTTGCGCACGCGCGGGCGTTGCTGGCGTGCGGCGATGCGCAGGCCGCGGAGGCCAAGGCACGGGCCGCGCTCGTGAGTCTGGACAGCCTGCCCTACGAGGCGCGCTTGCGATTGCTGCTGGTCGCCGTCGAGACGGCGCGCGCGGCGGGTTTGGCCGCGCACGCGGAGGAGCGAGCCATGGCCTGTCGTGCGCTGCTCGAACGCACGCTTTCGGGCCTCGAACCAGAGGTGCGCGCGCTGTTTCGAGCCTTGCCCGCTCACGCGCGCGCTTTGGCGAGCGGCTCCGCGCAAAGCGCGCCTTCGAGCGCGGAGCAGGGCTCTGCATCGCGCCGTTTGGTGCTGGCTGCCCGTCGTTTGTTCGAGGCGACGAGTGAGCAGCGTCTGTCGCGCGTGGTTGCCCAAATTGCGCTTGAGCTCGTGCAGGCAGAGCGGGCGCTCGTGATCACGCAGGCAGCTGATGGTAAGGCTCGAGTGCTTGCAAGCGCAAGTCTGGGAACGGGGCCGGGCGCAAGCGAAACTTTACCATTTTCTCGTTCGATCGTGGAGCGCGTCTGGGCAGAGATGACCACACTGGTGACCGTGGATGCGCAGCACGACGCGCGCCTCGACGCAGCCCAGAGCGTGCATTCGCTCGGCGTACGCTCCGTGATCGCGGTGCCGGTACGCGCTTTCGGCGGCCGTGCGCTCATCTATTTGGACGATCGTTTGCGCGCGGGTGCCTTTGGCGCGCATGAGCGCGAGCAGCTGTCCGATTTTGCACAGCTGGTCGCGGCCGCTGCGCGCGTTGTGGCGCAAGTGAAGAACGAACGCCGCGCCGTGCGTCAAGCACAGCACAAGGTAAGGTCGCTCGAAGCTCAGCTCGTACAGCAGCAACCGCCGCTCGAAGGCGCGCCCTTGATCGGCGAAAGTCGTGTTTTGATGAACGCGCTGCACCTGGCACGTCGTGTTGCAAGCTCAAGCACGCCTGTGCTCATCCAAGGTGAAAGCGGCACGGGTAAGGAGCTGCTCGCGCGTTTTGTGCACGCCCAAAGCGAGCGCAGCACGGCTCCGTTCGTGGTGGAGAGCTGCGCTGCCTTACCTGAGGGTTTGCTCGAGAGCGCCTTGTTCGGTCACGAACGCGGCGCTTTTACGGGGGCTGACCGTGCGCGCGTCGGACTGTTCGAGCTTGCGCACACGGGTACCTTATTTTTGGATGAAGTGGCCGAAATGAGCCCAGCGCTGCAGGCCAAGCTCTTGCGCGTATTGCAGGATGGTGAGGTTCGGCCCGTCGGCAGCGAGAAGACCCGCCACGTCGACGTGCGCCTCTTGACCGCTACCCATCGCGACTTGGCCGCACTCGTGCGTGCGGAGCGATTTCGCGAGGACCTGTTCTATCGGATTTCGGTCATCACGATCGAGCTGCCACCGCTTCGCGCTCGACTCGAAGACATTCCGCTGTTGGTTGCGCACTTCCTGGCGCGGCATGGCCAACAGGCGGAGGTCAAGATCAAGCCGCAAGCGCTCGAAGCGCTGCAACACCGAGCCTGGCCGGGCAACGTGCGCCAGCTAGAGAATGAGATTCAGCGCGCGCTCGCACTGTCTGACGGAGTCATCGGCATCGAGCACCTGAGTGCTGCGAGCGCGGAGCCCGCGGTGATA
>JBKJIA010000338.1:0-25658 GCA_046598735.1 Polyangiales bacterium
GCTCAAGATGGATCGCTACAAGTACGTGAAGCGCGCGTACCACGGCATGCGCGAGCTCAGCTACGAAGAGCGCCGCGAGACCTACCACACCAGTAAGGTCCGCACGAAACGCAACCCTCGCTACCACTTCGTCGACACGCTCTATGCGCTCAGCGAGGTCACGGTCTTTGCCGCAGGTGTGCAGCATCTCGAGTCACTCGGTATGCCCGTCGACTACACCAAGTGGTTTGCAGACATTCGCGATTGCGTGGATCTGTCGCATCAAGACGGCTCGATCCTCAATCACATCATGGCGCACCCGGCCGAGTTTCTCGTGCGCGATCCGGACCTGCCGCTCGCGCTACACAAGCTGCGAAGTGCCGGCAAAAAGCTGTTTCTGCTGACGAACTCGCAGCCTGCGTACACCGCCCATCTGATGAAGTACCTGATGGAGGGCAGCCTGCCTGAGTACAAGAGCTGGAAGCAGTTCTTCGACGTAATCATCACCGCATCTCGCAAACCGCGCTTCTTCATCGAAGAAGACATCCCGCTTGCACTGCACGATCAGCCGAACGGCACGGTCAAACGGCTGGAGCGAGGCAAGATCTACACAGGCGGTTGTCTGAGCGAGCTATCCCGCCTTACCAACATGAATGGGGATCGCGTGCTGTACGTGGGCGATCACATTTACGGCGACGTCTTGCGCGCGAAGAAGCACAGCGCGTGGCGCACGGCGATGATCATTCAAGAGCTCGAGCTCGAGCTGCGCGGGGTGCATGCCACCAGCGAAGCCGGTGATCGCTGGGACCAACTCGAAGAGGCACGTCAGGCTCTGTCCGATGAGCTGCGTTTTGCGCAGACGGCGCTCAAGCAAAAGCAACGCAATGCCCTCGATGATGCGGCGGTTGAAGCTGAACGGACCCGCCTAAAGCGTAAGATCGAGCGCACGCGAGCGCGCATCCGTGCGGTCGAAAGCGAATGCAATCAGATTGAGCAAGAGATCGAGAAGAGCTTTCATCCGTATTGGGGGCCGCTGCTCAAGGCCGGCCCTGAGCCGTCGAGCTTCGGACATCAGGTCGAGACGTACTCGTGTCTGTACACGGGCCGCGTTTCGAACTTGCTGGGCTACTCGCCGATGCACTACTTCCGCAGTCCGCGCGAGCATCTCCCGCACGAGCTGTAGGCGCGTTTCGCTGGCCACGAGAAACGCAAGCTCCGCGATGACGCGCTTCATCGCCAGTGTGAGCGAACGAAAGGATGCCCACCGAGCTTGCGACTTCCTACAGAAACCGCGTAGTAGGACTCCACTTACAGCCTACGACCCTGTGCAAAGGTGGCGCAGGCAATGCAGGAATGAAGGCAACTCTTGCGCAACTGCAGCGTGTTCGCCCGAATGAGAGCTCGCTTTTCGCGCAATCTCTCAGGATTTTTGCAGGCGCAGTACTGGCACACGGGCTGCATGTCAGCGAGTGTCATACAGATTCTGGTTTTTGAGTCTCCCCGAAAGCTGAAGAAACCACTATAAGGGGGCCGCTCGACCCCCTGAGCGCATATCCGAGATAGGGACGGCCTCGACTTTGCGGGGACCGTCTGGATGGACCGAAAGCGGATGGTCGAGGCACGGAACCGCCGGGTGCAAGCCCAGGCACGAAGAAGGAGCTGAAGCATGTCTAAGCACGAGGGCGCGGAACAGGTTGCTGAGTCGACCGTGGCAAACACGGCGGGTACGGCAGACGAGGTCGAGGCCTTCGAGGAGCCCACGGGCGATCAGCTCGTCGAGGCTCAGCGTGAGATGGAGAAGGCGCTCAAGGACATGCGCAATCGTCCGCCGGGCGATTCGACCCTGAGCCGCTACTTCCGCGAGATGTCGGGTCATCCCGTGCTTCAGCCGCAGCAGGAAATCGAAGCTGCCCAAGCGGTGGAGCGCCTCGAAATCGGTTACTGGCGGGCGCTGTTTGCGTATGCGCCTGCGTTCGAGACCTTGGCCATCGGCCTGCAGAAGGTGTTGAGCGAAGTCCCTGTCGAGGTGCCCGCAGAGGTTGCCGCGATGCAGAAGCTTTCGCGCACCGTGAACAAGCAGGGCAAGCTCACCAAGAAGCTCCAAGATCAGTGGGACGAGCTGTCGACGGCGCTCGCCACCAAGTTGCGCGTGCTCGATTCCGATCGTCTGTTCGTCGAGCAGGCGGACCGCGCGGTGCATCGTTTGGCCGGTGCGTTCTCGGACGAGGTCGATCTCGTAGGCGACGACAACGTCGAGATCACGCGTCAGTTGCGTCATTATTTGGTGGATGTCGATGCGGCGCGTTTGGCGCAACAGGTCGGCAAAAACCGTTTCGTCACGGCCAACCTCCGGCTCGTGGTGTCGATTGCCCGCCGTTACAATCGCGGTCGTTTGCCGCTGATCGACCTCATCCAAGAGGGCAATATCGGTCTGCTCAAGGCCGTAGAGCGCTTCGATCACACGCGTGGCTATCGCTTCAGCACCTACGCTTCATGGTGGATTCGTCACTCGATCAACCGCGCGTTGGCGGACAAGGGTCGCGTCGTGCGCATTCCCGTGCACATGCTCGACACGTACAACCGCGTGGCGCGTGCGACGCAGAGCATCACCGCGCGCACCGGCCAAGAGCCGTCGCCTGAGGAGATCGAGAAAGAGACTGGCGTCACGCCGGACAAGCTCGATCGCATCAAGGATTGCGGCGCGGCCACACCGTTTTCTCTCGACCGCAACGTCAACGATGAAGACGGCCGTCGTTTCATCGACTTCCTCGAAGACGAGGACATCGCCACGCCCCACGAGAATCTCGAGAGCAAGCGTTGGAATGGCGAGGTGCAGCGTTTGCTCGAGACGCTCACGCCCATCGAGGCGCGCATCCTGCGCTGGCGCTTTGGGCTCGACGATCAGGACGAGCTCACGCTCAAGCAGATCGGCGACAAGTACAACCTGTCACGCGAGCGCATTCGTCAACTGCAAGAGCAGGCGCTGGGTAAGATCCGCCGTCAACTGACGGCGTAGTCGACCGAGCCCACAAAATCGCGAACGTAAGCCTTGGTGGGTGACGACCGATTGGCGTCAACGTGCCCGACCTTACTTTTGTTCGTTGAAGTCGAAGAAAATTTCGCGCAGGTCGGCTGCGGAATGTTCGATGCGGCGCAGGTGGACGCGCCCGTCGCGGTCGACGAGCTTCAGCGTCAGCGGCGTGCTCGGCACAGGCACGCGCGCGATGGGCGTGGTGCCCAACATGCGCTTGCCGAGATACACGGTCGACCACGGACGCGTGTTGATCGAGAGTAAGCCTGAGCCTACTTCAAGCGCGGGTGCGGAATCATCCGGTGCGGCCCCGCTTGCGGATGACGGGCGCGGGCGCGGTTTGGGTGTGGCTGCGATAGGTGCGGTGGGTGCGGTAGCCCGAGCGCGCTCAGACGTACTCGCGGCGGCGGCCGGCTTTGGCTCGCTCACCTGCTCGTCCACGTGCATCTGCTCCGCAGTGGCGGCTTGCGGCGCCTTGGCAAGCTCGCGATCGCGACCGATCAGCCCCCCATACAGCATCATCAACATCGCAGCCGCTGCGGGCACCACAACCGAGGTGATGCGCCCTATCGAACGCACCACGGGCATCGACAGCGTTCTGGCCAGCGGTCGCGCTAGGCGCTCAAACGAAGAGCGGTCAAACGAAGACTCGTCGGGAGGCAATGGTAAGGTCTTAGGGACTGGGTTTGCCGCAGACACCATGATTGGAAGCGGTGGCCGCGCGGACGTTTCCACGGAGGGCAACATCGGACGCTGATGGGTGGGAGCGTCGTCGAAGGGCGAAGGATCGTCGTAGACCGTGGCCGCATCGAGCTGCGCACGCACGCGCGATCCGGGCATGGGCGCGATCAAGCGTTGCTGGCGCTCGAGAAGTTGGGCTGCTTCGTCGGAATCAAAGCGTCCTTCACGCGACGCAATAACGCTGTCGAGCGGCGTGAAAGCGTCGCTGTCTACGCGCCAGGTTTTCATGCCACGACTTTGAAAGGGCCGCGGCACCGGTAAGGCGCTCACGGGCGTAGCGCGCGCCGTACCGAGCAATCCTCGGGGCACCGGCGGCAACAGTAAGGGTGGCGATGCCTGCAAATGCGCACCATGCACCGAGCGCTCGAGGACCGGCCCGAGCTCGACCTCC
Organism: Polyangiales bacterium; assembly: GCA_046598735.1. Taxonomy (GTDB): domain Bacteria; phylum Myxococcota_A; class Polyangia; order Polyangiales; family DASUME01; genus DASUME01. Next base: position 4,143 of record JBKJIA010000338.1, read on the forward strand.
GCGGGCAACAACGCACGTGCATATTCGGCCACGCGCGTGGGGCCACACGGTTCGGCAAGGGACGCCAAGAAGCGCTCGATGGCCAGGCTCATCTCGAGCGCTGTTTGAAAGCGATCTTGTGGATGGCGGGCTAGCGCTCGTTCGGCGATGGCGATAAGCGCAGGCGGCGCCTTCGGGTTGTGGAGCGCGATCTCAGGCACGGTGCCATCGAGAATCGCGCGCATGACTTCCATCTGAGTGTCGCGCTTGAACATCACTTCGCCAGTCAGCGCTTCGACCAAGCAGGCACCCAGCGCGAATACATCTGTGCGTCCGTCGAGTGGATCGCTGAGCCACTGCTCCGGGGCCATATAGCAGACCTTACCTTTGACCACGCCGGCTTCCGTGCGATGGGTGGAGGAGACGGTCTTGGCGATGCCGAAGTCGAGCAGCTTCACGCGGCCGTCGTAGGCGACCATGAGATTGTGCGGACTGACGTCGCGATGCACCAATCCGGTCAGACGCCCTTCTCCATCACGGGCCGTATGCGCGTGATGCAACGCTTCGGCGCACTGTCCGATGATGCGCGCCATGATCGCGGCATCGACATAGTTGTCTGCCATGGCGCGTCGAATGAGCTGATGCAGCGTGGCACCATTCACCCACTCCATCGCGATATACCAAGCGCCGTCTTGTTCGCCGACGTCGTAGATCTGGCACAAATTCGGGTGCGACAGCCCCATCACAACGCGCGCCTCGTCGAGGAACATGCGCAGCATTTCTGCGTCGTCTGCAACCTCGGGCAGGATGCGCTTGATGACGAGGTGACGTGTACCGCCCGCCTTCGAACGCTCACGCGCCAACAGGATCTCGGCCATGCCACCGCGTCCGATTCGACCCAGAATCTCGAAACGACCGTAACGCTCGACCGGGCGCAGGCTCATGCTGGGGCGCCAGCTCGTGACCGCGGCTCCCGTGTGAGGCACAGGCTTACCTTCGCGAGCGTCTAGCGTCGCGCGGGCCTGGTCCCTCAAGTCGGAGCGTTTATCCACGTGTCGATCGTACGGCAGTTTCTATGGATAGATGAAGCATGCGCCGAGGGTTTCGCGCAAGCTCGCAACTTTGAACAGTAATAGAGCGAAAAAAACGGCTCGGGTCGCGCATCCTCATGGGACTGGTGCAGTGACAGTGATCTTGCCCACCACGCCATTGGGTGCGACTGAGTACAAATGGCATGTCGAAGCGCGTGCGCCAGTGGGTTCACGCCGCCCCGCACCAAAGCTTCTGAGCGGGCGCGCAAGCAATCGTGGATATGGACGAGCGTCAGCGTCGTACTCTCTGGCGCAGCGGTGGCGACTGCCATCGCAACGCAAAGATGCGCGTGCAGGTACGTATGAACCGACATTGGCCGCGCTTGCTGCTTATCTCGCTCGTGATCGCAGCCGCGTTATGGCTCTTCGTGAGCGGCGCCAAGCAGGGCATTCAGGCCAGCATGTTGCGCGAGCAGCTGCGGGCCGCGGGCGCTTGGGGAGCGGTTGCGTACCTGGCGCTATTCGCATTCGTGCAGCCGCTTGGACCGTCAGGTCATCTCTTCGTGATCGGCGCAAGTTTGGTCTGGTCCGCTCCGTTGGCATTTGGATTGTCACTGCTCGGCGCGACGTTGGGGCAGATCAATGGCTTCTTTTTTTATCGCTACGTCGCGCGCGAATGGGCTCAAGCCCGTATTCCGGCACGCCTTCGGCGCTATGAGCGCGCGTTGGTCGAACGGCCGTTCTTTTCGGTGTTCGTGTTTCGTCTGCTTACCTTCACGTGGACCGTCTCACCGGCGATGCTCGGCATTTCGCACGTGCGCTTTTCGCCGATGCTCGCCGCGACGGTGGTTGGTTTGATGCCTGGGATCGCGCTCGATGTCTGGTTGGGCGAGAGCGTATACGCATGGCTGCGCAGTGCTATGGTGTGAGCAGCATCCGGCACGCCTGCTTGGCAAAGGTTGGCGGCGAGTGCCGGTTTGTAACTCGTTGGAGTGCCGCTCGCCCCTAATGTGTTAGGAGAAAGGCCGTCCGCAGATGGCCGAGGATCCTTACGAACGAATGCCGCCCGACAAGCTCTCGGGCATGCGCGCCGGCCGTAGCGCGGGGCCGGCCGCGATCAAGCGCGTGATCGGCGATCGCTTCGAGATCGAACGCTGGCTGGGCGAAGGCGGCATGGGCACGGTGTATCTCGCCTACGACCGCACGCTCGGTCGACGCGTGGCGATCAAGGTCTTACTGGGTGCCGAGCCCGACGCACTGAGCCGCTTCAAGCGCGAGTTTCGGGCGCTTGCGGACGTGAGCCATCCCAACTTGATCGTGCTGCATGAGCTGCATCATCTCGATGGCTCGTGGCTGTTCACGATGGACTACGTGGAAGGCCAAGATTTCCTGTCGGCAGTCAGCACGCTTGAGGGGCGCAACGCGCCGACCCTCCTCGAGGTCGAAGCCCATCGGATGCGTGCTGCAGACAGCACCCGCGCAACCTACGGACGGCCGCAATCTCCGCTGCGCGACGAGCTGTTTCTGCGCCGCGTACTCGACCAATTGGTAAGTGCCATTCGCTCGCTGCATGCGGCCCACAAGCTGCATCTCGATCTCAAGCCGAGCAATGTGTTGATCTCGCGCCAAGGACTCGTCACCGTGCTCGACTTCGGACTCGCTCGAGATCTGGGCGCGGGCAATCAAGTGCGCACGCAACGCGTCGTTGGCACGCCTGCGTATATGTCGCCCGAACAAGCGCAGGGAAAGCCGTTCGAAGCAGCCAGCGATTGGTATGCGCTCGGTGTAATGTTGTTTGAAGCGCTGACCGGGCGCTTACCGTTCGAAGGTTCGATCCCCGAAATCATGATCGGCAAGTGCGAGCGCGATCCGGTGCGTCCGAGCGACCTTGTGCGCGGTGTGCCGGCGGAGCTCGACGCACTATGTTTTGCGCTGATTTCGCGCGAATCGCAGGCGCGCCCCACGGGCGATGAAATCGCGGCACGTCTTGGCATGGCTACGGGCTCGAGCCCGCCGTTCGTGCCGCGCGCAGCAGCGCGACGTACCACCGGCGAACTGTTCGTGGGCCGCAGCGACGCGCTCGAAGCCCTGCGCGATAGTCCACCTGCGCATGCGGATCTGGGCCCGCGCATGCTGCTTCTGCACGGCGCATCAGGCGTGGGTAAGACGACCCTCGCCCGCCGCTTCTTGCGTGATCTTGAAACGCGTGCCGACTCCTTGGTCTTGCAAGGCGCTTGTTACGAGCGCGAGGCGGTGCCGTTCAAGGCTTGGGATGGTGTGGTCGAAGCGTTGGTCGAATATATGCTCGCACTCGCGCCCACTGATCTAGCTGCGTTGATGCCGCGTCATCGCGAGGTGCTGCCGCGCTTGTTTTCTGCATTCGGCAAGATCATTCCGCTGACCTGCGCACCGCCCGAAGAAGAGCTCGGTGTCGACCGCGCGCGGGCTTACCGTGCCTTTGCCGAACTGATGGGAAGACTGTCAGATCGCACGCGGCTCGTGCTGTTCATCGACGACCTCCACTGGGGAGATCTCGATAGTGCCTTACTCATGCGCGAGCTGTTCGAAGGTAAGGATCCACCCCACCTTACGGTGCTCGGAACTTACCGTCCCGAAGAAGCCGCGGAGAGTCCGTTTTTCGAAGAGCTCGCAAGTCTCGAGCGTAGCTCTGCCAAGACCGACATCGCGCGCATGTCGATAAGCGCCTTGAACGCGGAAGACTCGCGCATGCTCGCGCTCGAGCTGCTTTCGCAGCGCGGCATTCACGATCCGGACCTTGCCTCGCACATCGCGCTGGAATCGCAGGGTGTGCCGTTGTTCGTGCACGAGCTGGTGCGTCACGCCGGCTTTTCGCAGGACGGTTCGCTTGCGCGCGATCACATCTCGCTCGGGCAAGCGCTGGGCTTGCGCATCGCGCGACTGCCTACCGCGGCGGTGTCGTTGCTCGAAGTTCTCGCCGTCGCAGGACGTCCGATTCCCCAAGACGCTGCCTACGGCGCTGCGGGCATCCCGATCGAGGACCAAGCCACGTTGCACGCATTGCGTGCCGCCGGTCTTGCGAAATCGCGCGGCGGCGGGCCCCATGACGTAGCGGAGACTTACCATGATCGCATTCGCGAAGTGGTCGTGAGCGGCCTGTCGCGCTCACGCTTGTCTGCTGTCCACACGCGCCTTTTGACCGAGCTCGAGCAACGTGGGGACCACGATTTCGAGCTGTTGCTCGCGCATAGCTTGGGCGCAGGGCGCCTCGATCGCGCGCTCGCCTATGCCGAACGTGCTGCCGATCGCGCCCGTGCTGCGCTCGCTTTCAATCGCAGTGCGGACTTGTACCTTACTGCGTTGTCATGTCTTGACCCGAGTCGTCCGGCGGCTCCCGAGCGACGTGCGAGCCTCGAACAAAGGTATGCAGAAGCGTTGGCCGCGGCCGGACGTTGTCTTGAATCTGCCCAAGCCTACTTGCGCGCAGCTGAGCTCGTCGACGAGAAGACGTCGCATGCGCTCGAGCGCAACGCCGCCGATCAATTGTTGCGTGGTGGCAATCTGAGTGCGGGCATCGCGTTGCTCAAGCGCGTGCTTTCCCGCTGTGACATTCGTTATCCAAGCGGCGCGCGTTCCGCCCTGGCAGCGCTTGCGCTCGAGCGTACGCGCCTGGCCGCACGCGGCCTGAGCTTTGAAGAGAAAGCTGCAAGCAGCATCGAGCCAGACGAACGCGAAACGCTCGATGCGCTGCGCATCGCGCTCGGCGTGTATTGGCTGGTAGAGCCCGTGCGCGGCGCTCTGTTTGCGACCGAGTTCCTGCGTCGCGCGCTCGATGCGGGAGACGCGCGTAACATCTTACGGGGCCTCGAAACGGAAGGCGTGTACATCTCGTTGACCGGCGGCTCCAAGGCGGAGCAACGCGCGGCCGAGATCCATGGTCAGTGCGCCATGCTGGCCAAACGTACCGGCAGCCCCAGCACGCTCGGCGCGCTGAAGCTCGCAGAGGCCGGTTTTCACGCTATTTATGGGCGCAAGAAACTAAGCAGCGATTGCGCCACGCTCGCCTTGAGTCAGCCGATTCAGCCGGGCCTTAGTTGGGAACGAGCCTGTGCGCGTTTCCACCTCTACCAGGCCTGTCTGTATATCGGCGGTCGCCATGGCGTGGCAGACGAAATCGAAGGCGTGATTCAAGAAGCAGACGCACGCCACGACAGGTTCGCGGTGGCGATCTTACTACCCATGTTGAGTATGGCGCGCCTGATGTCCGATCAACCTGAGCATGCGCTGCTGGCTATGGGCCGGATGCAACCAGAGCTGAGCCCGGACGTGTTTAGCTTTCTCGATGTGCAAGAGATGTTGTGGACATCGATCTCCCACACGTACCTTGGCAACTACGCCGCTGCCATCGACCATTACTCAAAGCGACATGGTAAGTACGCCGCGAGTGGTATGCCGCGCCTGCAAGTCTGGCGTGTGCTTGCCACCTGGGGAAATCTGCAAGCGCACTTGGGTGCGTTGAGTCTGGATCCGAATGATCGTCGAAATCGGGTGGCCGCCTTCGAACGCATCAAACAGATCGAAGCTGAGGGGCTTGTCTGGCCACTGTGTTTTGCATCGTTGGGTCGCGCAGCGCTCGCGCACCTGACAGGCCAGCGCAAAGACCGCGACCACATGCTGCTGCAAGCCGTGCGTCAAGCGGAACAGATGGGCTATCACCCCTACGCAGCGTTGTACCGTCGTTGCGCGGCGAGCTTGCGTGGCGATGCCGGCGCCATCGCGCAAGAGACTGAACGTTTGATGCAGCTTGGTGTCCGCAACGCGACCGGTTGGCAGCGTGCTTGGGCGCCCGGGCTCGTGGCCCGCGAATAGTTAAGGTTAGATCAAACTTGCTTCGTACCCCGCAAACGCGTTAGGCGTGCGGCGTGCTTCAACGTTCCCTGACCATGGCCCTGCGCGTCCGCGATCCGGCGCGCGTGCGCCGCGAGCTTCAACATCTGGCGGCCGTCACGGTGCACATCGACGGCATCGCTCAGCCCGCGCTTTTCCATGGGCTCGACATCCACTTCGCGCGCCTCGTGCTAATCGAGGAGCCGATCGACGCCCCTTACCCTTCGTGGCTGGTGCTTGAATCGAATTTCGACGCACAAGTCGACACGAGCGAACGGGCCATCGCGGCGCATCTAACGATGCTGGCCGAACGCAAGGGGCATGCGCTGCAGCCGCTGCTCAGCGCCTGTTATGGCTTTGAAGGCACGTTGAGCCCTGCGGAGCTCGCGGCCCGCCTTACGGTTCAGGTGTTGCCGTCGACGGCCGAGTATCAGGGCCACGGTGGGCGCGATCTTGCTCGCATCGATCTCGAAGCGCGCGTGCGCGAGCTCGGCATGAACGCATTGGCAGACATACCGCGCGACGTGCGTGATCCGAACGCGGTCTACGACGCGATACGAGCGACCGTGATAGCGCAGGCGGCCCGGGACGGGCTTACCATCGATTTCAGTCGTGTGGCGACAGACCATCCCGATCCGGCAGCGCGCGCCAGCAAGCTCTGCGAGACATGGCAGCCATGGGCACGCCAGGCGGGCAAAGCGTGGCAGCTCTTACCCTGTCTACCTTACGTGCTCGTGCGTGAGCGCATCGACAAACCTTACTGTTTGCAACAGGCGTCCGAGCAGCGCGGGCCCGAAGCGGAAAGCGCGCTCGTGGCTAACATGGCAAGTGAAGATCACTTTGCCCAGAATGCGCTCAGCCACGTGGTTCCGGTCAAGGCGGGCTTCGTGCGGCGCTTTGTGCTGCGTGTGGCCCACCGTTACATCGCGGCCCTGGCCACCCATCACTTCAACTACGTGGAGAAGCTGGGCGGCATCCCAAGCATCCACTTTGCGAAATGGCTCTTGATCGACAACGGCCGGCGCCTGCTTTTTTTCAGCAATTACGACGGCAGCTGGGAGAGTTACCTCGGTGACTTCGTAGATCAGGCGGCGATCGGTTTGAACCTGGCCTGGAGCTGCACCGAAGGTTATCCGCGCACGCGGGCGCTAGCCTTTGGTGGCGCGAACGATGAAGAACGTTTCAAGGCCTGGGGCCGCGCCCATCAGCGACCGACGCAGGTCTTCTACAGTGCTTACCCCAATCGCAGCGTGTCCAACATCAACAACAACAGTTGGCTCCGTCATGGCTTGCACAGCACGCGCCCCCGCGACCTCGATGCCTTCCTGAGGAGATTCACGTGACCTTAGATTTGGCAGAGATCCAGGGACTGGTGGCCAATGGCTATGGCGATAGGCCGGCCGCGGCTTACGCTTTGTTTTCGGTGAGCGACCCCGGCAAAGCACGCACCTGGCTCGCTCGCGTGCTCGACCGCATCCAGTTTGCGGACTTCTTGCTGACCGAACGCGAAGAGCCGCCATTTCTAAAGGAAGAGCCGTGGAACCTGGCGTTTACTTATGCGGGGTTGGCGCGGATAGGGCTTACCTCTGAAGCGCTGTCCGGCTTTAGTAATTCCTTTCGCGAAGGCATGGCCTCGCCCCATCGTGCGCGACAGCTGGGCGACGACAAAGACAGCGCGCCCAGCAAGTGGGTGTGGGGCGGACCGCAGCAGCCCGAAATTCACGGCGTTCTCTGCGCATTCGCAGGCAACGGCGACGGAAGCGTGCAAACAGACAAGCTACTTGACGATACGCTGCGCGCCCAAATGGTGACCGAGCATGGGCTAGAGCTCGTGGTGCTACTACCCGCTCAGCGCACCGAGAAGCGACACCTACGCAAGGAGCACTTTGGCTTCCGCGATGGCGTGTCAAACCCTCAGATCGCTGGCTTACAAAAAAAGCCGAATGCGGATGCGCTCAAGCCGGGTGAAGTACTGCTTGGATACCCCAATGCCTACGACAAGCTTGGGCTGACGCCGCGCGTCCGCGAGTGCGACGATCCCTCTGGCCGTCTGCCGCAGGCGGCGGACGCTGTTTCGTTGCGCGATTTCGGCAAGAACGGCAGCTACTTGGTATTTCGCCAGCTCGAGCAACAAGTCGCCGCGTTCTGGCGCTACGTCAATCAGGCAGCAGCCGAGTTGGACAATGGTAAGGATGGCGTGTGGCTGGCCTCGCGCATGGTCGGTCGCTGGCCTGACGGTTCTCCCGTCACCTTATTTCCGGATCGCGATTGCCCAGACGAAGCATGCGACCTGAATGATTTTCTGTTTTCCGATCACGGAGACGCGCACGGCGAACGCTGCCCGATAGGTTCCCACATTAGGCGTACCAATCCGCGCGACACGATGCTGCCTGTTCCCCAGGACGTGGCGCTGTGCGGCGATGCGCGAGATCCGAAAGCGCGCGCCAAGCGCATCAAGCTCGCCAATGTGCACCGCATCGTACGTCGCGGACGCATCTATGGACCCCCGCTGCATCCAAGCTTAGATCCAGCGCACATGCTGGAGGACGATGGTAAGGCGCGTGGCTTATACTTCTTATGTTTCAACGCCAACCTGCGTAGGCAGTTCGAGTTCGTGCAATCGAGTTGGATCGTGAATCCCAACTTCGCCGGGCTCAGCGACGATCCCGATCCGATGCTCGCGGCGGGTCGCGAGGCCCCCTTCAACGCAGACGACTTTACTTTGCAAGGTTGCCCTGCTCGGCGCGTGCCCCATCTGCCTCGCGTAGTGGAAACCCGCGGCGGTGCATACTTCTTCATGCCGAGCCGCAGCGCCCTGCAGTTTTTGAGCGAGCTGCGCGCGCCCTGCCTGGAACGTATTCCGCACGAAGAGAGCACGCATGCGCTGGCACTTGCGGCATTGCACGTGGCTAAAATCCAAAAGGACTTTGAAAGACAACCCGCACCTCGCAAGGCGCGACGCGGCTTTCACGCCAAATGCCATGGCATCGTGCGCGCAAGCTTGCGCGTCGAAGAAAATCTTGCGCCTTCCTTTCGGCGCGGGGTGTTCCAGCCGGGCACGGCCTATCCCGCATGGGTAAGGTTTTCGAGTGGCTCGTTTTTCAAACAGTCCGATCGCAAGCGTGATGTGCACGGCTTGGCGATCAAGTTAATGGGGATCCCGGACCTGCCCCGCGCGGCGTTGTTCGAACGTCATACCCAAGACTTCCTGCTGATCGATGCGCCCGCCTTGATGGTAGGTAACGTAAGACAAGCGCTGGCGTTCGATCGCGCGCTGGTGCGGGGCCCCCTCGGCTTACTAGCCCATCTGGCCACACATCTTGACGAAGCCTTGGCCATAGCTCGCATCACCTCGAAGCCGGGTCATCTCTTCGAGCGTCAATACTCAAGCGTGGTGTCATTCGCGCATGGGCCTGACCGCGCGGTTCGCTACTTAGTACGCCCAGCGTCGGGGCAAACTCTGCACGCGGCCCCCGCCGGCGACGATGGACTACGCGCTTCGTTGCGTACGCAGCTCGAACAAGGAGACTTTACCCTTGAGCTTTGTTTACAGACGCGTGGCTTACAGGATCTCCCGATCGAGGACGCACGCATGGATTGGAATACGGAGCCGCAACGGGTAGCCACCCTTACCTTGCACGCAAAAGGTTTCGGCAGCGCCGAACAAGAGCAACTGGGAGAACGCATGTCGTTCAACCCTTGGAATGCGCTCGAAGCCCATCGACCCTTGGGTGGTTTGAATCGTGCACGCCGTGTCGTGTATCGCGCCGTGTATGAGCTGCGCGCGCGTTTGAATGGTCATAAACTGAATGAGCCGCAGGCTCCCAACGAAACGAGGCAACCATGACCACGGCCCGCATTGCACGCCTTGAGCCCGCCGAGATTGCGCACGCACTCACGAATTTACTCGGCTGGTCGCTGAAAGAAGGCAAGCTTCATCGCACGTTCAAGTTCCAGGACTTCGTGGGCGCCTTTGGTTTCATGACGAAGGTAGCGCTGATCGCAGAGCGCATGGACCATCATCCCGAATGGTCCAATGTGTACAACACCGTAAGCATCGATTTGACCACCCACGACTGTGACGGCTTGAGTGCGCGCGATGTGAAGTTGGCGCACGCGATCAGCGCGATTGTGTAAGCCAGCGCGCGGGGTCGAGCTCGACGCATGCCATCGACGCAGGCCTAGGCTAGGCTAGGTGCTCGCACGCGTGCCCTTCAGGCAAGTGCAACGCCATGTCCCGCCGCATTAGCCACCACTATACCGATCCACTGGACCTCATCTGGCTCGCCTGCGCGCGTGATATCGGCCTTACTATTGCTCGCTCCGACTCGGTCTATGCCTCGTTTGATGGCGAAGGCACGCTCACACTGTCGACGCCCGAGCACTTCGATGCAGACGATTCGTTGGCGCAGCTGATCTTCCACGAGCTGTGTCATGCGCTCGTGGCCGGGCCCAAGCGTGCCGCCCATGCAGACTGGGGCATGGAGAACGCGGATGAGCGCGATCTGATTCAGGAGCACGCCTGTCATCGTGTGCAAGCAGCACTTGCTGATCGCCATGGCCTGCGCAGGTTTTTTGCCGTCACGACCGATTGGCGACCTTACTGGGATGCGCTGCCAATCGATCCGCTCGGCCCGGGCGAGGACGAGGCGATTCCACTCGCGCGCGAGGCGTTTGAACGCGCCACCCAGGGACCTTGGGCGCAGGCGATTGAGAACGCGCTGCAGCGCACGCGGGTCGTCGCTGAGCTCGTGCGTGCCACGCGACCGGACGCGAAGGAGCTCTGGTCGTCGACACGCGCCCTGCACGCGAGTGGCTTTCCACTGTCTGACGATCGAAAGACAACCTGCAGCGAATGCGCCTGGAGTTTTTCGTCCGACGGTTTGCGTTGCCGTCAGACGCGCAAGCTGCCCAGAGAGCGCGGCAAACGCATCAACGCAGCAGACCAAGCCTGCGTGCGCTTCGAAGCCAAGCTCGATGCAGACGCGTGCGGGCGATGTGGTGCTTGCTGTCGTGAAGCCTTCGATCGCGTGGAGGTCAGCACTCGCGATCCGATCAAAAAGCGACATCCCGAGCTTGTGGCCTATGACGTATTCGGTCCGCACTTACCCCGCCCGCACGGCCGATGTGTGGCGCTCGAGGGCGACGGGAACAGCGCGCGCTACCTCTGCCGCATCTACGAAGATCGACCAAAATCCTGTGGAGACTTCGCGATCGCCGGCGATGCCTGTCTTGAAGCTCGCAGGCGCGTGGGGATTTCGGGTTAGGCCGATCCGCACTCGCCGGCGCAGATAGCGTCAGGCTTCGGGCTTGAGATAGTGCGCCATCTGACCGTCGATCGGGAGCTGCAAGGACTTGGTGGTAAGGTACTCGTGGAGCCCGTACACACCGAGCTCGCGACCGATGCCTGACTGTTTGACGCCACCAAATGGCGCCAGGGTATTGAAGGGCCCGCCATTGATGTCGAGGGTGCCTGAGTCGATCCTGCGGGCCACGCGAATCGCGCGCTCCACGTCCTTGGACCAGACGGCCCCGCCAAGGCCATAGATGGTGCCGTTGGCGATGCGAATCGCATCCTCTTCGTCGTCGTAGCCTGTGATGGTAAGGACGGGTCCGAAGATCTCTTGCTGCGCGATCGACATATTCGGAGCCACGTCAGAGAACACGGTAGGTTGCACGTAATAGCCGCGTGCAAAGCCTTTTGGTTGTTGGGGGCCGCCGGCGATCAAACGCGCACCTTCGTCGATGCCTTGCTGAATCAGCGCGCGCACGCGCTCTTGTTGACGCTGACTGACCAAGGGACCGAGTCGCGTCTTACCTGCACAAGGCGGCACACGCGGGTCTCCCAGCTCGATCGTACTTTCCACCGCGTGCGCGGCCAAGCGTTCCACTTCGGCGAGCTTGGCTTTGGGTACCAGCATGCGGGTCCAAGCAGCGCACGTCTGCCCCGCGTTGACGTAAGCGTGGTGCACGCCGGCGCTGACGACACTCAGGTCCGCATCATCCAAAATTAGACAAGCTGCTTTACCACCTAGCTCGAGTGACACGTTCTTCACGCGCGGCGCGGCCTTGGCCATGATCTCGCGCCCCACCTGCGTGCTGCCCGTGAACGACACCATGTCCACGTCAACGTGCGTGACCATGGCGGAGCCCACCGTGGGTCCATCGCCGGCGAGGAAGTTGAACACGCCGTTGGGCAAACCCGCTTCGGCCACGAGCTCTGCAAAACGAAAGCAGCTCAGGATGGCTTCGTTCGCAGGCTTGACGATCGTGGTGCAACCCGCGGCCAGTGCCGGACCGAGCTTGGCCGTGATTTGGTGGATGGGATAATTCCAAGGTGTGATCAATGACACCACGCCGCGCGGCTCTTTGAAGATGCGCGAGTTACCCAGCTGCTCTTCGAAAGACACTCGCCCTTCGATCAAAATGTTTGCGTAGAAGCGTAAGGTGTTGGCAGGAAAACCCACCATGTACTGGCGCGTCATGGCGGCGGGCGAGCCCAGCTCGGAGATGATCAGCTCCGCCAGCTCCGCTGAGTGTTGATCCATCAGATCGGCAATACGCAACAGCAGCCGACCACGCTCGGCTGGCGGCGTCATCTTCCATGCAGGCAGCGCGCGACGCGCAGCGAGCACGGCTCGATCTACATGTTCTACGTCGGCCTGCACGATCCTGCCGACGACGAGTTCCGTGCTGGGATCGATCACATCCACAAACGTGGGCTGCGCAGGCTTGTGCCATTCGCCAGCGATGTACAGGGCATCAAACGTTCGCATGCGCGAGCCTCCAAGCGTCGCAGCAGACGCGGCCTTCAACATAGAACACGTTCTAGGGCTTTGCCAAGGCGGATCTAGCCGTCCGCAGTGAAACTCGTGGTAGCGTTTTTGGGTGCGAATTGCTGCTTGGATCTTGGTGAGCTCGATCGTCTTTTGCCACAAGGCAACGGCGCAGACGCCCGACGTGCCCAACCACAAGGCGAACCAGACGCCCACGATCCCGAGCTCAGCGTTTTGGCGCGCCGCCAAGAACCCCAACGAACGCCGCGCGGAGACCTTGCTGCGGCAGGGTCGCTCTCAGCTCTATCCTGCGCTGGGTCTGAGTATGTTGGCCGGCCCCGATGCAACGAGCCTTCGGCGCGCCGCGATCGAAAATGCCATCACGCGCTTTGAGCTTGCCCGTAAGCTCGTGCCGCGTGATCCCGAAGTCTTGTTCTTGAGTGCCAAGGCGCTCGCATTGTGGGAACGCCGCAGCAGCGGTGGGCGCATCGAAAAACGTAGCCGTGAAGCCATCGCTCGCTTTGAAGAGTTGCGATCGGTAGATGCCGACTACGAAGCTTACCAAGTCGCCTTCGAGCTTGGCATTTTGCACACGCTGCAAGGCGATCCGGCTCGTGCCGTCGCAGAGTACCAGCGCGCGCTGAGCTTACGCATCGATGAAGGTTCCCCCAGCACGGTGCTCAGCAATCTGGCAGAAGTCACGATGATGAGCGGAGATCTGGAAGGCGCAGTCGAGCTCTATGAGCGTGCCGTGGCCGCGGGCTCGGGCGATGAGCGCGTACTGTCGCGTTGGGGCTTGGCCGTCGCACTCGACAGGCTCGGCGAGCACAGCGAAGCGTATGCACAAGCCCAACGTGCGATCACGGACGATCAGCGCCCGCTCGGTGCGCTGCGGCAGAGCGGCGTGTTTTTCGTACCACCTTACGAATCTTACTATTACGAAGGGCTAGGTCTGTTCGCACTTGCATTGCAACAGGCGGGCAGTCGGCCTGAGCTCGAGCGCGCGGTCAAGAATGCATCGCGTTCGCTGGGCACGGCCTCTGCGGGTCTGGTGCTCGCACTCCGGCAAGTGCTGATGAGCCTGGGCGAAGACGGTCGTGGTGCCGTGTTTGCGCCGCTGCGCACGAGTGTGGAGCGCGCGCTGAGTAAGGAGCGCGTCAAGAATCCGCGCCCGATCATAGGCGAGGACAACGGGCTCGATACCAATGACACCAAGTGCCTGTTGTCGTTCGCGCAGTCCACCCGCGCGTTCGCACGCTTTCTCGAGGCCGGTGGCAATCAAGGTGCGTGGGCGGCCGATGCCGAGGCACATTTGAGCGCGGCGGCGACCTTACTTCAAGGCCACAGTAAGACTACGAAATCCCCATGAAGGGGCTTCCTGTGCACGGGCCCTTACTCCATCACGAGCGGACAGCCGAGCGCATCAGGAATCCCAGGGTCGCTTGGGCATGCATCGTCCTTGTCTGGCACGTTGTCACTATCGGCATCGTCTTCGGCGCAGCCATCCCCATCGGCGAGGCCGTCCTTGTCTTCTGCCACATCCGGACATGTGTCGAGCTCGTCTAGGATCTCATCGCTGTCGTTGTCCGGATCGAGGCAACCGTCTTCATCTTGGAAGTCGTCTGTGTCTTCAAGCTCGCCCTGACACTTGTCGAGCTTGTCGGCCACGCCATCCTGATCGTTGTCGCTGTCTGGACAACCATCCCCATCATCGAAGCCGTCTTTGTCCTCAGGTTCGTTGACGCACGCGTCATCCCGATCGACTAAGCCGTCATGGTCGGCGTCTGCCGTGGCGCTGCGGGTAGGCTCCAACGGCTCCTTCTTATTGACAACACGTCGTGCGGTTCCTGGCGCGTATCCCACGAGTGCCAAGGCGCGCACTTGTGGGGTGCCATAACCATGGGAAAGGCCAGGTCCTGCGGCCACGCCCCAATGCAGATCGCCGGCATAGCCGCGCGCACCGAGCAGCGCTTCGAAGGGCGAGCGTTCCGCGTCCAGGACAGCGCTGAAAGGCGTGGAGCCAAGCACTTCGAGCTGCGCTTCCAAGCCATCGATCACACGCACGCGCAGGGCTGCCGCAAGTCTCAGCTCTTGTTCTGCGCGCACATTCAACACGTCACTCGGTTTGCGAAAGCGTCCGCCTGCGCGCGCTCCGAGCGAGCTGCGGCCCAAGCGACCTTCCACGACAAGCGATGGCTCAACAGAACCGTAAGATTCGCCACGATACACCTGACCGTCATCCGCAAGCTTGGCCGTGGGCGTGTGCAGCACGAGCTCGCCCGCAATGGCGAATGGGTCCTGTGCTTCTCCGTAAAGAATCGCGCGACCACCGACCGCCACATCCATCAGACCGGCCCCGTCGGCCGGGGGCGCCACCGCTTTGGTATCCGCATCGCCAGACATCACGAGGCTCACCGGCACGCTGATGTAGAGCGCTGCGCGCTCGCCCAAGCCCAATCCGAATGCGGCGTGACCGACCACAGAGGTGCCGATGACTGCGCCAAGCTCGCTGTTCTTCTTGTCGAGATTGCGCCGAAAAAGCAGCGGATCCTTGGCGTAGTCGACCAAAAGCAGCGCCGACCACTTGAGGTGACCTGGCGTCTCCGGGCGCGGAACTTGAAACCCATCCCGCGGCAAAGGCGATGCCGTGTAGGTGTCAATCGGAACTTGCGCCCACGCGGGGCCGGTCAGTCCCAGCAACAGTAAGGTCAGTACGAGCGATCGCCGACGCCAACACAACACTCCAAGGCACAACGCGAGCAAGGCCCAGGCCTTGCCCAACTCATTGCCGGCCCCGACCGTGCACAGGCCGCCACCGGCCAGGCCGCTGTTGGTGTCGCTAGCTGACGTCCCCCCGCTGCTGCTGCCGCCCGAACCACTGCCCGTTCCACCCGTCCCAGCGCTGCCGCCGCCACCGCTGCCTGCCCCAGCATCCGCGTCCGGGTTGCTGTTTTCAGCGTTGTCGAGATAGTCAGGAATATTGTCGTTGTCGGAATCGCGGCTTGCATCCCCTTCATCGACCGTGTCTACGCCATCGCCGTCATCGTCGGTGTCGAGATAGTCAGGGATGCCGTCCTTGTCCGTATCGCGCTCACGATTCGACGGGCGCTCGTTGCGCGTGAGGATGCCGTCGCCATCGTCGTCCGCATCGAGCGCATCGGGAATGCCATCGCCGTCGCTGTCGCGGTCTATGCCGCCCGGCCGTTCATCCGCTGTTGCGACACCGTCACCGTCGTCGTCACTTTCGCGATAGTTCGGCGTGCCGTCGCCGTCTGTATCCAGGTCGATGTTGCCAGGTCGCTCTTCGCACGTGAGCAGACCGTCCCCGTCATCATCGGGATCACGCCGGTCCGAAAGTCCGTCCATGTCGCGATCGGGGCAGGCGCCCGCGCCGCACTCGGCCGCGTCAAGCACGCCATCCCCATCGAGGTCCTCAGCGGTCACGCTATCGGGCACGCAATCCGCGCGGACCGTGCTTGCCGCCAGTTCAACCGAGGCGAGACCCGCCAGCGCTAGACCCAACCACCACATCCTCATCCTAGGCTCCTGAACACCGCACGGCCAGAAGGCATCGCGCTGGCGCAAATTCCGCCCCATGCTGCCACAGCGAGCGCGCATTCGAAAGGAAGCGAACGACCGCGACAGCGATGCCGCCGTGCCGCGTGCGCTACGCTTCGCCCGTGTCCAGCACCCTACGCACCGCCACGCCCGACGACGCCGCGCTCGTGCACCGCTTCATTTGCGCCCTAGCCGAATACGAACGATCGCCAGAGAGTGTCGAAGTCAGCATCGAGACCTTACGCTTGCAGTTGGCCGAGTCTCCTGCGCCCTTCGAGTGTTTGATCGCGGAGGCCAGCGATGAGCCGGTCGGCTTCGTGTTGTTCTTCAACCATTACTCCACTTGGCGCGGCAAACGCGGCCTGTGGATCGAAGACTTGTTCGTACTGCCCGAGCAGCGCGGTAAAGGTTACGGCGCAGCCCTGTTCGATGCCGTGGTCGCGCTGGCAGACGAGCGTGGCGCAGGGCGCGTCGAATGGTCGGTGCTTGATTGGAATCAGCCCGCTATCGACTTCTATGAACAACGCGGCGCCAAGGGCATGAGCGAATGGACAACCTACCGACTGACGCGTCAGTAATAGGCCGTAAGCTTTGCCACCCGCCAAGTGACGCAATCTTACCATTTGGCCTGAGCGTGTCATTCCTCACGGAAGCTCAGACGCGGAAGATCAAACACTCAGGTCGCTCACCCGTCGCACGCGCGTAGGCCTCTGCGTACAAGTCGAGCTGCTGGCCGTAGGGGCCCAGATCGCGCAGCTCCAAATCGGTCTTGAAGTCTATGAGCAGCAGCCGTGTACCGCTGGGCGTGCGTTCGCGAAAGACCAGGTCGATCACGCCTTCGATAAGCTCGCCGTTTTCGCGCCGGAACGTGACAGGAAGCTCGTGCTCGCATTCGCCACGCGTCAACGCCTCACGGGCAGCGGCGAGCAGCGGATGGGCACGTGCCACTTGCACAGCCTGCAGGGCCGCCTCGATCTCGAGGTCCGTCGCGCCAATTTCGCGCGAAAACACGCGTGCCAGCGCGCGCAACTCAAGATCGCTCGCGCGCAGTGGTTGTTCAAGCAAGGCGTGCACCAGTGTCCCGAAACGCGGCCCCGCAGGGCGTGCAAGACGATCGACGCCGCTATCGATCACTTCAGGCGACACGCCCGACCTTACCGTGTCGGAGTGGGCTACCTGCGTGACGGTGCGTAGCTGCAGCGTCGGCGTGCTAGCCAAGTTGCGCGCCTGTTCACGCCCTAGGAGCCAGGCAGCGTGCGCCTGCAATGCAGAATGCTCCGCTCCGTCGGCGTGGGGCACGAGCAAGTCCTGCTGACGCAAACCACCCGTGGGGGGACGTGTCAGATCGAGCAGCCGCGAATTCCACCATGCCACGCGCTGCCCGCCATTTTGCAGAACATGCTCGCCCGCAACCACTTCGCCCGTCCCGTGCGGATGCAACCCGCAATGCAACATGTCGAGCCAACCCGCGATCGGAGCGTCCTCGACCACAGGCACGACCAACACTTCGCGCGCACGCGTCACCGCCACGTAAGTAAGGCGCACAATTTCGGCTTCGTCTTGATCGCGCACGGCATCGCGTTGCTCAATGAGCTCGATCGGCTCCACGCCGCATAGCGATTGCGCCCAGATGCGACGCTCGACATCGATCACGCGCGAGCCGCGCTCCGGTCGCTTGGGAGCGGTGGGATCACAGAGGATGACGACAGGAAATTCCAAGCCCTTGGCGCCGTGCACGGTCATCATGCGCACGCCGTCGCTGCTCTCTTCGACGACCTTGGCTTCGGCCGCATCGCCCTGCTCCGCACGCTCGTCGAGCCAAGCCACAAACCCGCGAAACGAGCTGCCATCCCCGCGCCGCTCGTGACTGCGTGCGAGATCGAGCACACGCATCAAATTGCCGAGCGCCTGTTCACCCGTCGGCCAAATCGCAACGCCGGCATGGGCGCGCGTAGCATTGAGAAATGCACCGATGGTGCTCGCGACCGGCTGACGATTGCGAGCACGATGTAAAGCGCGCAACAACAGTAAGGTCTCCGCAACTTCCCGATCTTCGCCGCTCAGGCTTTCGACCTCAATGGGCCCCGCCGGGTGAAGATGACCCATGGCCGCACGCGCAGACAGTAAGGCTTCGTCGGCATGGGCTACGAACGGACCGCGCAAGGTTGCATAGACGGACAGCGCGTCATCGGGCCATTCAATCGCGCACAAAGCCGCACGTAGCGCCGCGATTTCTTCACGCGCGTGAAAGGACCGTCCGCCGGAAAGCACGTGCGGGATGCGTCGGGCTTCGAGCGCGCGCACGTAATCGCGCGTGGCGTCCGCATCCCAATCCTTGAAGCGACGGAATAGTAAGCACACGTGACGCGCCGCGATCGGCACGTCTTTATCGTCCTCGCGCACTACCCAGCCGCTCTTGGTAATGAGCCACTCGACCCAAGCGCCCACCGCGTCCGGCAACGACGCTTTGATCGCCGTCTTGGTGACGCCGCCAAGCTTTCCGTAGGGGGCGGGCACGGGCAGCGCGACCACGGCTGGTTGCTGTTCGCGCGCCGCTCGAAATGGCGAAAGCGGCACATAGTCCGCTTCACCGCGCGCCGCGTTGCCGCCCATCAGCGAGCTAAACGCGGCGTTGGCTAAGAGCTGAATGTCCGGCAGAGCACGAAAGCTCGTGGATAGATGCACGAGCCTCGCGCCTTGAGCGAGCAGGATCTGCTTCACCCGTTCGTAAAGCGCGATATCGGCACGACGAAAGCGATAGATCGATTGCTTGGGGTCGCCTACCAGGAACAGCTTGCCGGGCACCGGGCGTGCGCGCCAAGGATCACCTTCCTGAGTATCGTCGGCAGCAAGCAACAGTAAGATCTCGGATTGAACCGGATCCGTATCCTGGAACTCGTCGACGAACAGGTGCGTAATCTGGCGCTGCAAATCGTTGCGCACTTGCCGGTTGCGCCGCAAGAGCTCGCCCAAACGAAGCAAGAGATCGAAGAAGTCGAGTACTCCCAGCGCCTGCTTCTCACGCTCATAGAGCGAAACCACCGCGCCGAGCTCCGTGTGCAGGCAGGCCGCGAGGTCTGCGCCACACAGCTGATTGGATTCGTCGAGCTGAGCCTTCACGCGATCGCGCTCGGCCACGACTTCGCTGCGCAAGAGGCCCGGCGCAAACACCTTACCTTGTCCAGCGCGCGTCCAGATATCGCGCGTGCGCCCGATTTCCGTCAGTAGCGACTCAAGTCCGTCCTGATCGTCAGGCGACACTTGACGCAACATGCGCTGCAGCAACGAGAGTGCTTTCGCGAGCGGATGACTGGCATAGGCGCTGCGCTCACCCAGGCGTGCGAGGTCAGACAGGGCCTCGTAGCTCTCGCGCAACACGCGCTGTCGATCGAACGGATCACGGCGCACGGTGCCGTCGAAGTCCCGCGTGTCCACCAACCGTAAGACGGCATCGAGCAACTCCGCGCGCGGGCTCTTGCCAGGCGAGCGGGCACGACGCCGCGCGAGCACACGACGCACGCCTTCGCTCGGCGCGGTCAAACAAGCCTCGAACCACGGGTCGAAAACGCGTTCGACCAGTTGCCTTGTGCGCGCGCCATCGATCACTTCAAAGCCGGGATCGACCTCGGCTTCAATCGGATGTTCGCGCAAGAGGTCGGCGCAAAAACCGTGAATCGTGGAGATTCGTGCAGCTTCGAGCTCGGACAGCGCAAGCCGCAGACGCTCCTTCTCGACCGCGGACAACGCAGCCGAAGACAAGCCGCGATCGAGCTCGGTACGAATGCGCAGCTTCATTTCGCCGGCGGCCTTCTCAGTGAAGGTGACGGCAACGATCGAAGACAACGTAGCGCGCCCCGACATCAGCACCGCGATGATGCGCTGCACAAGCTCGGTGGTCTTACCGGTGCCGGCAGCGGCTTCCACGATCAGTGTCTGCGTAAGGTCTTGGCGGATCGCGCGGCGCGCTTCGTAGTCGACGAGCTGAGTATCGCTCACGGCAGACCTCGCACTTGAAACAGGGGCGTCAGCGCGCGCTGGTCTTTGTGCTGGGCCACGCGTTCCGCTTCGTAAGGTCCGCACACGGAGTTGTACGCGCAACGCTCGCAAGTCGTGGCTTTGTTGGCGGGCGTTGCCCGTGGCGCCGCCGGCAGAAATGCCTGCTCGATCGCGCGATCGATGACGGAGAACAAGTCGCGCACGGCTGCCCGTGCCATGCCGTTGAGCGGCACCTCATGCTGCGCAAAGCCACCCCGCGAGGTGCAATAGTAAAGTCGACCTGACTGCACGCGCGCGTCGCTGAACATGGCCTCGAGTGCCAACGCATACAGGATAGGCTGCAGCGAACGACCGCCCTGCAGCGTGCCTAGACGTTCTTCGGGATACTCACCGGTTTTATGATCGGTCGCGCGCAACACGATGCCGCCATCGGGACCAGGCGCAGTGGCTCGCTCCACGACGTCGATGGCACCGCGCAAATGCAGGCCCAAGGGCAGCTCGATCGGAGCATCGCGACTGGCCGCATCGCGCTCACGGCTGCGCGACAAACCAAAGCCGAGCTCGAAATACTCAGGTACGAAAGCAATGTCTACCGACAAGCGCGAAAGCCACTCCGTCAGATCGTTCTCGACGTCGCGCAAGGTATCGTCAAACACGCTGTCGATGGCAGGCGAGCAAAGCTCACGCACCCGTGCGCCTTCGCGGCGGAGCTCCGCACGCATCAGCAATAGCGCGGTCTCGAGCTGGGCGGCACTCAATGGCAGTAACTGCTCCCTGCGCAAGGCCTCGAGCGTGCTGCGCTGCACCGCGTGAAAGAGAATGCCGCGCTGTCGCGCATCGAGCGCGTCAACCTCCTCGATCTCGGCGCGCGGCGACAGACCGACAATGGCGTGCAGATAAAACTTGTATGGACACTCCGCGTAGGTCGCGAGCGCCGTGGCCGAATAGGCGCGCGCTGTCAGCCGATGCGTGGCAAGCAAGGCGCGTCCCGGCCCGCCTTCCGCGGCCACCATGCCATCGGCATGCGTAAAGCGCTGCAACGTCCACCGACGGGCACGAAAGCGCAGGGCCCTGGCCAACGTGGCATTGGCAGACAGTAAGTAACGGGCCGCACCGCGCTGCGCTTCCAGACTGGATGACAGTAAGGTATGGATCATCGACAGATCGAATTCGGAGGCATCGATCGCATCCGCAGCGAGCTCGGGCGCAGGCCAACCCATGCGCGGTGCTGCTCCGATGTCGGCACGACGTGTGAGCTCGTCGAACGCCGGCAACTTACCATCCACTGCGCGCAGCACCTCAAGTCCGTA
>JBKJIA010000433.1:0-9299 GCA_046598735.1 Polyangiales bacterium
GTACAAGCGCTGGTGGGTGTGGACGACGGTGGCTGTCGTGGTCGTCGGCACAGGCGTGGGCATCGCGCTCGCCACGCGTGGCGACGACACCACCGAACCCCCACTTCCTGGCGACAACGGGCTGGTGGTCACGGCTCTGGGGGGACGATGATCCCATCTAACGTTGGCGCGCGCATCAGTCGCGCCTGCCTGCCTCTGATCTGGCTCATGGCCTGCACGTCGGAGCTGCCGCGCACGCAGATCATGACGATCATTGACGGCGACTCCCAGGTGCAAAGCCGCGCGGACGCACTGCAGGTTGAGGTCTACGGTCGAAGTGGCACGGCCAGCGAGTGGAGCAAGGTCTCTTTCGACGAGAGATACGAGCCCCTTCCCGGCTTGCCGCTGCGTGTGGCTGTCGTGCCCCGCGGAGGCGACAAGGGACGCCAGTTTCGCGTGGTCGCGATCGCCGAGGGGCCCGGCGGCTACAGCGTTCGCGCCCAGGCGATCGGCAGCTTCCAGGCGGGTCAGACCCTGGCAGTGGATCTGTATCTCGACGATCGCTGCGGGGGCGTGAGCTGCGATGAGCTGCTTGAGACGTGCCGCGCTGGAACCTGCGAGGATGCTCAGGTCGAAAAGGATGATCTGCGCCCCTACAAAGAGAGGGACGTGAAGCATCGCGAGCCCGATGCCGCGGCGGTCGTGTCCGAGCCCGACTCAGGCGCAGGGACCGACGCCGCGCAGACAGACTCCGGACAGCTCGACTCCGGTCCGGACGGCAGCACGGCGTGTGTGCCATCGGAGGCCGTGGACGCTCCAGACGTGAACGGGATCGATTCCGACTGCGACGGCATCGACGGTGTCGCGTCCGACGCGATCTTCGTCGACGTGAGCCTCGGAAACGACACGAACGCGGGCACGTCGGCGGCACCGGTCGCGACGATCGCTCGAGGCGTCGACCTGGCAGTGGCCCAGGCGAAGCGCGCGGTGCTCGTCGCGGGCGGCGACTACACGTCCGGTGTGACGCTGGCGAATGGTGTGGACATCCACGGGAGCTACACGAGCGAGACGTGGGCCCGCGCACTGGTGGGCCGGAGTCCAAGCACGATCATCAGCGCCGCGTCGCCGACGATCGTGGGCGAGGACATTACGAGCCCGACGCGCATCTCGGGGATCCGGGTCGTCGCCTCGGATGCGGTCGTTCCCGGCCAGAGCTCGATCGCGGTCCTGCTCGTCGACGCGTCGGGCCTGACCGTGGAAGACAGCACCCTTCGCGGCGGCGGCGGCGCGGACGGCGCGCTCGGTACGGCGAACGCAAGCATCCCCACCGTGGGTATGATGGGCAACGAAGGTCTTCCGGCCGCGTGCAACGGCGACACGAAGTACCCAGGCTGCACGAACAACCCCAACACCCAGAGTGCCCGATACACCAGCGCCCCGTGTGGCTGCGGGCGCGGCGGCGGCGGCGGGTGGGCTTGGTCCGATCCGAGCCTGACCCGTGTCGGCTTCGCAGGCACGGAGCGGAACGCCCTCGGCGCTTGCGTAGACTCCGTCGGGCTGAACGGGCTGGCCGCGTCTGGAAACGGTGGAACGGGGTGGCCCGGCGCGATGGGCGCGCCTGGGAGCGGAGGCGCGCCAGGCACACGTTCGGCGGCGGCGTTCACTGCAGCGGGTTACGCACCCGCATCCGGCGCACCGGGCGGGACGGGCATGGAGGGCGGCGGTGGCGGAGCCGGTGCGAGCGGCGAACCACGTTGGTGCAGCACTACGGCGTCCACGCTCAAGGGTGGAACCGGGGCGATGGGCGGCAGCGGCGGCTGCGGCGGCGCGGGCGGCGGCGGCGGCGGCGGCGGTGGACTTTCCGTCGCGCTCTTCCTCTGGCGCTCGGTGCCGACGGTGGTGCGCGTGTCGCTCAGTACGTCGGCGGCAGGTGACGGCGGCGCGGGCGCTGGCGGTGTCGTCGGCGCAGCGGGTGGCCCGGGCGGCAGTTCGGCCACGACCACGATCGCGTGCCCAGCACCGGACAATGCCATCAAGTCCACCCGCGGCGGAGCCGGGGCCACGGGCGGCCAAGGCGGGACGGGCGGAGCCGGGGGCGGCGGCGCAGCCGGAGTCTCGGGCGCGATCGTCGTAGGGGAAGATGCGGGGCTGAATCCGAGCTCGTGGGGCGTGACGTACGAGATCCCCGGCGCCGTCGCGGTGGGCGGTGGTGGCGGTGCAGTGGGACCCGTTGGTTTGAGCTGCAACGCCTTCCGCGTCGCAGACGCGGCGTGTCTCGCAGGGCCGTGATCCTGCGCCGGGGTCCCGTCACCGGATTTCGACGATGCCGCGCCACGAAATCGTCGTGTGTTCGGACCGGCTGCTCAGCAGGCACGCGCAACCAGTAAGGTTGAGCTGTACCTTGGTCGTCAACGCGAGTAGGCGATCAAACGTCTGAGGAATGACCGCCTAGAATTGAATATCGGGGGGACCGTTCATGGACCTGGCGGCCGCGGCAGCGCCGATTACGAAGCCCGCCCCGAGAAGAATCATGGTGCCCAAGGTCACTCCGATGGAGATGCCGATGCGTCGGTTTCGTTTCTTAGTGCGCGCCGATTCGGGATCTGGCTCGGGGGGTTCTGAAGCAGTCCTCCTCGGTCCGAGCGCCGTCATGCTGTGCGACGGCGCTGACGCGGCATTGCCGATCTGAGTGGGCGCAGTCTGCGCGAAGGTGGTGGTGGCGAGCAGCCACAGCGAGATGAGGAGTACTGACCTCGCAGCCATATGCTTCAGTTGCTGGTTCATGAGCGCCTCCTTGGTGATGTCAGAGGCAGAGCAGGAGCCGTGCCCAACGGGAGAGGCTGCGAAACAAAGCGAGAATCTGGCTTCGCGCAGTATTGCGACGCTCTCTCGCGTGCATCGCGTGCCCATGGATAGTACGCGCAATGTACATGAGTACTTTACCTCGCCACGATCCCCTTCCCTGCTGCGTTGGCCTCAGAGAGAGAAGATGGATAGTAAGATTTCGTCCCTTTCCCTTGGCCTTAAATGGTGTGAAGGGCTTCGCCCGAAGGCGGCATGTACTCCCACACACTTGGCAACGTCAGGACGCCGTTTAGTTTAGCCGACGGCGGCACCCCGTCGTAAGTGCGCGGTCTTGAATGCCCAAACCTCCGCTGCAGTTGAATCCTCGAAATAGCGGACACCCTCATCAAGACCGGTGCCCCAGAACACGGCGGCAGCATTGGCTCGCTGGGCAACGCCCGTAACGATCGACCCGTGTGCAATTACTAAGGTGTGCAGCGTCAACGCGTGGCGCTTTACCCATTTGTGCACCTCGGCCCGATCGACCACATCCCACCCCTCGATGGCCCGTGCGTCGTGCAAGCTCACAAAACGTTGATTGAAGGAAAGTACTCGTTCGAAAGCGGTCAGGAAGTCCTGCGGGCGCGCTTGCGGGCCCACTTCGGTCAGCAGCACGATCGGAAAGCGGCTGGTATCGAGGGCAATGCCTCCTATCGCACCCGTCACGTCGTCCATCCTCACAGCGCCAATCCGAGGTCAGAGTTTCCCGAACACGCCACTCTTCGAAACTGTGCACTTGATCGTGCAACATTAGCGCTGCTACCTGCAAGCGAAGTTGGCTGCCTCGCGATGCTCAAGCTTCGGTGCGCGGGTGAAATGGGCTCTGGCCCACGCATGCCTGGCATCAAAAGAGGGGGGCGGTGTCGGACGCACGCCGACACAACCAGACTCCAATCGCACGCGGCGCCACGGATTCACTGCCGAAGCGCGCCAATGCAGGTCCCGCCGCGATTGTTTCAACCGCGTACGGAACCGTTCCCTCTATAGTGGCATCCGCCGAGAGGACACGGGGTCGGCGCGTGGAGGGGCATGTCTCAACAGACCTTGGGGGGGGCGCGTATGCGTCCGGGGCGGCGCTTACGGCGCACACACGACTGCGTGTGGATTCTAGGAGTGCTCGCGCTGGGGGCGGGCTGCGGCAAGGGACTCGACGGGCCGAGTCCGAAGCTCGAAGCAAGCGCGCTGCCTGTCGATCCCGGCATCTTATGCCGTGCTCAGCGTCCCACCGAGCTCGTGCTCAAGGGTAAGGGCTTTTCGCCCGTGCCCATCGACATCCCGAAGGATCCGCGCATCGCGATCCCGAGCGTCACGCTGCTGCGTTCGCGGGAGCTCGACGGAAGCCCTGGCGACGACTCGCAAGTGCTCTTCAGCGGCGACCCTGACGATGCCGAGAACCTTACCCTCTTGGCGTGGGACTCTCAGGAAAAGATGCGTCTTACCATCAACCAGAAGGTGTCCATCGGCGACTCCGAAGGGCTGGTTCCTGTCGGCCTCTACGATGTGAAGGTACAGAACCCCAACGAGAAGAAGGGCCAAGCGCTCGGCGCCCTCGCGGTGGTGGATAAACCGACACTCACTAAGGTGACCCCCGGCCTTGTGTGCGTCGCGCAGGAGGCGCGCGAGCTTGTGCTCACAGGCACGACTTTGCTCGAGATTGAAGGTGTGCGTCCGACCCTGACAGTGGCTGGAATCGAGACGCCATTCGCCATCAGCAAGCTCAGCGACTGCACGCGTATTGCGCACAAAGGTGTGAAGGCATCCTACTGCGAGGGCGCGACCCTCAACTTGGCCAAGGATTCCATCGGCGTCGGTCTCCACGACATCACCTTGAAGAATCCCGAGACAGCGGCTTGCGTGAGCGAAGAGAAACTTGCGCTGCGTGTGGTGCCGCCGCCTGTCATCGAAGGCGTCAATCCGCCGGTCGCATGCAAACTGGATGGAAGCTCCATGCTTACCATCGTAGGCAGCGGTTTCTTGGAGGTCGATGGTAAGAAGCCGAGCGTCAGCATGGGCGGTACGTCCATCGACGTCGCCCAACTCACTGGCTGCGAAGACCTCGAGACCACGGGTCTGACCGTCAAGAGTTGCACCGGAATCGAGCTCTCGGTAGATGCCTCAGCCTTTCCTGTCGGCAACGTGAGCGTAAGTGTCGCGAACCCCGAGCCCGCGGGCTGCATGGGTACGGCCGATGCCGTCTTCCGCATTGCGGGGCCGCCCACGATCGCGTCCGTGTCGCCGACCTCGCTCTGCGGCGACAATACGTCGGACCTGACCATCGTGGGCACGGGCTTCGATCCCGCCGCGCAGGTGCGGGTAGATAACGTGCCTGCGACGTCCGTAATGGTCGTCAGCAGCACCGAGATCGTCGCAAGCTTCGCCGACGGCTTGGCCGTAGGCCCCCACGCCGTCACGGTGCAGAACGTCGGCAGTTGCATCGCCACTCTTCCTGCGGCGATCACCGTCGACCCGTCGCCTATCGTCTTCTTCGTCGATCCGCCGGTCATCTACGCTCAGATCCCGATCGAGATCACCATCTTCACATCAGGGTTGTCTGCCAAGGCGACTCAGGTGGAACTCGTGCATGAGGACGGCACGACGCGAAAGCTCCTCAACAGCTTCGACAGTCCGGCCAAGTTCAACAAGATCCTGGCGCAGGTGCCCGCCGGTCTGAAGCCCGGCACGTGGGATGTGCTCGTCACCAATAAGGGCAATTGCGCAGGCACGTTGGCCGGCGGTCTGCGTATCACCAACACCCTGGATGATGCGCTTCTCACCGGCATCAAGCCGGCTTATGTGTCCCCGACGAAGACCACCGCGGTCACCATTACGGGCTCGGGCTTTGCGCCCGTCCCGCGTGTGTATCTGACGCCTGCGGGTGCTTCGGGCACGGCGCGTGCGTTGACGGCGGTCGACGTCAGGCAAGGCGGCAATGGTCTCACGGCCGTCGTCCCAAGCGGACTCACGCCAGGGAAGTACGATCTTATCGTAGTCAACCCCGATGGTAAGGTCGACGTGCTCGCTGCAGGCGTGACTGTGACGTCCGACGAGCCACCCCTGATCACGAGCGTGACTCCGGCGTCTCTGACCGCCATGGTATCCAATGCCAGCGTCACCATCAACGGCGCTGGGTTCGAAGCGGGTGCGGTGGTGGAGCTCGACTGTCTCACGACCAGCAACGCGCGTACGGTCGTGCCGACGACAGAGCAGGCGCCGAGCGGAGATGGTAAGAGCGTCGTCGTCAGTGTGACGATGGCCAACGCCACGCCGACCGCGCCCGCTGAAGGCAGCGTCTGTTTGGTGCGCCTGACCAACACCGATGGCGCGTTCTTCGAGTTCTCTGCGTTCTCGGTGACGACCTCTTCCCTCAATCTGTCGGCTTGGCAGGATGGTACGAACCTCACCACACCGCGTCGTGCGCTGTCGCTCGTCGCGGGTAGGCCCACTTCGGCCAGCCGCTACGTGTATGCGATCGGCGGAGACAGCGGAACGACCAACGCACCTACCACCCGTGGCACCACCGTCTTCAACACGCTCGAAGCGGCGGACGTGGATGTCTTCGGAGCCATCGGAGACTGGAAGCCTGGGCGTAATCTGCTGCCTGCGCCGCGCTCCGGCGCGGGGGCGGCCACCATCGGTCGCTTCGTCTACCTGCTCGGCGGACATAACGGCTCGGCCGCGACCGCCACACTCTTCCGTGCTCAGATCCTGGACCCGCTTGCGGGGCCGGAGATCACAGACCTCGATGCCACCCTTGGCACGGCCAGCAAGGGCCTCGCTAAGGGCCTCTATTATTACCGTGTAGCCGCGCTATTCGCGGGCAACGATCTCAACAATCCGGCGGGCGAATCCTTGGCGGGCGAGAGCCTTCCCGTGCAGCTGCCTGAACGCGCCGAGAAGATCGTACTCGGCTTGACCTGGGCGGCGACGCCGGGTGCACACGGCTACCGTGTGTATCGCTCTCCCACCGCAGAGGCGGTCGCCGATTCACTCGAGTTGGTAGGAACCGTAAGCTGTGGCGCAGGCGCGAACGACCTGTGCAACTGCGGAGCCAATGCCAGCCAGTGCCAGTTCACAGACGAGGGCGTGGTGAGTATGGCCAGTGGCAGGCCGCTGCCATCCGGTTCGCTCGGCGTTTGGCACGCCGTCAGCGGCAGTCTGTGCACCAGTGGCGATTGCTTGTTGGGAAGCGCGCGCGAGGGTCTCGCCGTGACCGCCTTCGAGAGCCCCACGGCGGCTGGCAAATGGTATCTCTACGCAAGCGGAGGCCGCAACGGCTCGGGGACCTACCTCGATACCTACGAAGTGGCGACCGTCACTGTCGCGGGCGATGGGACTCAGACCGTCGCGGACTTCGTAGGCGGAAGTGACACGCTCTCCGTCCCACGTGCTGACCACGGCATCTGGGTCATGAGCAGGACCAACTCCAAAGTGATCTCAAGCTCGGGTACACCAAACGATGTCTGGGTGTACATCGGGGGCGGCCGCACGACCGGCAATGCCACCGACCAGACGCTCGAGGCAGGCAAGCTCGCAGCCGCGGGTGATCTCGGCACGTTCATAGGTACCGACCCGCTCAAGGGCAACCTGGTAGGCTTTGGGACCGGCGCCGCGAACGATCAGCTCTTTACCTTCGGCGGAGTCTCCGGTGCGGCAGACGGAACCTCAGCGGCGCTCTGTTCGGGTGGAGGGGCCTGCGGAGCACTGCCAGATCTGAAGTCGGGCGCGTTCAACGACCTAGGCAATGCCAAGACGACGCGCATGTTTGCGGGTTCTGCGCAAGAGAGCGCCTTCTTCTTCGTGGCAGGCGGTCATGACGGCGCGGCCACATTGAGCACAACCGAACAGACGGTGCAGTGAGGGGATGAGCATGAAACACAAAGTCTTCATGGTAATCATGGCGCTCTCCATCCTGCCTCTCTTTGCAGGTGGTGTTGCAGCGCAGGAGTCAGGTCCTTCTTACGAGCGTGGCGGCATGCTCGGTGCGGGCATCGTCGCGGGCGCGAAGGTCGGAGGAGGATTCTCCCAGCCCTTCGGTGATCTGGGCTCATCGTTCCTCACCGAGCTCGAAGTCGGATACGTGCTGCCAGCGCTAGAGCATTCACTGCAGTTGTTTCTCTCGGGAGGCTACACACAACCCAAAGCAGAAGGTAAGGGTATCGACGATCCGCGCCTGCCTGGGCCGGCGAGTTATACCCTTACGCAGCAGCAAGCGATGGTCACCTTAGGGGTGCTCTACCGTCTGCACCTATCTAGCGATCTAATCCGTCCCTATGCGGCGCTCGGGCCGCGTCTATATATGCTGCGCACGAAGATCAGCGGAAAGGCAGGCTCGAGCTCCTTCGGTGATAACGAAGAGACGGCCACCAAGATCGGCGCGTTCGGTGCGCTTGGCGCCGAGCTTCACTTCGGACCTGGGGCCGTGCTGTGCGAGGTGTCGCTCGCGTGGGTCAAGCTCGATGGCTACGTGCTGCGCGATACGAGCGCGGGTGCACTCGGGCTCGCGCTCGGCTACCGCCTGTTCCTGTAACACGGGCGCACGAGGTCTGATAAGGAAGGATGTGCCGCTCCTGTGTCGGCTGAGCTGGACCTGTCCAGCCACGCGGCGCGGGTAACACGTGGTGAAACGCCCCGGGCCCGGGCCCTACGGCGCTGGCAGACCCGAGACGAGTTGCGTGCGTAGTTCAGGTACGGCCGATTGGGCCGTCCGATCCGCGTTCAGCCTTTGATGCCCACGCCGTGGGAAGGATATGCTTGTGGAGACATCGGCTGACCTGGTTGGTTAAAGTCGGTGCTCGGCGGTTGAGTGGAAAGGTTTTGTTTCAAGACGAAGCCATCCAGCGATGTTCCATTCGGAAGGATGGTCTCGATGTGCGCGAACTGCCCTGAGGGATCGAACCCCTTGAAGTTCACGACCGCGCCAGGCTGGAGCAGGCCGTTCTGCTGGAGGCTGCCTACGGCGGGCGCATCTAATACGCGCGTGTCTTTAGACCTAACGTATAGCGGTTTGCAGATGTTGCCGCCGCTCAGGCCGTCGATGTCGATGAAGTTGACCGGGTCGCCGTGCACGTAGGCATACAGGTTCGTGTCACGGCCGGCGAACCCGATGGGGTCCTTGGCGGTAAAGCGCCCCAGCGCCGCATCGTAGTCGCGGGCGCCAAAGCGCGTGACCTTGGTATCTCGGTCGTAGAGCCCGCCTGCGAAGCCGAACGGTTGGAAAGCAGGATTGGTGTCAGTAAGCACTTGCCCAAACGCGTCGTAGTCGATGCGCTGCGCGATCGTGCCGGTGTCCACATCGACCACGAGGCGCGCGCTACCAAGTTGATCGGTGAGGATGCGATAGGTGGTGCCACCCTTGACCATGTAGTCAGGGATGTTGACTTGAGTTCCGTACACGAAACGACTGACCACACTGCTATTTTGATCGAGCTCGGCGATCACGCGCAGCTGGCCTCGATAGAGGAAGCCTTGTACCAAGC
>JBKJIA010000451.1:0-4290 GCA_046598735.1 Polyangiales bacterium
CGTCAGGCTTATGCCATCCGTTTGCACGTGTAACAGACGTCCCCACTAGTCCTTTGGGCATTGGCAGCGGAAGCGTGCTTGTGTTCCGGTCAGTTCGGGATCGCGGTTCCACGCCGCCACGAGCAGCTCGCACACTCCCAACTGGTTCCCGGCAAATTTCGCCAGTTGCGCATGCGCGTATTCACCGCTCGGGGCCTGCTTCACCACGAGGCATCCGCCCGTCCCGAGTTCGTCCGCGATGTCCCCGGATGCGCGCCCCGCGCATCCGCTGAGCGTTGAGGTGAGAGCGACGATCGCCATGGTTCGACTCACCATGGTGGAGATGTTCGCATGACTGGCCGATGTGCGCGCTCGCATTCATAACGCGCGCGAGACTCGCTCAATCCGAGAACTCCTTCAGTCAGCTGAAAAACGTTCCTGCGTCGCGTGGCCTCGGGGTCCCGCGCGCGCCCGAGCTTTCGATCGAGCGCTTCTCGCTCGCTATCGAGCCGGAATGAAGGCGTCGCCACTGCACGCGCCATCGACCCAGCATGCGCACTGGGCGTGCGCGGACAGAGACAGAGTGAAGGCTGCGCTAGGGGGGAGCGAGCGTTCAGGTGGACTTTCATGCGCAGCCCGAACGAGGGCGCTATCGCGTGTGATCCGGCTCGGCCGCCGCTGTTACCATCGTCCTTTGGTGAAAGCCCACGACTATCGCGACACTGTGGCGACGTACCTCGACCGCGTGTTTGGGTCGCGCGGACTCGTTATCTACACCGAGGTCTCGTTAGGCAAAACTATCATCGGCAAGAACCGCCGCATCGACGTGTTCGTGCTGCGCGAGGCCGATCAACGCGCTCTGGCCATAGAGTGCAAGTTCCAGAACGTGTCGGGCACGGCCGACGAGAAGATACCGTACGCGCTCCAGGACCTCGAGGCGCTGTGGATTCCTGGCTGCCTGGTGTATGGCGGCTGCGGTTGGTCGGATGGCGTTCTACACACCCTGAGGGGCTCGAAGCGCGCCGTATACTGCCTACCCGAGCCCCCGCTCATGGAGCGCACCGAGCACACGCGCGAGCTGGACCACGTGGTCGCTGCAGTGTTTGGCCTTTGGGACATCGTGCTGCCCGCCGAGCGCATCCACTCAAATCCGCGGCAATTGTCCTTGCCCCTCAAAGGGCTTCGCAAGGCAAGTCCTCCGACAGAAACGCCCGTGAAGAAGGTTGCACGTGAAGACGGCTAGGACCTGGTAGGAGCACGATTGATCCAGCTCGCAGGATGTTGTGCTTTTGTACGACAGAAAGAGCAGGATCGAGACCGTGAGAGCCTCAAAGCCAAACTACTCTCTGAGCCAGGGCGACGCTGTGGAGTGGCTCGCAGAGCTCCCTGCCGATTCCGTCAACCTCATGATCACGGACCCTGCCTACGAGAGCTTGGAGAAGCACCGGGCCATTGGTACCACCACGCGCCTCAAGCAGAGCAAGGCTTCGAGCAACGAGTGGTTCACGATCTTCCCGAACGAGCGTTTTGACGAGCTGTTCGACGCGGCCTACCGCGCCCTCGCCAGGAACGCGCACCTCTACCTGTTCTGCGACGCCGAGACCATGTTCGTGGCGAAGCCCGCGGGGGAGCGAGCCGGCTTCAAGTTCTGGAAGCCGATCGTGTGGGACAAGAAGAAGATCGGCATGGGCTATCACTACCGAGCCCGCTACGAGTTCGTGCTGTTCTTCGAGAAGGGCAAGCGCAAGCTCAACGACCTCGGCGTGTCGGACATCATCGAGGCGCCCCGCGTGTTCAATGGTTACCCGACGGAGAAGCCGGTCAGCGTCAGCGAGGTGCTAATCCAGCAGAGCACAGTGGCCGGAGAGGTCGTGGCCGATCCCTTTATGGGGTCAGGCTCCGTCGGAGTCGCCGCCGTTGGGCTCGGACGTCAGTTCCTCGGGAACGATGTCTGCGACGAAGCCGTAGGGGTCGCGGGGGCTCGGCTTCGCATGACGGCTGGAAGCACTCGAAGAACTTCACGCAGCGCACGGCCGTACTGCGTGTAGCCGTCGCCGGCTTTTGCTCTGCTCAGGAAACTCAGGATTCTGGGCCTTCGGACGCACTCCAAAAACTTCTGAGCCCACCGTGGGCTGCAACAGTAAGCAGACAATGCTCACGAACGCTCGTGCGGCACGCGCGACTCCCAGGAAGCCTGCGGGTGGACAATCAAGCTGCCACCCCATGTACGAGTCGGTTACGTTCTTCCGTCGGCGGCCTTTTGAGCATCCACCCAAGAAGTCGTGGGCGGGGTGGCTGGGGCGTGCTGCGCGGCGGGAGGCTTCACTTCTTTGCTAAGCGGCCTTCGTGGAGCGCGTCGCGCGGAACGATGGCCCCTCGGAGAAATTGGAGTACGCCGCGCAGCACGCCCCAGCCACCCCGCACGCGACTTCGCCAGTCTGCACGCGCATCTCAGGACCTATGTCATCGGCGCATCGCTTTTGCGCGCGTGTGCCTGGCGTCGAAATCTAGTCGCGAATGCCGAAGTGCGCGCACAACGCGTCGCGCACTTCTTTTGGCATCGTGGTGATGCGGGCGCGTAGCTCGAAGGATCCATCGTCACGTTTGCGCGAGCCAATGCTCTTGAGCTCAAGCGTTGAACCATTCGCCTCCACACGTACGCGCAAAGGCGTACCCGGGGCATGCGCGCGCGGGCTTGCGAACATCAGCAACTTTCCATCGAAGGTTTCGAGCATCACGCTGTCACCGTTCGGGAGCTTGCACGCCAGGCTCATCGTTTCTCTCGGCCGCGTGCCATCGCAACCTTGGCTTCACGCACGTCGAGCTTGCGCTTGATGTCCTCGCGCTTGTCTTCCATGTCTTTCGACTTGGCGAGACCAAGCTCGATCTTGGCGCGTCCGTTCTTGAAATAGACCTGAATCGGCAGCAGCGTGAAACCGCGAATCGCAAGCTTGCCGGTCAGTTTTTCGATCTCGTGTTTGTGAACGAGCAACTTGCGGGGCCGGCGCAGCTCGTGTCCGAACGAGGACGCTTGCGCGTAAGGTCCGATGTACATCTTGTGCAAGAAGAGCTCGCCTTTTTCGATGCGTGCATAGGCGCCATCGAGGTCACCACGCTTGCCACGCAGGCTTTTTACTTCGCTGCCCGTGAGCACGAGGCCAGCTTCGAACTTATCATCCACGTGATAACGCGAAACGGTCCTGCCGTTCGAGCACACGACAAAGTCTCTGCCGCGCTTCTTATCGGGAGGATTGGCTGCCATCGCGCTGCGTTGTAATGCTCGCGGCGGCCGGTCGCAAACCCGTCACTCACGCGTCTTGTTTGAGGTGGGGTCGATCACGACAGCGTCGCTGTCGCTGGCCGCGTCGTCCTTGCCGGGGCCGGCAGCTGGCAGTTCCGCGCTGTTGGCCGGGTCTTCGTTGGGCGCCTTGGTCTGTTCGTCCAGCCAACCATGCTCCATGTGTTGCACCGTCTCGGCGACCACTTCTGCCTCATGGGAGCCCGGCTGCACGGCGCCAAGGCACTCGCGATAGGCCGCTACCTGACGGTCTGTACTCTCACCCGTGAACAACGAGAGCGCCGCGCGCGCCACACCGTTCGCATGACGAGTGGGCAAATCCGCGCCCGCGCAGGCGGCCGCATTCAAACGTTGACGTTCTGCCTCGAGCAGGTCGCTGTTGCTCACCGCACGCGCCACGCGAACGATGGGGTCCGGTTTACCCAAGGGTACAGTTTGAAAGGCAAGCTCCACACGCACGACCGCGGTTTGGCCAAGCGTAAGGTTTGGAAATCCAACCTCGGCTTCCAAACGTGCGCGCGCCCCGCGCTGCAATGACGAAACACAAGCACGCGAACCAAACGCGCTCACATCGAGCACAACCTCGACCACGGTCCCATCGGGCAGAATCCGGCGCAGGCTCACGCAGCCAGCATCACGCCCATGCGCAGTCCGCACGAAGCCAACCAGCGCGAGATCGTTGAGCCGCGAAGGAAAGTCAGCGAGCAACGCGACGCGCGCAGGTGCGAATAGGTCATCGGTTTGAGCGTCTTCGGCGATCACGACGCCGCGCGCCGTAATCACCCGTACGGCGCTCGACCTACCATTGAGACTGTTGGCACCGAACGCCACAAAGTCGGGACTGCGAGCTTCGGCTATCACATCGAGCTTGCGCTGGCCGAGCACGCGCCTTACCTCGCGCTCTTCGGCCTTACGGTCTACACCGAGGCGCACGAACGCCGATTCGTTTGTTAAATACTCAGGTCGCGTGCCCCGGGCGCAGCCCACAGCGAACAGGAGTCCAACGATCACGC
>JBKJIA010000459.1:0-7060 GCA_046598735.1 Polyangiales bacterium
GTCGCGAAGGCTATGTGTGCCAGTCGCTTATCGAAGCCGCAGGCCAAACCCAGAGGTTGCCCCCCGGGACAGCTTTTTTATTCTCCAAGTACTGCCTTCCCCCCTTCACGCCGCCTGCAGTCGACGCTGGCGTGAGCCCCTAGCGCAGCGCTACCCATCGCCAGAAGGTAAGGTTCGCGCGTGCTCGCTGTGGAACCGTAAGGTAGACGCGCTCAGGGCGATACGGATGGGCTCGCCACATCGTGCCAGGGCACGCTCACAGGTTGCTCTGCCAACAGCACGTGCTGCTCGAGGTCGGTGAGCGCGTTCATATAGTTGATGAACGCCTCGTATGGGCTCTCGAAGGGGCTGAAGTACGCGTGCACGTCTCCGTCCGCGAACCACTTGGTACACATGTAATAGAAATGATCGGACGTCTGCAGTTTGCGCCAGAGCGAAAGCAGCGCTGGATTGTTGCGACGCAGCACGCGCTCCTTGAGCCCATAGATGCGCGCCAGTGCACGATTCTGCATTTCATTGCCGCGCCAGGCCGTCAGATCGCGCTCCACGTCGGCCCACGACACCGTGCGCGGAAAGTTCATATTTGCGATGTGCGGATAGCGCTCGATGACTTCCGAAGGAGTGCTGAAATCCCAGTGCGGGTGCTTGAGTAAGGCGTCGGGCAAGTGATCGAGAAACTGGAAGATGCCCGTTTCAGACCACTGATGCTCGCCAAACGTTTCGTAGTCCATGAACAGATTGACGCAGTCGCCGTTGCCACTCACGCCGTGCACCCAGCGCGCGAACTTATCGGCAGTGAGCGGAAAGTCGTTCCATTGATGGTTCGAAAAGCGAAACGCGATGTCATCCGATAGCTTGTAGTTCTTGAGCAGTAGCGCGGTTTCGCCTTGGCCCGTGCGGTATACGAAGTTGGGGCTACGCCAGCCCAGGATGTCGTCTGCACCTTCTGCGATGACGCCCTTGAAACCAAGCGATGCCACCTCGGCTCCGATTCGGTCATCGTAAATGAGCTCCGTGTTGCGGAACACGCGGGGCGTGACGCCGAACAAGTCTTTCATCAGCTGCGTATGCAACTTCACTTGGTCGCGAAACTCAGCCACGTCGTACAGCACCGACAACGAGTGATGGTAAGTTTCCCCCAGGAACTCCACCGCGCCGGTCTTGGCAAGTCGTTGAAAGCTGTCGATGACCTCGGGCGCGTAGAGCTGCATCTGTTCGAGCGCCACACCCGTGATCGAGTAGGCGATGCGAAAGCGCCCTTTGTACCGCTCGATCAAGCGCAACATGGCTGCGTTGGCCGGTAAGTAGCACTTCGCGGCAACCTTACGCATCACTTCGCGGTTCAGTTTCTCGTCGAAGTAGTCGTGGTTCTTTCCGACTTGAAACACGTCGTAGGGGCGCACGCGATAGGGCTGATGGACTTCGAAATAAAAGCAGACTGAGGACATGTTACGACCGCCTCCCCTGGGACGCGTAAACGAGTTTTTCGCGTGCCATTTGGTGATCTCGCTCATGAGCTAGCTTTTGCTGAGCTAGCTTTTCGTAAACGAGCCTGACCTTTTGCGCCGCTGCTTCCCAGTGCACCCGTCGCACTTCTTGGCGCGCCATCTCTACGATGCTGCTTCTAAGCTCAGGGTAAGTGAGTACCGCGACAATCTGCGCCGCAAGCTTTTGGATATCCCAAAAGTCGATCTTGAGCGCGTGACGCAAGACTTCGGAAGCGCCCGATTGACGCGACAAAATCACGGGCGTCTCGTAGCTCATGGCCTCGAGTGCCGAGATTCCAAACGGCTCTGACACACTCGGCATGACGTACACGTCTGCTATCGAAAACAGATGCTCGACTTCGTCGCCACGCACGAAGCCTGGAAACTGAAACGCGTGCTGGATGCCAAGCTCGCGCACACGCGCCTGAAGCCGCGGCAACATGTCGCCCGAGCCGGCCATGATGAACTTGGCGTCGGGGATCTTGTGCAACACCTTGTCGGCCGCTTCGACGAAATAGTCAGGTCCCTTTTGGAAGGTGATGCGTCCCAAAAACAACACCACCGGACCTGGCTGCGGTTCCTCGTTTCGATCGATGGTGACCTTACGCTTGGCGTACACGCCATTGTGAACGACATCGATGCGGTCGGTTGAGATGCCGTGGATATCGTGGATGAGCTTGGCAGTGTAATGACTGACGGCAATGATGCGATCGGCCGACTTGAGCCCCGCACCTTCGATGGCGACGATGGCGGGGTTGGCACCTGCACCGCTGCGGTCCTGCTCGAGACTGTGTACGTGCGCGACGAATGGCACGCCAAACATGCGCGCTGCACGCGTGCCCGCAGGAAACGTCATCCAGTCGTGGGCATGCACCACGTCAGGCCGCTTGGAGCGAGCCGCCCATTTCGCCACGCGACCAGCGTAACGCGCTACCTCAGCGAACAAGTCGCGGCCGTAATGTCCGGGTGGTTTGTCGCCCTGGGGCGATAGCTCGGGCAAGCCCGGAATGCGCTGCATAAGCTGCGGCCAAGTCTCGGTGCTCTCGGTGGTCGCTGTGCCGTCGAGCACGCTCACCCAAGCTTCGTATTCTTCAGCCGTAAGGTAAGGCGAGAGCATGCCGGGAATGCGTACGGTTTTGATCTCGGTGTCGCTCGTGCTGGTGGTCGTGATCACCGTGCGCGAGCCCGCGCTGCGCGTGATGCGTTCGACCTCAGGGCCCATGACCACCGCATCATCCACATCGAGCGCTTCGTCGCTCTCTTCGATGGTTGAATCGGGATCCACCAAGCGCATATGCGCCGCGCGCTCGACGCCATATAGGGCAGGCAACACGAAATCGATCTGCACACCCAAAGGAGCGAGCGCCGTCGTGAGACCTTCGCAAGCGGTGCCGAGACCTCCGCTGATATGAGGCGGGTATTCCCAACCGAGCATCAGCACCTTGGAAGTTTTGCGGGTGTTCATGGGCCTTTCGAAGCTGCTTGCGTATACCACGCAAGCTGACCGGTGGCGGTGCAGGATCGACCGGAAAGGAAGGTCCAGAATTGCAACACCGCTTGCGTCCTAACTTGGGTTTCTGCCGAGTTTCTTAGGGGTGTCATCACACGTCTTGCAACGTCGAGGGGTAAGGTCAATCACTTTTCGGTGCGCTGTGGAGAAGGCGCCAGATGCGGTACACCTCCGTCACACTCCAGGCCTGCGCGGGTGCCCCGGCGGGAGCATGCGGAGCATCGCCATCGAACACTTCGCTTATCTGGCCCATGCAACCGGCCGCGTTTAAATGTTGCGCCATGAACGAAAGGCAAGGCGCAAGCGCACCTTCCAAGGCTTCACGGCCTTGCGTCTTCACCACGGCATCCGCGTAGATTCCGAGTAGCCACGGCCATACCGTTCCTTGGTGATACGCATGGTCACGTTCTGGTTGTGAGCCGACGTAACGTCCGCGATACGCAGGATGCCCGGGCGCAAGGGTCCGCAAACCAGCAGGCACCAGCAGCTCCCGCGTCACGTGCTCGAGCGAAGATGTGCGCTGTGCGTCGGTCAGCGGTGAAAACGGTAAGCCGATGGCCCACAGCTGATTGGGGCGCAGGCTTCCATCCGCGTGACGACCGTTGTGGGTGTCGGCGAGATAGCCGCGTTGGTCGTCCCAGAAGCGATGTTGAAAGCGCGCTTCGGCATCTTTCAAGCGCGCCTTCAGACCGCGCGCAGCGATGCCATCGTGAGCGAGCGCCCATTCTTGAGCGAACATCGCTGCGTTGTAAGCGAGTGCATCGATGTCGACCGCGTAGCCGTGACGCGGCGTGACGGGCGCCCCATGGACCATCGCGTCCATCCACGTCATCGCGTAAGGCCCGGGCTCTGTCCATACGCCTATCCCATCGTCGAGGCGCATGCGTGGATCGCGTGCTTCGGCGAGGGCATCGAGCAGCGAGCACACCTCAGGCATGAATGACGCAACGCGATCCGCACCTTCGTGCTGCGCGAGCCACTGCACTGCGCGCACAAACAGTAAGGTCGCATCGACGGAAGATGTGTTAGCCGCAAAGCCGGAGATGGCCGGAATGTTTGGGATGAGTCCATTGACGCGTGCGTTCAGCATGTCGGTCAACATGGCGCGCGTGAGCTCGAAGTCGTCCAAGGCCAAATGCATGCCTGGCAAGGCGATCAACGTATCGCGTCCCCACGGACCAAACCACGGATAGCCTGCGATCAAGAACGAATGACCACCGCTGCTCTTCATCACGAACTGACGCGTGGCACGACCGAGCGCTGCTGCGAAGTTCGCGGGTACGGTGTCGTGATCATCCCGTTCGGGCGCGTAGGTGCGTTTTCTTCCGACGACGAAGGTGATTTCTGCATCGCGCGTGAGCTCGATCTCGAACGTCCCTGGCGAAAATAGATCCTCGAGATGGTCGTAGCCGCGCTCTTGCTCATACACGTAGCTCACGCGATTGTGCCACGAGCCCCGTACGTGGAGCGTCGCATCGGCCCCGAGCACGGTCATGCAGATGCGCGGCATGCCAGGGTAGGGCTCCATCACAAAGCCGCCGTTGTCGCGCGTCAAAGCACCATTGAGCACGGCATTCTCAAACGTAAGGTCGTGCAGAGGCCGCGCGCGCACCAAGGGTTCGATGCGAAACTTGGTGGGCCCCGTTACGCCCGTAAAACGATAGCGAAGCTCGACTTGATCATGTTGCGATGCAAGGCGTGTGCGCCGTTCGATCGTAAGGGAGCCTGCGCGATAGCGATGCAGCGCGTGCGGCGCATGTTGAAAGTCCACAAGCTCGGCTTCGTGGTCCGCGGTACCTAAGGGGCAGGCGAGCATGAACGTTTGGTCTTGGGCTTGAATCGTCTCGCGCACATCTGCGATCACGTTCCATGGATCGCCACGCCCAGGTTCACGCAACGTCAGGAGTGCATGATATTTGCGCCGTAGTCGTCGATCCACACAGCCGAGTGCGAAGCTTGCGTGGCGATTTGTTTCGAGCCACTCGCGCTGTGCCGCGTGGTGTGAGTCGCTCTTCGCGTTCATGTTCGAAGCCCCCGGCGTGCCGCGCTGATGGAGTCTGCGAATGGAGCCTGCACCGGAGCCCGCTATCCGGTGCCCGCCCCACGCAACAGCGCGCGCTCAAGGTGCGCATATGAGGCGCAACCCGCAAGCCGCTTGTTCGTATCGTCGGTCGATATTTTGAAAATGGAACTTGAACCAGGTTCAAAGGGCGAAGGCCAGGCCCTCTAAGACGCGGAACCGCTCGCGCGCTCGGCAAGTCCGAGGCTGTGCTGAGACAAAGCCACCCCCATGCGCGCTGGCAAGCCCGGCTCCCTCTGCGGCTCGAGCCATACGATTCGCCCGGATAGTTCGACCGAGTGCCCGTCTGGCAGCTCGATCTCGATGATCACGCGCCTACCGCTGCCAAGGTCTTCGAGCGCGCTGAGTGCGAGCCCGCCATCCGAGATGTCGACCGTGAGGGCCTCAAAGATACGAAACACGGCTGCACCCGTACGGGGATTACGATCCGGATCCACGCTAGCCACGCGCGCCGTCAAAGCGATGCGTGTTCGGGCGTGACGTCGTGCTTCGGGGGAGCTCATAGGTTCAGTTCCTTGAGTGTTCTCCTTTTTGGACTTTGGGTCAGTCCTAGATGGGGTGATTTGTGCGGGATTTACGCAAATTATGACGTTTTGTGCGGGCTTTCACGCTGCGCTCTGAGGACGCTTAGGGTTTGCTCAGGGCGCCCACCTTTGAGCACAAGCTCCGCCTCACAAGCCGCCGAGCCCGCGCGCAGCGTGCGACACACCCCCGGCCTATCCGCGTAGACGCTGCACACGAACATGCCCGCTTCCACGACTAATGCCGCGCAATGCCCATGCTCCATGCGCATGAAGCATTGATTGCCGATGAAGTGCGAGAGTCGTTCCGCAGCCTCACCCAAGCGCGCGTGATCTTCACCCAGCACGCGCACATAAGTAGTCAGCTCGGAGTGGCAGCAAGTGCCGCATGCAAGGCAGTTCATCGGCTTGGGTTACCCATAAGTTGGCCATCATGCGCCTTTGCTGGGCTCATCCCGGGTTAATCATTGACACTGAACATGCGAATAGTAATCTGGCAGATCTCCACGCGAGAAAGTTTTTCGTCGCGCGCTTGAAGAGGTCGCTAAAAATGGCTCAAAGAGCTGCAATTCAAGGGCATTTTCAGATCGCGTCCCGCGCTATGCCTGGGGCCGATCGCCCTCGCGATAGGCCTGGGCTCGCGCGTCCACCGGTGCAAGAGCGCAAGCCTTTGTGGGAGCTGTTCAGTGAGGGCCTCTCGCTCGAGCTCTCCGGAGGCATGCCGGGCAAGCTGAGCATCGCAACACGCCTGGTCGCGCGGGCCATGCAAGCAGGGGAGCCCGTAGTGTGGGTCACCCCGCGCGAGGCACCCACCTTCTATCCTCCAGATTTGATCGAGCTCGGCATCGATCTGGACGCGCTGAGTGTCGTGCGCATGCCAGAGAGCGCAGGCGCCCATGGTCTCGTGCGCGCGGCCGAAGTGGTGTTACGCGCGGGGGCTTTCGGTCTGGTGGTCTTGGATCTGAGTCATGCCGCCTTACCCAAAGGGCAGCTCGCTTGGCAATCGCGGCTCTCGGGTCTCGTGCGTATGCATCAATCGCGTTTGTTGCTGATTACGTCGTCTGCGCGCGATGCGCCTTCGATAGGTCCTTTGATTAGCTTACGCATCGAGCCTGCTTTGGCGCAGGTCACTGGGTCTTCAGGGCGCGCTGTGCTTTCGCAACGTGCGCTCAAGAGCAAGCTCGGCATGCCCATCGATCCATCTCCAGACGTGCGTCGTTATCCTGCTGGGGCCTTTGCACGCTGAAAGAGAGTAGGTCCTCATGGGATCTCTAAAGCGCATCGCATGCATCGATCTGCCGGATTTGCCCTTGCAGTTGCTGTTGCGCGCGCATCCAGATTTTCGCAATGTCCCCGCCGCAGTGGTCGCGGAAGAGCGGCCTGAAGCGCCGCTTTTGCTCGTCAATCGTGCGGCGCGTGAGTTGCGTTTGCGCCCGGGCATTCGTTTTGGTGCAGCCAAAAG
>JBKJIA010000578.1:0-21312 GCA_046598735.1 Polyangiales bacterium
TCAAACGCGATCAGGGCATCGTTGCTGTCCGCGAACATACCATCCACAAAATCCAGCGCCTGACGAAACTCCGCATCGCCCGCGCCGCTGACTGCTGCTTTCATGATCGCTGCCCCCCTCTTTTTGCCCCTAGCTCCAGAAGCGTGGCGCAAAGTGCAGAAGCACGCCGGCCGCTGCACTTAGCGAAAGGCTACGCGGCAGGCTCCACTTCAGACGGAACACCATCAGCACGGCCAAAGCCGCCAACACCAGCGCGGACAGGTTGACCGATGCCAGCACCGGAAGGAGCACGCGCAATGGGCCAAGCTGAAATAGCTTTTGTGCTCCGAACAAAGTATGCAGGCCAAACCACAGCGATAGGTTGAGAATCACGCCCACCACCGCAGCCGTGATCATCGAAAGCGCCGCCGTGAGCCGAACGTTTCCTCGCAAAGCCTCGATATAAGGTGCGCCGAGAAAGATCCATAAGAAGCACGGCACGAAGGTAACCCAGACCGTGATCACGGATCCCAACACCCCTGCCAACAACGGCGGCAGGCTGCCACCGTGGCGATAGGCGCCGAGAAAACCCACGAACTGCACCACCATGATAAGGGGCCCGGGCGTAGTCTCAGCCAAGCCCAGGCCATCCAACATTTCGCCTGGCAGAAGCCAATGGTAAGACTCGACGGCGCGCTGCGCGATGTAGGCCAGCACGGCGTAGGCCCCCCCAAAGGTCACAACCGCGGCTTGGCTAAAGAATAGCCCCTGCTGAACGAAAACAGAATCTGCGCCAACCAGCACCCACAGTAAGGTGACAGGCACCCACCAGAGTAACAGGCAAACCACGAGCACCTGCCAGCTGCGCGCGCGCGTTGGCAGGGTGTGCTCGAGCTCGCCGCGCGCTTCCATGCCGGAGACCACGGAGCCTTGCGCAGCGGTCGTTGCGCTTGAAGGAGTCGACGGTAAGGCTACCGGAAACCACCTTTGCGCGATCAGACCGGTAAGGGCTGCGCCGACCACGATCAAAGGGAACGGCACCGAAAACAAGTAGATCGCCACGAAGGCGGCGGCCGCAACGCCATAAGCCAGTCGCGATTTCAGCGCGCGGCGACCCACTCGCAAGACCGCTTCGATCACGACCGC
Organism: Polyangiales bacterium; assembly: GCA_046598735.1. GTDB lineage: Bacteria > Myxococcota_A > Polyangia > Polyangiales > DASUME01 > DASUME01. The sequence continues at coordinate 1,126 of JBKJIA010000578.1, forward strand.
GAGCACGGCTGCTTTCAATCCAAAAAAGGCCGACGACACCACTGTCACTTCGTGAAACACGGCATAGAGAATGCTCAAGACCAGGATCGAAACGAAGCCTGGCAACACGAACAACAAGCCAGCAACCAAGCCGCCACGGGTCTTGTGCATGAGCCAGCCGATATAGATCGCAAGCTGTTGTGCCTCCGGGCCCGGCAAGAGCATGCAGTAGTTCAACGCGTGCAAGAAACGCTCTTCGTCGATCCAGCGGCGCTGCTGGACCAGTTCCTTGTGCATCAGCGCGACTTGGCCGGCTGGGCCGCCAAAGCTCAGGACACCAATCTTGGCCCATACGCGCACGGCTTCGGAAAACGGGATGGACGCACTCACGCCGCGCCAGTGTGCAGCCGCAAGGCGCGCTGCACAATCGCTCCCTTTTGATCTTCGAACGTACTAAGCCGACGGCAGATCGCTCGGTGCAATCGCGAGAAAAGCCCTCGTAGCGTGTTCATACACAAAGCATTGCCTTTTCCGATGGGCGGGGCGCGTCATATTGGGGACATGCTGATCCTTCGAGGCACTGCCGCTCTCTCTTCTGCACGGCTCGACAAGCGCGCGGCGCGCATTCGCTGCCACAACCCCGCGGTAACGGCGCTGCAAGCGCGCTTCGTACACATCGTAGACGGCGAGGTGCCCGACGGAACCCCGCGTCGCGTTCTAGAGAGCCTTTTGCATTACGGTCCCAAGGACAGCTCTGCGCCTTTGGTCGGCACGGAGCGTCTGGTGGTGCCGCGCCCGGGTACGATTTCGCCCTGGTCGTCGAAGGCCACCGACATCGCGCGTTTGTGTGGACTCACGAGTGTACGACGGATCGAGCGCGGCATCCTCTGGACGTTTGTGGGTGCCATCGACGACGAGCCAGCGCTGGCGCGCGCCATTCATGATCGGATGACCGAAAGCGTGTTGAGCGATCTGCGCGGCGCCGAGCAGTTGTTTGTGCAACATGCGCCACGGCCGCTGCAGACGGTCGAGCTGACGCGACTCGGACGTAAGGCGCTCGAAGATGCGGACCGCAGCTTGGGTCTCGCGCTCGCTCCCGACGAGATCGACTACTTGGTGGACGCGTTCGGTCGAATGCAGCGTGATCCAACAGACGTCGAGCTGATGATGTTTGCTCAGGCCAACAGCGAGCACTGCCGACATAAGATCTTCAACGCCGATTTCGTCGTGGATGGCGTAGAACAGGCGGACTCACTGTTTCGCATGATTCGTCGCAGCACCGAAAAAACACCTGACGGCGTGCTGTCTGCGTACAAAGACAATGCTTCCGTGATCGAGGGCTCGCGTGCCGGTCGCTTCTTCCCCGATCATGGCACGCGCATCTATAAGGCCCACGACGAGCCAGTTCACATCTTGATGAAAGTGGAAACCCATAATCATCCCACCGCGATCTCACCTTACCCTGGCGCGGCCACGGGCTCCGGCGGTGAAATTCGAGACGAAGGTGCCACCGGTAGAGGCTCCAAACCCAAAGCCGGCTTGGTAGGGTTTACGGTATCCAATCTGCGCATTCCGGATGCTGTGCAACCGTGGGAAGTGGAATACGGCAAGCCCGGTCGCATGGCGTCGGCCCTCGACATCATGCTGGAAGGGCCCATCGGCGGCGCGGCCTTCAACAATGAGTTCGGGCGACCTGCCCTGGCGGGCTACTTCCGCAGCTTCGAGCTGGAAGTGGCAGGTAAGGATGGCCCGGAAGTACGCGGTTACCATAAGCCGATCATGCTTGCGGGTGGCGTAGGCAATATTCGCGCGGAGCACGTGCAGAAGCATGAGATTCCGGCCGGTGCGCTTATCGTGGTGCTTGGTGGGCCCGCGATGTTGATTGGCCTCGGCGGCAGCGCGGCGTCGTCGGTGGCGGCTGGCTCATCCCATGAGGATTTGGACTTTGCCTCCGTGCAGCGCGACAACGCCGAGATGCAACGCCGCTGTCAGGAAGTCATCGATCGTTGTTGCGCCCTCGGCGAAGACACTCCGATCGTGTCCATTCACGATGTGGGCGCAGGCGGCCTCTCCAATGCCTTGCCGGAGTTGGTGCACGACTCTGGGCGCGGCGCGCACTTCGAGCTGCGGAAGGTGCCGAATGATGAGCCCGGCATGTCACCCCTCGAGATCTGGTGCAACGAAGCCCAAGAGCGCTACGTCCTCGCAATCGCAGCGGACAAACGCGAGCTATTTAGCGCGCTATGTGAACGTGAACGCTGCCCCTTTGCGATCGTGGGTCAAGCGACCGATGACGGTCGGCTGGTGGTAGACGATGCCGCGCTGAAGACGCGCCCCATCGACATGCCGCTGTCGACCTTGCTAGGCAAGCCCCCTAAGATGCGGCGCGTCGTCGAACATCTTACGGTTCCGACCGTAAGCTTCGACGTGAGCACGCTCGATCTGCGCGAAGCGCTCTTGCGCGTATTGCGACTTCCCACCGTTGCGGACAAGACGTTCCTCATCACGATCGGCGATCGCAGCGTGACCGGCCTGGTTTGTCGCGATCAAATGGTGGGGCGCTATCAGGTACCCGTCGCAGATGCGGCCGTCACGTGCGCAAGCTTCGATAGTTACGTCGGTGAAGCCATGGCGATAGGGGAACGGACACCGCTCGCGTTACTGGACGCGGCAGCATCTGCTCGTATGGCCGTGGGTGAAGCCCTGACCAACCTAGCGTGTGCACCCGTCGCGGGAATCACGAAGGTCAGGTTGTCTGCGAACTGGATGGCCGCGGCCGGCGCGCCTGGCGAAGATGCGAAGCTCTACGACGCCGTGCGTGCCGTAGGCGCCGAGCTTTGCCCGACCTTAGGCATCGCTATCCCCGGGCAAAGACTCCATGTCCATGCGCAGCGTATGGCATGACGGAGACACGAAAAAGAGCGTGGTATCTCCGCTTTCGTTGATCGTGAGCGCATTTGCTCCAGTGTATGACGTGCGACGCGCAGTCACTCCGGAGCTCAGCTCCGATCGGGATACTGAGCTTGTGCTGATCGATCTCGGACAAGGCAAGCATCGCTTGGGCGCGAGTGCGCTGTGCCAGGTCTACTCACGCTTGGGCAGCGAAGCGCCCGATGTCGATGATCCCGCATTGCTCAAGGGCTTCTTCGAGCTCGTCCAACAGCTCATCCAAGAGGATTTGCTGCTCGCTTACCATGACCGTTCCGACGGTGGTTTGATCACGACCTTACTTGAGATGGCGTTTGCCGGCGGAGTGGGACTCGACATTGATCTAAGTACCCTCAGCGGCGACGCTCGCGCCATCCTGTTCACCGAAGAGCTCGGCGCCGTGCTGCAGGTGCGAAGTGCTGATTTTGGCAGGCTCATGCGCGCGGCTGAGGCGCGTGGCTTGGGCGCGCTCCTGCACCGTATCGGGCACCCCACGGCGGCCGATGAGGTCCTGGTCAGGCGTGGGCCCGAGCGTCTCCTGACGGAGCGGCGCTCAGCCTTACGCGGCGTATGGTCGGAAACCAGCCATCACATGCAGGCACTGCGCGATGACACGCGCTGCGCAGATGAAGAGCATGCCGCGCGCACGGACGCTCAAGATCCCGGTCTAAGCGTGCACCTTACCTTTGCCATCGACGAGAATCCGGCTGCCCCGTTCATCGCGCGCGGCGCGCGCCCGCGCATGGCCATCCTGCGTGAACAGGGCGTGAATGGTCAGACAGAAATGGCCGCGGCTTTTGATCGTGCCGGTTTCGAGGCCGTCGACGTGCACATGAGCGACGTACTCTCCGGCGAGGTCTCGCTTGCTTCGTTCCGCGGGCTCGTCGCTTGCGGCGGATTTTCTTACGGTGACGTGCTCGGTGCTGGCGAAGGCTGGGCCAAGACCATCCTGTTCAATGGGCGGGCGCGCGATCAGTTCGCGGCGTTCTTTGCGCGCACTGACGCATTCGCACTCGGCGTCTGCAACGGGTGTCAGATGATGTCGAACTTGCGCGAGCTCATTCCCGGCGCCGCGCTTTGGCCGAGATTCGTGCGCAATCGGTCCGAGCAGTTCGAGGCGCGTTTCTCGCGCGTGCGCATCGAACACACACCTTCCATCTTGTTCGAAGGCATGCACGGCTCGGAGCTTACCGTCGCAGTCGCCCACGGCGAAGGTCGGGCGGAGTTTGCAAGCGATGCCATGTTGAAAGCGCTATCGCAGCAGAGTCTGATCGCGGCCCGCTACATCGATCATCGTGGTGCGGTCGCAGCACAATACCCCGCCAACCCCAATGGCTCCCCTGAGGGTCTAACTGCGATTACCACGCCGGATGGTCGCGTCACCATCATGATGCCCCACCCCGAGCGCGTGTTTCGCGCTGTGCAACATTCGTGGCGCCCCAACACGTGGACAGAAGATGGACCCTGGATGCGTCTCTTCCGCAACGCGCGTGTGTGGGTGGGTTAATACCTGATTAGCAACGAGTACCCTCGGGGCGAGCGAATCGCGGAACCTCATCCTACGAGTGCTGTCATTTGCTCGAGGAGGCCACGATGCAAACATTTTCGGATTTCATTCACGAAGCCGGGTGGGGAATTTTTCCGGTGTTGATCTTCGGCAGCGCGTCGTTGGTCGCTGCCATCGGCTACGCCCGCACAGCGCGACGCGACGTGCTCAATGTGCTGCTGGCGTTGGGTGTCCTGACCTGTCTATTCGGTCTACTGGGTACGGCCACCGGGCTGCAGGCTTCTGCGCGCTACATTCACGCAGTTTCACTCGAGGAAAAGTGGATATTCCTCGTGGGCCTGCGCGAGTCGCTCAACAACCTGGTCGGCGCCCTGTTGATCGTTTGCATCGACGCCATCGTCGTGAGCGCCGCGCTCGCCCGCCACCTATTCACGTCGCCCAGTGTACTCGGGCGACCAAAGGTTAGTTCGCGCTGAGCTTGCGGCGACGCACGACCTTACCGTCGACCTTACCGTCGACCTTACCGTCGTTCCTCGCAGCGGCTTTGACGTGCGGCGTAGCAATGCGGGCGCCTGCGGGCGTGAGCTCCTTCGGCTGCGCAAGACCCGCGGGCAATGAATCAACCGGCGCAGGCAGTTTGTCGACTGCAAGGGCGCCGCTGACCTGACTCTTCTGCCCGTCACTTGCCGGTATCTCCGCCCGAACCGGAGCGGTCTTGGCTGCTTCTGCGCGGTCCACGCGCGGCGCACGGGGCTCCTTGTCCGGCACGGCAGAAAGCGCAATCGCGAACATCGCGAGCACCGTCCCTAAGACTAAGATCGCCGCCAACCGACGATCGTCGCGTGCAGGCGCCCGCATGTGTTCGTGCGGCAACGCGAGGGGCTGCGTGTTGAGCGACGAGAGATGGTGCGGCGGCGGAGGCGCGAGCCCCACCAGCGTCGCATCATGGGCTCGCCGTGCGTTCCTGTGGGCCACGTGAGTCACGTCGCCCACTTCAATCGTGCGTGTCTGCACCGGTTCGGTCACGAACGGTTGTGTGGCGGAGGGAGCCTCCTCCCTCTTGGCGACTGCCGCTCCCTTTGCGATCGATTGCAACATTCGGTGCTCTCCTCACAGCGACCTATGCGCTGGATAAGAAGACTAATGCAAGGGACAGACCAGGTAACTAAATACCGTACTTCTTGATCTTCTCGTACAAGGTGGATGCTGCAATTCCAAGGGCTTGCGCTGCTTGGGTCTTATTGCCACCGAGTTGCCCAAGCGTCTGCTTGATGGCAGCGCGCTCGAGAGTATCCAAAGTACGACCAGCGAGCGGCAGGCGATCGAGGGTGAGTTCCTTACGCTTGGAACGCTGCTGCAGCGATGCGAAGTGACGCGCCTCGAGAATCGGTCCATCGGCCAAAGCTGCAGCGCTGGTGACTACATTGCGGAGCTCGCGGACGTTGCCCGGCCAGTCGTGGGCCCGCAGTGTTTCCAGCGCAGAATCAGCGACTGCCAGCGGCTTTCCCACATCGTCGAGCATGGACTTGACCAGCATCGCGAGGTCATCCAATCGCTCACGCAGCGGCGGGATGCGCACCACGGCGGCATTCAGCCGAAAGTACAAATCTTGCCGAAACTTACCGTCTTCGACCTGCTGCTCGAGGTCGCGATTGGTGGCGGCGATCACGCGCACATCCACCGCGATGTCCTTCTGACCACCCACGCGGCGCACCGTACGCTGCTCAAGAACACGCAACAAACGGGGCTGCAACTCAAGGGGTAATTCGCCGATTTCGTCGAGAAACACGGTGCCGTTGTGGCCCTGCTCGAAGATGCCCTTACGCTCGGACACGGCGCCCGTAAAGGCGCCTTTGACATGACCGAACAGCTCGCTCTCGATCAAATTCGGTGCGACTGCGCCGCAATCGAAAATCGCAAAGGGTAAGGCTGAGCGGGTGCTGTTCGCATGCAGCGCGCGGGCGAGCACGTCCTTGCCGGTGCCCGTTTCGCCGATCAGCGACACCGTAAGATCCGTAGGCGCGAGCTTGGCGAGATGCTGAAAGACCTCCGCGATTTTGGGCGATTCGCCCACGGCATCGCCAAACGAGCGCTGTTTGCGGTCGTCGATGATCTCGATGCGCAAGGGCGTGCGACCGACCACGACTTGCGTGGTGGTGGACACGACCACCGCCCGAATCGAGACGCCGTTGATCCACGTGCCGTTGCTGCTGCCGAGGTCCTCGATGCTCACGCCCTCGTGACTGACCACGAGCTTGAGGTGGGCGCGCGACACGTGCGGATCGGTAATGCGCACGTTGGCTTCACGGCCTGCGCCGACCGAGTAGATACCCGGTTCGAGCAAGATGGTGCGCGGTGTTCCTTGGCTTGGCTCCACCACGAGTTGGAAGCGTCTGCCAGGGGACGTGCGCTGGGCCGCGGTAAATACGAGAGTGCCTTCAAACATAGTCTCTCCGTACGGTAACCCACCCCCTAGGGCTTCGGCATCCGGATTCCGAATATGTAGTCTCCGATTTACGGTGCCCCCTGAGGGGCAAAGCCAACAGTTCAGCATTGCAGCTTACTGCTAGTGCCGGATATGAGCGTGGCACGAGCCTTGAATAGTCACCCTGCATGCACACTGTCGAGACTCGCTTACACCGTACGACGTCTGGCGCGCGAATGCTCGCTTTGGCGCTCGTTCTCAATTGCATGTTCGTTCCGAAGACACACGCCGCACCGCGCACCAGCGAGTTGCTTGCCAGCGCAGCGCACGAGACCAGCGCCAGCGCCAGCGCGGGCTGGAAGGCCACCGCACGCGCCCTGCAACTGGGCACCCGCCACATGGCCTCGCATCTGCTCACGCGCTCGCCTTCACGGGCCTTGCGCGAGGCGGCAGCGGGCAAAGGAGCTGCGCGCTTGTTGTGGCCTGTCGCGACCGGAAACTTCGTGCGCGGCTTTGGTTTCGTGCGCAAGGAACGTAAGGAGCTCCCCCACCTTGGCGTCGATATCGCTGCGCACACGGGCACGCCGATCCTCGCGGCCGCGGACGGCATCGTGGGTTATGCGGACGACGGCGTGAAGGGCTACGGGAATCTCGCCATCCTCGTGCACGGCGACGGCAGCGTGACGTCTTACGCGCACTGCAACGTGCTGCGCGTGCAACCCGGACAAACGGTCGCGCGCGGCGAAGTCATCGCCGATGTCGGCACCACCGGCATCTCGCGCGGTCCCCACCTTCACTTCGAATTCCGCATGCGCGGCCGTCCCAAGAACCCCATCACGCGCTTCGATCGCCCCGCCCGCGATCCCCAGCCTGCCCCCGCGCTCGCCCTGCTAACCCTGACGGGAATCTGAGCTTGGCTCCAACAATAGACAAAGTATACACCAAAATATGCTAGCAATTACAAGCGAGTAAAACAATAACTAGCCATTGGCTCGCCAAGACGCTACAAACATTTCAAGGTTTGTATAAGCGCGGAGCACGACATGGCTAAGACTTCATTCTTTCGCGAAACCTACGCTTACGCGAGCCAGGCTCGCGAGTTCAGCCGCAAAGACTGGTTGGCCTACGCGGCCTGGGTGGGCTTGATGATGGGCCTTCTGGCTGCCGTAGGCGGTTTCATGGCCATCGGCGCAAGCCATGGCGTCAGCTACCCGGCATACGCGTGGAACGTGCCGATGGGTACGGCTATCTTCGTGTTCGCGATCGCCTTCGACACGATCGGGCATCGCACCGCTTACAAAGAAGAGCTGAAAAAGGGCGAAGAGCTCGTCCATCACATCACGATCTTCGCCGGCATCGGCAGCGTGCTGCTCTTGTGTCTTGGCTACGCGCACCCGGACTTCATGCGTATTCCCGCGCTGACGCTCATCGCCCTGAGCTTTCTCTACAGCTTCATCGACGAAGCCCTGCATTGGCGCCGCTATCTCACGCAGAAGTGCGACCGTGTCGAGAGCTGGAGTCATTTCGCGATCTTGACCGGTCACATGATCATGATTGTCGCGTGGTTCAAGTGGTTCGATGCTGGCTATCCCGGCGTGGCGGAAACCCTACCCTTATTGCCTTCGTTCTGAGGAGTCAGCAGATCATGCAAATCACGGCTTCCCATGAGCTCAACGCCAACGTCGAACGCGTGCTCGATAGTCTGATTCGCGCTGAATACGCGGGCTATCTATCGCAGCATCACTCCTTCTTCGAAGACGTGCGCGTGTTGTCGCTGCAGCAAGATGCGCACAGCATCCGTCGCTACGTGCGGTACCAGGCGCGGCCGGCCTTCTCGCGGCTCGGGCCGTTCTCGATCCCAGCGAGCTGGTTCGTGTGGACGGAAGTATCGGTGCTCGACCTGCGCACGCGCGTACTCACATTCGAAAATATTCCAGAGCTAGAGTCGTTGCGAACTAAGGTAATCAACCGCGGCAAGATGGTATTCCGGGCTTTGCCAGGTCAACGCACGGTGCGGCATTCGAGCTTTGAGATCGACCTGATGGTGTCGCGCATATACCGTCCGCTCGTCGAGCTCGGCAAGCAACTGGTATGCAGGCAGGTAGTCAAATCACTTGACCAAGAAGCAGACGTGCTCAACCGTTGGGTGGGCGCGCTGTGGGCGGAGTCCCCGCGACCGCTCGTTCAGCCCGACGCGTTGCTCTCCGCACGCGTGTTGAATTAGGTGGTCGATCTACACGCCGAGCTCTTTGGAAAGCGCGACGAAGTTCGCTACCAAGTATGCGAAATTCTCTTCGTCCGCGGTCCACTCGCGAACGCCACCTATGTGCTCGATGCACAACACGCCGATCATCTCGCCATGCACCCAGATCGGAACGTCGAGCATGGACTCGATGCCTAAAGGCTTGAGATAGGCCTCCGTGAAGCAAGCGGTGCGCTCATCGTTCTGTGCATCATGGGCCGCGATCGTGCGCTCGGCTGTCAACGCGTGAAAGTAAGATGGAAAGTCTGACGCCTCGAGAGTAAGGCCGGACGAATGGCGTTGCTCGTTCGTCTCGAACAGATCCAGGCAAGCGATGCAAGTCTTACCTTCGTCGTAGAGCCAGACACTGGCGCGGGCCACGCCCAAGGTCTTGGCGGAGGCTTCGGTCACCCGTTGCGTGGTGGCCAGTAAATCGGACAAGAACGTGGATTTGCGCGCGATCAAGTCGACGTAGACGCGTGTGTGCTCGCGCAAGCGCGCTTCGCTTTGACGCGCGCTCTCCTCGCTGCTCTTACGATCGCTGATGTCCTGCACGAAGGCGTTCACGCCCAAGGTACGACCAGTCTCATCGTGCACGGCCGATAGCGTCACCGAGAGCCAGGGCGCATGCAGCGGAAGCTCGCAACGTAGCTCTTGCTGCGAGGACGGGTGACCGTCGAACACGTCAGCGATCTGCGCCGCGAGCACTTGACCTACCTTGCGCGAGATCTGACTACCTAGGGGCTCATGGCCTAAGGGTAAGGGATAGTGTTTCTCGAGTGAGCGCGATTCCCATGCGAGCAGAGGCTGACCATTGCGTTCGTAAACCGCGACCATCGCGTCTTGTAGTGAAGCGAGCACGCCCCACAGCAGCTCCTCACCCTGAGGTAAGGTGCGCGATAGTCCGGCGCTGCCGAGCTTGAAAATCGGCGGCGGAGCCATGGACGCGCTACCTGGCGGTAGACTAATGCGGCGCAGGTGCTGAATGGCGCTCTCGAAGCGCGCAACATTCTGAGGGCTATCCGGTTCGACGAGGGCGCGCGTTGAGGGAATGCGCGTGAGCATGGCCAGTTGGATCTTCCCATCCAAGCCTGCGATCGATTCCGCCTCTACGTAGAAACCCGCAATCCGCGCCCCCATGCCGTGCGTGCCCCCTTTGAGGGTCAATTGGAACATTGAACTCGACACGAAAGCAAATGAGCGAAGAGCCCTGCTAATCAAATACGGCTGTTCCCGCAAGCAGAGCAACGCACACTGCAAGACTCAATACAACCGACTTGCACAACTCACACCCGCCTGGGCAAAAGGTATGATCGCGCGGCGCTCAGACGTTCTTGCGAAACACCAACGCCTGATTGTTGGCAGGCATGGCGGTGCGCTCCTCGAAGGTAAGGCCGACCTGGGCGCAAAGGTCAATCAAGGCTTCCACGTCGCGTACACCCCAAGCGGGATTGCGCCGTTTGAGGTCGGCATCGAAGGCTGCGTTGCTGGGCGCGGTATGTGCACCTGCGATGCGAAAGGGTCCGTAAATCACGAACACGCCGCCTTGGCTTAGATAACGCCCTACTCCGCGCACAAGCCCTTGCGCACAAATGAAGGCCGCGATGTGGATCATGTTCGCGTTGAAGACCGCGTCGACTTCCGCGATGCCCCAATCGGCGTTGCACACGTCAATGTGCAGGGGCGAGAGCAAATTGGGGAGCTGCTCTTGCTCGACCCAGGCGCGTACGCTCGCCAAGTTTTCTTGATCGAGATCGCTCGGGATCCAGGTGAGCCCGGGCAGGTGTCTCGCAAAGTGCACGGCGTGTTGCCCGCTACCACTCGAGATCTCGAGCGCGCGTCCCTGCTTGGGAAAGACGCGGGCCAGCACTTCGAGAATGGCGGTCTTGTTGCGCTCCGGCGCGGGCCAAGTCTGTTTCATGGAGTTCCGAACATGTCGCGGGTGGCCGCGCCAGCAGCGCGTACCATCCACCTAGGCATGACGCGTTTGGCAAGGCCGAGCAGCTTTGCATCCAAGCCGACGAATACCTGCTCTTGGTTCTGCTCGACACCGCGCAGAATCACCTGCGCCGCAGTCTTAGGCGTGGTTCGCGCCACCCGCGCAAACATATCGGACTCTGCCTGCGTGACGCCACGTGCGCTGCGCGCGATGTTGGTTTGGATGCCGCCCGGATGCACGCAAGTCACATGAATCGGCTGGCCGAACAGCTCTTGGGTCAGCGTTTCCGACAGGCCCAAGACTGCATACTTTGCCGCATTATACGGGCCATTTTTCGCAAATGGCACCATGGCATTGATGCTCGAAATATTCACGATATGACCCTCAGGTCGCTTGCGCAACAAAGGTAAGAACGACTTGACCCCGTGCACTACGCCCCACAGATTCACGTCGATCACGAACGCGAAGTCTTCGTAAGACATCGCTTCGATCGTGGCGCGTGCAACGGCGCCGGCATTGTTTATGATGACATCCGCGCCCCCGTGCTGCGCCTCGACCTCGCTCGCATACCGTTCAACGGCCGCGCGATCACGCACGTCGACTAAGTGGCTCGAAAGCTGACCTGGCGAGCCCGCTAAAAGTTGTGCGGTTTCCGCAAGGCCTGCCTCGTTGATATCCGAAATCGCGACCTTAGCGCCCTTGGCCACGAGCTCGATCGCAAGGGCGCGTCCAATCCCGGAAGCTGCACCTGTCACCGCTACTACTTTGCCGCGTAAGTCGGTCATGTTTTGCTTCCTATAATTTTGTGGATGCAAGCACGTATTCGCTCGCTCGATAGCGGCAACGACGTCGAAACGAAAAGGTAAAGCGCGGCCACAAAGTGGAATTACGTCCTGTTTTATCGATGTACCAGCTTGCGCAGCCTCCAGAGGCCCACACGGTCCCGTGGGTCTCGCGAGCGAGCTCCTCGTTGTAGCGAGCCTGAGCATCCGCGCGTGGCTCGATGCTTGCGTAGCCATGCTTGCGTCGATGCTTGAGTGCACCGAGCACGAGCTCTAGCTGACTCTCGATCATCAACACGACCGACGTATGACCGAGACCCGTGTTCGGACCGAGCAATAAGAACAGATTGGGAAAACCCGCCACCGTGGTGCCGTAGTGCGCCTTGGGACTGCCCTGCCATGCGTCGTACAGCGTTTGCCCGTGACGCCCGCGCAGACGATGGGCAAACGGCATGTCGGTCACCTGAAAACCCGTGCCGAAAATGATCGCGTCGACTTCGTGCTCTTGTCCATCCGCAGTCACGATCGCGTGCTCGCGCACTTCGGAAATCGCGTCCGTGACCACCGCCACATTCGCTTGGTTGAGCGCAGGCAAATAGTCATTCGAGATCAAAATGCGTTTGCAACCCATGCGGAAGTGAGGCGTTAGTTTCGCTCGCAACACAGGATCGGGCACGTTCTTTTCCAGGTATCTCAGCAGCAATTTTTCGAGTCTACGCATGATCGCGGGATGGCGAAAACCAAGCACGAAGGCCTCGCGTTGCGCGTAGATCCCGGCACGCACGAGCTTCTGCGCAAACGGTGCCGCGCGAAACAGCGCCTGCGTGCGCGCGGGCACTGCGCGATCCATCCGCGGCATCACCCACGCCGGCGTGCGCTGAAACAACGAAAGCTTTTGCACGCGTGGCTGGATAGCGGGCACGAACTGTATCGCTGAGGCGCCGGTACCGATGCACGCAACGCGCTTGCCTTCGAGGGCATACTCGTGATCCCAACAGGCCGAATGGAATACCTTACCTTTGAAGACGTGAAGCCCAGGCAAGGCCGGTACGAGCGGCTCGCTGAGCGCTCCCATGCCACCTATCAGTACCTCGGCGGTGAACTCGCCCTGCGACGTTTGGATGTGCCAGCGCTGTTCGGTCTCGTTCCAGGCGGCCTCGCTGACTTCGTGGCCAAAGCGCACGTGCGGCAAGACGCCCAAGTCGGCCGCGCAGCGACGTAGGTAATCCAAGATCTCGGCCTGTGGCGAGAATATGCGACTCCAGCTTGGATTCGGCGCAAACGAAAACGAATAGAGATGCGACTCCACGTCGCAGGCACAACCGGGATAGGAGTTGTCCCGCCAGGTGCCGCCGACTTCGTGCGCGCGTTCGAGGACGACGAAGTCAAAGAAGCCGCCCTGACGCAGGCGCACGGCCGCGCAGATGCCCGAGAAGCCCGCGCCGCAAATCGCGATCTGTACGTGGGTCGATGGCAAGTTCGTCACGCTGAGCTCGCTGGTTTTGGCAGAGCCACTTGGGCGCCGCAAGATCCATCAACGCTTGGCCGAACGCAGACAAGTGCCCGGCAAAGAGAGAGCCCCGGTCGGTGAGGCTGTCGTGAACGTCGCGTGATGCGTCGCGCGCGAGTAACCTGGTTGTGACATGAATGCCACTTGGGTGCGCGACCGGCTGCGAGCAGGACTTGGGCCCGCGATTCTCACTAGCCTTTCGATCCGTCCGGGCGAAGGCGTACGCACGGGCCTGTTGTTCTTACTGCTGCTTTTGACTGCGGCCGTGCACGTCATGGGTCGCACCGCGCGCGACACGCTGTTTTTGAGTCGCTACTCCATTCAAGCCCTGCCGTGGATGTTCGTAGCCTACGGTGTGACCTCCGCCGTCACGGTCGTGGTGTACTCGCGCTTTGCAAACCGCAGCGCGCGGCATCGCGTGATCATCGGCTGGAGTGCGCTCGGCGTCGCAACCTATTGCGGCACTTGGGGCCTAGTGCATGCTGACGCAACTTGGGTCTACCCCGTTTTCTACGTATGGTCCGAAGTCTTTGCGAACCTGCTCTTGTCGCAGTTCTGGACGCTTGCCAACGATCTCTGCGATCCGCGCGCGGCCAAGCGTTTGTTTCCCACGATTGGCAGCGCGCGCGTGCTCGGCGTGATCCTCGTGGGCCTTGCGACCGGAGCGGTCGTGCGTGTGATTGGTACGGCACAGCTCCTGTTCGTGCTCGCGATTTTGCTGGTGGTCATCGCGACGCTTGCGGTCCGCTTGGGAATGGAGGCCAAGCCTGCGCGTGCGGCGCCCGCGAGACGCATCAGTAAGCTTGCGAAGCAACCCGCATCCGTCGTCCGCGATCCTTACCTTTGGGCGCTTGCCGCCATGCTGCTGCCCGCGTTCGCCTCGCTTACTGTGGGCGACTATCAGTTCAAGGCCCTGGCGCGCGCCACCTACAAAGAAGATGAGCTCGCGGCATTCTTCAGCTTCTTTTACGCAGGCACGGGGATCATCTCGTTCTTCTTTCAGATGTTCGCGACGCCGCGCCTGCTAGCACGTTTCGGGGTGAGCATGGGTCTGAGTGTCATGCCCGGCGTATTCGGTGCGGCGTGCGCGCTGCTGCTTGCCGTCCCTGCGCTCGGCATCGCCACCTTGATGAAGTTCGCGGACAACGGCTTTCAATACACGATCCACGACACGACCATGCAAGCGCTGTACGTACCGTTTTCGGCAGAAACGAAAGCGCGCGCGCGCGTCTTTCTCGAGGCTGTCACCAAACCGTTTGCCTACGCACTCGGCGGTCTGTTACTCGTAGCCTTTGCACAGCCGCTCGGACCTGAGCGTTTGGCGTGGGTCAGTTTGGTGTTGGTCGTGGCATGGTTGACGTCGATTCCCGTGGTCAAGCGTCGCTACATGCAGAAGCTTGCCGGCACGTTGCGCGCAGGTGGTTTTGCGCTCGCGAGCGACGAAGCGATTACCGACGCGGGACGACGCGGCGTGCTGTTGAGCGCCTTGAGCGGAACAGATCCCCACCTCGTGCTGGTTGCGTTGGACGAGCTAGGAAATAGCGACGAGCCCTTGGGCAATGCCGCGCTGCGTAAGCTCGCAGGTCACGCCGAGCCCGCGATCCGCGTGGCCGCGATCACGCGTTTTGCAAGTGCGCCGGAACGTATGGCCAGTCCCGATGCAGCAGAAGTGCTGCGGACAGCGCTCGCCGACCCCGTGCCGGAGGTGCGTGCCGCCGCTGTCGTGGCTTACGCTGCCGCCCTCGGGGATGAGGCAGTGGATACGCTGGTTCCTTCGCTCGATGACGTGGCGCCCGCGGTACGCAGCGCGGCACTGTCAGGTCTGTTGCGCTATGCGGGCTTTGAAGGTGCGATGGTGGCAGGCACTCGTCTTGCGCAGCTGCTCGCGTCTGAGCTCGTTCAGGAACGCGCCACTGCGGCGCAAGCGCTCGGCGCGCTCGGCCCGTCGGGCACCCGTAGACTCAGCGTGTTACTCAAGGACGGAGATGAGCAAGTGCGGGTCGCGGCGCTCAAAGCCGCTGCGCAGAGCGGAGATCCGCGCTTGGTACCCTTACTCATCGACGCACTTAAAAATCCCAGCACGCAGCGCAGGGCACAGGCGGCCTTAGTCGCAACCGGCGAAGCGAGCGTGGAGCCTTTGTCGCGAATCTTGCTAGACGCTCAGGGCGCACGCGCGCTGCGGCTCGCCATTCCACGGGTGCTACGCCAAGTCACCACGCAAGAAAGCTATCGCGCACTGCGAGGCGCAGTAGAAGTACGCGACGGTCAAGTTCGTTTACGAGTGTTGTCGGCACTGTCTCGCGTACGCGAACGGCTTGGCAACGATCCCGAACCATTGGCGCTGGTACAGGCTTGGATCGACAACGAGATTCGCGACAGCGTCGGGCTCGCCGCAAGCTACGAAAAAGCGCGGCATACCATCGGCACACCACTGCTCGACGATGCGATCGCCTTTTCCATCGAACGTGGTGGGCGCCGCATCCTGCGCATCCTCGAGCTGCGTGGGGATCCCGGCCCACTGCGGCTCGTACGCAGCAGACTCGTCGATCCAGCGCGCCGCGCCAATGCGCTCGAGGTACTCGATTCAGAGCTCGAACCCAGCCTGCGCTCGGTGGTGATGCCGTTCTTCGATGACATTCCGCTCGAAGGTAAGGTCAGGCACTACGGTGTACACAAGCTGGTCCCCGCCCAGGAGTTGTTGAGCGAACACCTGCGCAGCACCAACCCTTACACGTTGATGGCTGCGCTCGACGCCGTGCGTGAGCATCGTTGTGCCTTTGCGTGCGACGCAATCTTGCGGTTGCGCGACCATCATGATCCCGCCCTGCGCGAAGGCGTACTGCTGGCGCTGGCTGCTTTCGATCCAGCGCGCGCGCGTGCGTTGGCGCTCGAGATGACAGCAGGCGAAGTGCCCCAAGTCAGGCGCATCTGTGCCCACCTCATCGAGCCGGAGATTCACGTGTACACAACCGTCGAAAAGCTACTCATGCTGCGCGCAGCCCCGATGTTCGCCAAGATCAGAAGCGAGGACTTGGCGCCGCTTGCCCAGGTGGCAGAGCTTGAGCCTTATCAAGTCGGCGAGACCATCTTCGAAGCGGGCGAAGTGGGTGACGCCCTGTACGTCGTCGCGCGCGGTAAGGTCGGGATAAGCCACCTTGGCACCACCTTCGCAACGCTTGGCGCGGGCGAAGCGTTTGGTGAAATGAGCGTGCTCGACGCAGAGCCTCGTAGCGCCACCGCGACCGCCCTCGAGGCTACCGAGCTGTTGCGAATAGGCAGCGAAGAATTCTACGAAGTGCTGCGCGAACAAATCGAGATAGCAGAAGGTGTCATCCACGTGCTCAGCTCGCGTTTGCGGGAAGCCAACAAGAACTTGGAAAGACAAAGCAAAGCCTAATGGATACACGCCTCATCCAAACCCATCCGCGCCGCCCCCTCCGGCACCATTGGCGTTAGTAGCTCTCGGTCGCAGTCAGGCGACGTGAGCGTGAGCGTGAGCGTGAGCGGCTGTCCCGCTCCCCCCATCGCCTACCTGCACATCTTGGTCAACATTTCGACCATTCTCACGATCAGCTGTTTTGCCCTCGCGAGCTCCTGGGGTGGGCTCACTTGCAGCACGCGCACAACATCGAGAATCGCGCCACACTCCATCGCCGAACCGCGCGCAATCGCGTGAAATCGCGCTTGGTCCGATACACTGGGCTTGCCGACTCCCTCGGCAATATTGAGTGGAATCGACCATGCTGCGCGCCGCAGCTGATCTGCAAGCGCCCCATAGCCCCTTGGCACCTGCTCGCTGAGCGCCACTGCCGTGGCGACGAACTGGATAGAGACCTGGTAGACGTCGAGCTTTTCATAGTGGAGCACCGTTTCACCTCTGGCTCTGTATCGTCCTAGGGTGCTGTCGGTTGCTCGAATCGACCACGCTCACGCTCACGCTCACGACCACAGAGATGGCGCAGAGATGGGGAGGGCGTTGGCCGGCAAGCTGCTAACGCCTATGCCCTCCGGCACCCCTCCGGCACTCCACCCAAATAGCAACCCTAAGCGCGTTGACATACCCAGTCCGATCGCCCGCCCAACTCACAAGGCGCGCGACCAGAATCGTGATCGAATCACCCCACTGCGTAACAGCCCGCCACGCGACAACGCGCTCAGTCGCGGTCACAACTCTTACCATCATGGCAGGTCCCCACGACGCGCTCTTTCGAGCCACTTTCGCGAAGCCCGAGAACGCGATAGCGGAGCTGAAGCGCGTGCTGCCGCCTGCGCTCGTGGCGCGAATCGATTTTGCCACGCTCGAACTGCGCCCCAGTCGCTTTGTCGACGCGGAGCTAGAGGGGCGAGAAAGCGACTTACTCTGTGCCGTGAATCTCGACCGCTCCGAGACGCTTATCTATGTGCTGGTGGAGCATCAGAGCCGCGTCGACTGGACCATGCCCATTCGGCTGCTGCGCTACATGGCGAGCGTGTGGGAGCGCTACGTCGAGGAGCATCCTTCTGCCCGCAAGGTGCCGCCAATCATACCCGTGGTGGTGCATCACAGCGCGAGCGGGTGGACGGTGCCCACTCGGCTCGCCGAGCTTTTCGACATTGATCATGACGTGCACCAAGCGATCGCCGCGCATCTGCCCGACTTCACGTTCGTGCTGCACGACCTTGCGCGCGAAGACTTCGAGACGCTGCTCACGGCGAACCTGCCGGCGCAACTCAAGTTTTCGTTGTTCTTGCTGCAGAGGACGCGCGGCAACGCCGACCTGGGAAGCGAGTTGATGGCGTGGACCTCGGTCGCGCGTCAGTTGGCCGACGAGACCTTACAGCTCGTCATGAGCTATATTCTCAGAGTGACTGAGGCCGACCCTGCCAGCATCGGCGATTGGGCACAGCGCGTGAGCTCGCAAGCACAGGAGGCGTACGTGACGGCAGCAGAGAAGATCGAACAGCGGGTCGAACAGCGTGAACGCGCCAAGGCGCTCGACGGAAAACGCGAGCTGGTGTCCAAGCTGATGGAACGTCGGTTTGGGCCCATTGGCGCTCTCGCCCAAGGCCGTCTTGCCGAAGCCAGCGCGGAGCAGCTCGATCAATGGGCGTTGCGCGTGCTGGACGCGACGTCGAGCGAAGGTGTGTTCGAGGGGTGAAAGACCACGGGCGCTTACGACTTCGTATCGAACCGTAAGCCCCCGCCGCGCCCCCCACTTCCGCGCCGCCCCCACCCGCAAGCTCCCCAAATAGCAACCCTAAGGTGCACCCGCGCTTGCGTGCGACACGCCCTCCGCCCGTCGCCACCTTACGCACCTGCGACAATAGTCAGCAAAGCACTTATTTCCCATCCACCGTTGCCTCATTGAGTCTATTCGGCATAACCTTCCCATCACACCCGAGGCGAGCAGTTGGCGACGACCGGTGGATGTACCTGACTCACTCAGACCGGAACTAACCAACCCTGCTTTTAGCAACGTGAGCCCTGAACGTGCCTGTGCGCAGGCGTTCGCCGGGGCCTTCGCCGGACGTTTGCGCCATGCCTCTGCTGTCTGCCCAACGCGTGCTCGCTTTTGCGCCTCGCTTCAACACGCCCGGTAAGCGTGATGCGACGGGTTCGTTTCAGCTCGAGGCGGGTGCGTTCGTTCGTCTGGCGCGCAAAGGCAGCGAGCTTGTGCTCGTCGATAACCGTAAGGGTGTGCCTGCGCGACGTCAGGAGGTGCTCGCGGCCATCGACGCGCGCGTGGGGGAGGGGTTTACTTCGCTCGCCTTCTTCTGCCACGGACTGCGCAGCAGCATTCAGCTCGGCTTTCGCTCCCTGCTCGCACCTCCGCTCGCCACCGCCATCACGAACCTTACCGATGCCGCACAGGATGTGGTGGTACCCCTATACTGTTGCTCCACCGCCGCCGATCACGATGGCGACGCCCTCGGCGCGCCGGGCACGGGTGACCACAGCTTTGCAGACAAGCTTCGCGACGCCTTATGCGCCGCGGGCGCTGTGCACTGCCGCGTGATGGCGCACAGCACCGTGGGGCACACCACCATGAACCCGATGGTGGTGTTCATGGACGGCATGGGATCCGCGCAAGGTGGCGTGGGCGGCTATGCGCCGGTTTCGCCCGGATCTGTTCAATGGCGCGCGTGGAAGCAAACCTTCCGGTTGGCGGCGACGTTGCGCTTGCGTATGCCTTATATGACGCCTGAGGCCATTCACGCGGAGCTGTCATGGCTGGCGTAGTGGCCCTCGGCGCAGGCCGTTTAGGGCTCCGGGAGGCCGCTGTGGGGCTCTCGGGCGTCGGCCCCCGGCTCCGTGTGCGTTTGCCCCCGCCTCGGGCGGCCTTGGCCCCGCCTCGGGCGCGTCAGCCCCCGGCTCGGAAAAGTCAGCCCCCACGTCAGAAACGTCAGGCCCCAGCTCGCGGAGTTCACCCCCCAGCTCGCGCGATTCAGCCCCCGGCTCCCGGCACGTCAGTCCCCTGGGGGATCAGGTTTTGGAGCCGGGGGACAGCGCGCCCGAAGCGGAACAGCGCGCAAACGAGCGCATCCCTTGGACTTTCGAGCCCGGGCCTCGACGCGCCGAGTGCCCGCCAAGCCGCGCCGAGGCCCTGGCGAGCCGCGCCGAGGCCCCGGACAGCCGCACGGAGCCGGGTTTTCGCCGCCACGACCCACCGCGCACACGGGCCGAGGCCCCAGCGCAGCGCAACGAGCGCATCTGCTCGCGCAAGCACCCACAACGCACGCGGGCCGAGGCCCGGCAACAGTCAACGGAGAATGAACAAATGGCAAAGATGACGATCGGACAAAAGGCAGAACGCGTCTTGAAGCTGCTCTTGGGCCTGCGAAACCCGCGGGTCGCCGAGGCGCTCTACCATTACGGTTTCACAGCAGCAGACATC
>JBKJIA010000635.1:0-5620 GCA_046598735.1 Polyangiales bacterium
CTCGCGCTCACCCAACGCCTGCTCAACCCGCTCTGCGAGCACATCTCAAGCGATCCAACGAGCTTCAACAGAGACAGAAACAAGACGGGGGATCACGAGGCAGCGAGGGATTCAACAAGTGGGCCGGTCCGACGAAGTGCGGGGCCGCCAAAGCAAAACCGCGAGGTCCCCGACTTTCTCGGGGCCTCGCGGTCATGCGTTGCGTGCGCTCAGATCAGAAGACGCGCAGGAACTCTTCAAGATCGGCCTTCTGCTGTGCCGTCAGTCGATCCGCGCCCGGTGCGGCGGGGGGGAAGAACTGGTCGAGCTGAGGCAAGAACGGCAGGATGAACTGGCTGTACGTGTTGATGAGCACTGCCAGGTTGGCCTGGCTGTGATCGTGGAAGTAGGGAGCCGTCTTGGCGACACCGCGCAGCTGGGGCACATCGAAGCCCTCGAAGTCGGCCCAATCGGCCAGACAGGCGGAACTGGGGGTAGCCTTCTTGCAGATGAGCGCGCGACCGGGGTCGGTCGTGAAAAGCTCGGGTCCGAAGTTTGAGCCGACGATGAGCGCGCCTGGTTTTGCGGGGTCGGCCGCGGGTGTGAAGGGCACGAAGGGCGTGGCGCTGCTCGTGACGGGCAGGGGCGGCAGGTCCATGATCTTCGTGGTGCGGGTGCTGTCGGTGTAGAAGCGCAGGCGGTAGCGGGGCAGAACCACGCCGTTCGAGTTGTTGAACAGCGGGAAGCCGGCGCCACCGACCTGACCGATGTGCGAGAGGAAGCTCGCGCCGATGTTGATGGCCTCTTCGTCGGGACGCGGCGTGCTGCGCGGCACGAACACGACCTGGCTCGGGCCGACGGGGATCGGATCCCAGATCGTGTTCCCGTTCGCATCGAGCGCGAAGAACAGACCGTCGTGGATGGAGCGGTCGACGATCTTGTTGTCGGTGGCCGCGCCGTGGCAGCCCGCGCACGCCTGATCGTAGATGACCTTGCCCGATGCTTGCTGCGAGGTGAGGTTGATGAGTCCCGTGGCAGCGGCCTCCGGGTCCGGGATGTCCACGAGTGCCACGCCAGCGAGGAGCTGGTTGTTGACGAACTCGGCGCGGTTCGAGGTGAACAGGCTGCGCTCGTACTCGGCGATCAGCGTGAGGAGGCCATTACCGATGTTGTGGCTCGCCTGGCTGTGGGAGTTGATCGCGCCGATGGCCTGGTCCTCGAGCTTCGTGGCGCGGCCATCGAACAGGTACGGGCCCGTGTAGGCCGTGTTCTTGACGCTCGGCACTTCGCGCCACACGTCGATCGTGCGATCGGCATTGGTCAGGATCTCCGGCTGGAACGTGATCGTGACGGGGCCGTTGGGCGTCGGCACGGTGACGGGCGGGGGCATCGGGTCGCCGAGGTGCGAACCGGGGATGATCGAGGCCTGCCAGCCGGCCAGAATCTGGGCAGAGATAGCGCGCGGCGTGAAGATCGAGGCGACCGGCGGGATCGCGATTAGGTCGACGTTGTCGGGCAGCTTGAGCGTGACGCGCACGAGACCGGCCTTCAGGTTGTTGAAGGTCAACACCTCGGCGTTGGGGTCGTCGGCATCGATGGCGTTGAAGAGTGGGTCGGCCGGATTCGCCGCCAGGCGCGCCTGCACGGTGGCTGGGCTCAGTGCGGTGTCGTCTTGTGCGGTGTGGCAGGTCGCGCACGAGCGGTCGTTGGAGCCCGAGAACGGCGTTTCGAAGAAGCGCTTGCCCGCGATTACATTGCCCGGGGAAACCGCCTGGCTGGTCGCCCCGATCTCGGGGCCGTCGACGCTGTTCCCGGCGGCCAGGCAGCCGGCCGCGGTTGAAAGCCCGGCGATGCCGAGCCACGACACTAGGTTCTTAAGATGCATTGGTTAGTCACTCCGAGCCTTGGGGGGTAGCTGCGCCCACCAGATGCTCTGACGGGCTAGCTCGCGCTGGGAAGTCGCGAGGTGCGCCGGAGTTAGACACACAAGGCACCCGTAGGCTACGATTTTACGCCTTACACATCCGTTTCAGTCCCCAAATTGTGCAAGCCGTCACACATTCCAGGCGTCCCGAGGGCGCGCTTAGGGGTTTAACCGTGGTAGTCCCTAAAGACGAGCGATGTTTGTATTGTCAACATAACCGTGGTTCTGCGCACCGGACAGGACCGGGAACGGCCGAAGGGCGGTCACTGCCCGTCCGGCTATTGGGGCGTCCCTACCGTCCAGATTACCTTCTCTGGGCCAGAAATGGTCACTGTGCCGTTGGCATGGACCGTGAGAAGCGCCTCGAATCCTTTGGGATACAACGGCCCACTGGCCCAGGCCACCGGCAGGGACGGGTCCATGGGATGGAGCACGAGATTACCGTCCCCCTGCATTCTCACTAGGGCCCCCGGTTCCTTGTTACTCACCCACGTCTGCACGCCCTTGACACGCAGGTGCAGACGGCCGTCCGCCTCCAAAGCAAAGATCACGCTGTCGTCGGTGGGGCCGCAAAGGTACCCTCCCACGACGAGCGTTTGATCAGGCAGCAGCTTGGTTTTCGGATTGCAACCGCACACGGTGCCGGGCGCGACCTTGTTCGGATCCGTGTCGCAGCTCTCTTTGCAATCCGCCGTCTTATCACCGTCTGTATCCACATCAGGGTTGCCGCACCCACACTGGCCCTCGGTGGTTTTCGCGGGGTCGTCGGGACACTCATCGATGGGCGCAGCATCTGGCATCGAGCCGGCGTCCTTGGGGCCACCGGCATCCGGTATGGTCCCGCTATCCTGCCCATTATTGCGCGTCCCACCATCTCGCCGCCCGCCATCGTCCAGGTCGGCGTCGTACCCGTCACAAGAGGAGGCGCCCTGCAGGTTGAGGGTGATCTGCCCTTTCATCGGTATTTGAACGCTTTCGCAACGGCTGGCGATGGCCTTACCGTTGGCATCCCGTGCGGTTCCTTGGAACGCGTAGAGCCCTGCGGGGAGGCCCTGCGGCCGGGAACCTGGTGTGCTCCACATCGCCGTCACAGCTTCGAAGACAACAGGCTCCGTGATCGGGCAGCCGCCCTTGGCGACCTGAAGCTCAACGGCCTCGGTTCGGTCGGCATCCCGCTCGCACTGGAAGCCGTAGTCCCATGTGACAGGAGTCGCCACCTCGAGCTCGCCGCACGACCCCAATACGAGGTACAGAAGGGCGCCCACCCTGAGCTTGGACGTACACACAGGCAGATTGACCGGCCGGTTTTCGGCTACTGTAGAATTGCGGTTCACGCTTACTAGATGTTGCGTGGCCTGAAAACCTTCGAAGCCCCTAAGAATGGTCGGTTGGCACTCTGGAGTCGCGAACACAATCCGTTCTTCAGCCGTGGCGCGGGTCGACGTCCGCGGTCTGCTCTCGACTGGTGCGCATAGCGTAGCCCTCGACGGCAACGCGCTGCGCGAGCTCGGGCGCGTCGATGGGAGGTCGCGCACCATCGCCTTTGGTCTAATCGGCGCGCTGTCTGCGTCAGAAGCTGACACTGAAGCGCGCACTCGCGCCCAAGCTGTCGCTTGGGACCGAGTCTCGCTGACCGAGCATGCACCGGAAGCTAAGGTCATCGTGTTCTTGGATCGGGGCCAGGACGAGCAAGCGGTGTTCGAAAGGATCGAGCTGCAGGCCGAGCAGCTCCCGCTGGGTGGGCGCTCACAGGTGCGCGTGACGCTCCATGTGGTTTCGTGGATCGCCGCCCCGAGGCGCGACGCCAAAGTAGGGTCCAGCGCTCTGCGCGTTCAGATGGGCCTGTCGACGACTGGCCTTTCGGCCACGGGAAGCTTCTGAGGAACGACAAAAAGAGCTCTCTTACTTTGCTGCTGATGACACTCGCCCTCTCTGCGGGGTGCTTACGCCTGATGGAACCTGAATCTGATCGCGAGGCGTCCGTGGGCCCCGAGTGCTTCTACGAAAGATCCAACGACCTCCGCGTGCTCCGCTTCGGCCGACAGCGCCTGCTCTCCTTATGTCTGTCAAGTTGGGTTTGGCGTATGCGGCAATCGCTGCCTTGGTGCCGGCGACTGCGCAGACGGGTACAGGTGCGACGGTCTAACGTGCAAACGCGAGTGTGCGAGTCTGACGGACCCTCTCTGCGCTGGGCATATCTGTAACCCAGACAGTAAGCTTTGTGGCAATGATTGCCGCAGGAGCGCGGGCTGTGCGTCGGGGTTTACCTGCGCGGCCGAGCCCGGGCCGGACGGGGCGTTCGCCTGCCTGTCTACACCGGATGCGAAGGCATGCACCGAGGACGCAGAGTGTCGCCCCTTCGCCTGCGCGGAAAACGGCTTTTGCTGGAGCACGTGCGGGTATCATTCGGGTCGAGGTTGGAGGTCACCAGACTCTGGTAGCGCTCTGCAATGAACTCCCCACCGTCCTTGAAGTCGCACTCGTCGAAGTGCACGCTGGATGCGTTTTTCTGGATGCCTTCGTCGGCCTCCCACACTCCCACCACGACCGCGTCGAGCACTTCTGGGCGCAGAAAGCCCAGCGCCCGACGGGTGATGTCCGGATGGCACAGCGAGTTGGTCCGCTCGAGACAGAAGGCTTGCGCACGACCGGAGTAAGCGCTGAGCATCGCGCTAGCGAGGAGCAATGGGATGAGTTGCCGGGTCCTAGGGAGAGCCCTTCGCGTCGCCATCTGCCATATCGCCGCGACAGGGGGAGGTCGCGGCCGAGGCGTCCACGTTGGCGTCCCCGGGCCTCTGGTTCGGTCCGCCGCACGCCGGCGCAAGCACCGACACGAAGCCGAGAAACGCGGCGACTGCCCTCATCGTCAACGATGGAGCACGAGCCGTGCCAGTGGCCAGGGCAGTCGCCTCGTTCACGCTACCGGGATCGGATGGGCCCACCCCTGGGCAATGCCGTCGAGTGCGCCGGCGGACTGGTCTGCACCGCGGGGGCTTGCGCAGCGCCGGGCGTCAGCGCGCCGTGTGGGCCGAGCGAGGTGTTGCGCCCTCCTGCCCGGTGGGATATGCGACAGTCCGAAACCCAGCCCGGGGATGCCTCACCCGCGGGCTGGCATGGCGATCGCGACTTATCCACGAGTGCCTCCTCGCGCTGCTGCGGACGCAATGTAACGCAGGATCCGCATGCCTGGACCGTATGAAACTAGTACCCATCATGAGCTCCACTGTTCGATACCAGATGTTCCGCGTGCTGCTGGCGCTCGTGTTGGGGCTCTGCGCGGCTGAGGTGAGCGCGCAGCGTGCGCCCGCGTCTTCGACCGATCTCGAGGCGCGCAGTCTGTTCGAGCGTGGCAGCGACGCCTACAGTCGCGGAGCCTACGAGGACGCCATGCGCTACTTTCAGGCGGCCTACAACCTGAGCGGCCGGCCCCAGCTCCTGTACAACATTGCCGCTGCAGCCGATCATTTGCGCCGTGACGAGGATGCACTCGACGGGTACCGACGGTTTCTTGCGGGCGCTCCCGACAGCGCCAAGCGCGAGGAGGTCCTTGCGCGCATCGCCGTGCTAGAGGGCTCCATCGCAGTCGAGCACGTCGCCCCTGTGGTTGCCACGCCGGCCGAGGCGGCCCAGACCTTGGACGACAGCTCCGCAGCAGCGCCCGAGCGCCCGGACGCGCGACCTGCCCCACCTCTGTACAAGCGCTGGTGGGTGTGGACG
>JBKJIA010000659.1:0-3211 GCA_046598735.1 Polyangiales bacterium
TCGCGCTCCACGTACGCCACGAGCTTATGGCCGTAAGCCTGCAGCGACGGACAGCGTAAGCCCGCGCGCTCCAAGATGGGGCGAGCATTGCGATCGTCGTAGATCGCCCCGCGCCCGAGGTCGTCGAGCAGTGCTCGTTGCGCGTGAATCGTGCGCTCGATACCCGGCAAACGCAGCAGCGCCCAACTGAACGGATTCGGAAAAAAGCGCTTGGGCGCCGGCCGATCGGTCAGACCGGCAAACAGCGCCAATGCATCGCCCAAAGTAGAGGGATTCGCATCCACGATGTGATAGGTCCGCGATGCCGAGTCGGGCGCGGCCGCAATGGTAAGGCCAGCTCTGACTGCATAGTCGAGGGGCACCACATTGAGCGGCGCATCGGCACGCGCAGGCAATGGTAAGGCCACGTCCCGCGGGGCACTCAACAGCACCGAGATCAACAGTAAGGCACCTTCGACACGGGCAGCTTCTCCTGAGCGCGAATCACCGACCAACATGGCAGGCCTCAGCACGGTGATCGGCACTTTCGAGCGCGCTCGCGCCAACAACTTCTCGGCACGATGTCGCGTGCGGGCGATGCGGCCACGCGGTGGCGCATGCAACTCATCTTCATACGCAACCGGACCTTGCGGACAGTTCGCAAGGGTCGACGACCAGTGCACGAGCCGTTCGAGCCCCGGCGCATTCATGGCGAGCTCGAGCACTTCTTGCGTGCCATTCACATTCACACGCTCGGCCATCTCGAGCGGCGACCCGCTATACGTCACCGCTGCACAGTGATGGATCAGCCGCGCCCGCGCTGCGAGCTCGACGAACTCGCGCCCAGACAAACCGAGGTCCATCGACGCCACATCGCCTTCGAGGATCTCTACACGCGCCCGCTCGTCCGCGCTGTAACCCGCGAGCAAGCCGCGCGCGCGTTCCATGAAGCGGGCGGGCACGATGCACGTCACGGGCTCGCGATCCTGCACCAAATGCGACAGCACGTGGACCGCCAGCAACGAGCCAGGAAAGCCCGTCAAAACGCGGGTTTTACCAGTCACGGCTTCCTCGCTTCTAGCCGCGTCAGCAAGGCATCGTGCACCTCGCGTACTCGCTGGTGGATACGCTCGAGCCCGGCGCTGTTGTCGATCACGAAATCCGCTGCGGCGAGCTTATGCGCAAGCGGCGCCTGGGCTGCGATCCGTGCGCGCGCTTCGTCATCGTTCAAACCATCGCGCAGCTTCATGCGCGCAAGTTGCGTGGTTTCATCGACGGCCACTACCACGAGCGCTTCCATGCCGCGATGCATGCCATTTTCGACGATCAAAGCCGCTTCGTAGATCGCATACGGGACATCCGTTTGCGCGATTGCACGCATGCGTTCTGCCGCAGCGAGCGCAATGCGCGGATGCGTAATCGCGTTCAACTGCGCCAACAACGCGGCATTCGCAAACACGCGCGCCCCGAGTACCTTACGGTGTAGCGTGCCATCGCCGTTCAATACGTCCGCACCAAACACGCGCACGACCTCGGCGAGTCCTTCGCTGCCAGGCGCCACCACTTCGCGTGCGAGTAAATCCGCATCGACAATCGGCACGCCCAGCGCTTCGAACGCACGCGCAACCGTACTCTTGCCCGAAGCGATGCCCCCCGTCAGCCCCACCGTCGGTAGCGTCATCATCAGTGCGTAATGCTAGCCGCGATTCATGGCAAGGTAGCGCCCCATGCGCGCAGTCGTGCAAAGAGTTCGCGCCGCCCACGTCGAAGTCGAGTCCGAGGTCGTCGGTCGCATCGGCCCAGGCCTGCTGGTCTACCTCGGCGCAGGCGACAGCGACCCAGACAGCGCCGTCGAGTGGATGGCCACCAAGATCGAAACCCTGCGCATGTTCGAAGATGACGCAGGAAAAATGGGCCTTTCCGTCGCCGATGTGCGAGGTGACGTGCTCGTAGTCTCCCAGTTCACGCTCTACGGCGACGTCCGAAAAGGGAGACGCCCCAGCTTCGATCGTGCCGCTCCACCCGATCGCGCGCTGTTCTTATACGAACGCGTGTGTGACGCTCTGCGCACGCGCGGCCTCGAAGTCGCAACCGGACGCTTTCGCGAGAACATGCTCGTTCACGCACAAGTTGAAGGTCCCGTGACCATCCTGGTCGACAGCGAGCGCACCTTCTGAGCACACTACATCCCGATGCTGCGTTACGAGATCCGCGCTGCGCTTGGCGACGACGAGGCCCAGCTTCACGCCCTCGCGTCGTACTTGAACACCGTCAACTTACCTGACGACCGCGAGGCCATCGCCCAAATCCTAGACATGTCGGAGCGCTCGTTCTCCGGCAACATCCGCGACCCGCGCCATCGCGAATACGTATTCGTCCTGCGCGACCTCGAACAGAATCGCATCGTCGCAAGCTCGCTCATCGTCGCGCAGCTCGGCCGCCGGGGCGTCCCTTACATCTATCTCGATGTCGACCGCGAAGAGAAGTACAGCGCCTCGCTCGACAAGCACTTCATCCATCAGGTGCTGTGCGTTCGCTATTCCTACAACGGCCCCACGGAAATCGGCGGCCTCGTCGTGCACCCCGACTACCGCAACAGCCCCGACAAGCTCGGGACGCTGATCTCGTTCATCCGCTTCCTCTTCATCGCCATGCGTCTCCCAGATTTTCGCGACGAAGTCCTAGCCGAGCTCCTCCCTCCACTCGAGCCCGACGGAACCAGCCATCTCTGGGAAGCCCTCGGCCGGCACTTTACCGACCTCACCTATCTCGAAGCCGACAAGCTCAGCAAACGCAACAAGGAGTTCATCCGCAGCCTCTTCCCAGAGGGCGAGATCTACGCGAGCTTGTTGCCTCCTAAAGCCCAAGCCGTGATCGGCCGCGTAGGCGAGCAAACCCTCGGCGTCGAAAAGCTCCTGCGTCGCGTCGGCTTCAAATACGCCGAGCGCGTCGACCCATTCGACGGCGGGCCCCACTTCCGCGCGGCCCTTGACGAGATTGTCCTCGTGCGCCGGACGACCCGCGGTCCCGCGCGACCGGTCGACGCCTTCGAGGGGCAGCGCACGCTCGTGGCGACCAACCTCCGCGAGGCGCCGTACTTCCGCGCGACGACGTGCGCGGTGCGCTTCGCCGACGATGGCGCGGTGCTGCTCCCCCGGCCGGTGTTCGAGCTCCTCGGCGTGGCCGAAGGGGCCGAGGTGTCCACGCTGCCGCTCGATTGAGAGCGCGTCTG
>JBKJIA010000091.1:0-6623 GCA_046598735.1 Polyangiales bacterium
TGTGGTCGTCGTCATCCAACATCAGCATGCTGACACGACGCGCCGTATTGCCGTCGATCGCGAGCGCATTGGCGCGACGTTCGTAGACCTCGCAGGTGCGCGTTGAGTCATCGAACCAGCCACGGCTGCGCGAATAGCAGTCCTCGGCTTTCGACACCGAGAAGCTCGTGTGCACGTAATCGAGGGTGACCGCTCGTTTGGCCGCGCCATCGAAGTGCACGACCTGACCGGGAACGTTGATCGGCGCGAGCAGCTTAGGTGCGCTGGGATTGCTGACATCGAGGCGGTCGAGGAAGTAACGCACGCGCCCCGACTTATCCTTGAAGCTCTCTTCGTGCTGACTCACCACCAAGTCGCCGGAGACCAGGGCGCCGGAGGAACCATAGCCGCCGAACCACCAGCCCCATCCCATGTCCATGCCGCAACCTTCCATCATGTAGCCCCAACCACCCACGGCGAGCTCGCTCGGGACTGAAAAGCGCTTGGTGAAGCGAGGATTGCGCGGATCGTTGAGGTCGAAGATGTCGTAGGCGAACTTAGGCTCGGCGCGTTCGCCGGTGCGGGGATCGTAGTTATAGTAGCCCTCGCCGCGGCCCACCAGCAGCGCGTGATCGGTGAGTACGACGCCGCCCAAGTATCCGTTCTCATCGCCTGCCACGTCGAAGCTCCCTACGACCTTAGGCGCAGCGCGGTCGCGCAAATCGACGATGTAGAAGACCAGCGTTTCCCGTTGGCGCCAGTCTTTGCCCTCTTGGAACTGGCGGTAGGTGCGACGAGGTACGTAGGCCGTGTCTCCATGCACGTAGGCCTGACCTTCCCAATATGCCGAGCCGTGGCATTCGTTCTTGGGCGCGGTTGTCACGCTGGCCAAGTCGATTTCGCCGAGCGGTTCCGCCGTGCTCGCGTTGTCGAGCGTGGTGAAGTCGAGCATCGCGCGCTCAGTCCACCAATCGGTGCCAAAGCGCAGCAGCGTATCGCCCATCACATGCAGCTGGCTGATGTTGCGCGCCGTCTCCAGTTGCGCGCGCTTCACCGGCAGATCGCGGTTCGTGATGTCGAACACCTGGACCGCATTGTCACCGATGCCAAACAGGTAGTCGCGGTGCAAGAGAGCACGGCGCGCTTCGCCCAGCTGGGGAGCGACACCGCGCAAGGTTAGCTTGTCGGCCGCCACGTCGATCAATTGGATACCGCTTTGGTATTCGTAGTGGCAGGAGGACTCGTCATATTGGCCACTGCCAAAGGGCACTAAGATGAGCTCCTCGTCGAGCATGATGTTGAACGCCTTGTGGATGCGGTCTTGGTCCTCGGCCAGATGGGCCCACTCGCCGCCAAAATTGACGCGATCCAACATGACCGGCGTGCTGAGGTTCGAAACATCGAAGATCGACACATGCAGCGATCCCTGCGCCGCGCCGTTGTCGAAACCCAGGGCATACATGCGGTCGCCACGTGGTTCCATATGATAGAGAAAGCCGGGGATCTCCAGCGAGCCTACCTGCTTAGGATTCGCGGGATCACTAAGGTCGAAGGTGAAAAGCGGGTCCGTCTGCTCGAAGGTCACCGCGTAGCCACGCGTGCCATCGAAGCGCACAGACTGCAGGTTCTCACGCGGGCGCGGCAACTTCATCGCCAGCGCCGCGAGCGGCGTCACGGAGGTCGAGCTATCCACACGAAAGGTCTGCACGTAGGGCGCATCGTTCGATCGCCAAGCGGTGGGTTGGCTTATCACCCGCAAAATGCCTTGGTATTCGTCCATCTGCCAACGACTCGCGACCGAGCCACGGATGGCCACTTCGGCGCCGAGCTTGAGATCGCCCGCGGGGTCGGCGATGTCGACGATCTGAATGTTGCTATCTTTGGCATCCCAGCTCGGTCCAGCCACGTAGATGCGTTGTTCGGTCACGCTGATCGAACGTTGGTAGCTGTTCTCGTCGCTCTCGAAGCGCAGCTCATCGACACGCGCGAACTTGGTTCCCGAGCTGACGTCGAAGCTGACTACGCGCGTGTTCGGCTTGCTCTCGCAGCGCCAACACCAGCCATTTTCGTAAGTCACAAGATAGGCGATGTCGCCGACCATGCGTGAATCCGCGATACTGCCCGCGATCTCCTCGTCTGCGATTACGCGGATGTTGGCGGGGGTCGTGACGTCCAAGGCCTGCAGTCGGCTCGCACTTTGCCAGCTCCACTGGCCCGTGGCCTCATCGACCTCGTAGGTGCCGTACTCGTTGTACATCACGTACGCGACACCATCGCGCAGATACATCTCGAAGGGCGTCGCCTTGGAACGATGGTTGCCGAGCGTTCGCAAATGGGTGGGGTCCGCGATGTCGATGACCGTCAGACCTGAGTATTGCGATAGCGCGTACAGCGTGTCGCCTTCGACCTTGAGGATGTCTGCTTCGGCGATCGCGCGCGTGGCGCCGTCGTCCGTGGGGCTTGCTCCGGGAACGCTGCTCGCGTCACCTTCGGCGCCGTTGCCACCCGTACGGCCGCCTTGGCCTTGGGCAGGTACGTCCGATACGAAATCTTCTGCTCCATCGCCCCCGATGACGCCATTGCCGCCCGGCTCCGGCTCGGGGGGGCTGCCATTCGCGCCACCATCGCAGGCGGAGGCGCAGGCGGACGCGAAGGCCAACGCGCAAGCGGTTAGCCAGGTTGTGGTGAAAGTTCGGGATGTTCGAGCTCGTGCCATATCCCCCACTGAGCAAGAGCCGCGCCAGGCAGAAATTGCACGTGTTTACATGACTTTCGGGGTGAGGCAAGCTTGACTGTGCCTGCCTTGGCAGGCGTGCCGCCTTACGGTTTGGCACACAGTGGCGCGGCCAGCTTCAGCCTTCAGGCTTGAGGCTGCATGACGTCGCGGCTGCGCTGAACGCGTGCAAGACACGTTTGCAATGTGGTCTCCGTGAACGGCTTCTTGAGCACGGGCTGCTGCAGCTCGCCCACAAGCTTATCCAACGTGTGCGAAGGAGAAGCGCCCGTCATCAGCACGAAGCGCGAGATTAGATCCGGGCGCACACCCTTGAGCTGGCGATAGAAGATGTCGCCGGTCATCGTGGGCATGAGGAAGTCACATAATATAAGGTCGACATGTCCCTGCTCTAGCTCTTGGAGCGCGAGCTCAGGTTGCTGAAACAGCTGTACTTGATGGTCATCCAGCATGGCACGGAGCATTTGTCCCATCATGGGCTCGTCATCCACCACCACGATGCGCAGCCCGCTATTTCGCGCGTGGTCCGGGGTACGTGGCTTCGGCGCTCGCTCATGCTCGGGGTCGTTTTTAGCGATGGGTATCTCCACCCGGAAGGTCGTGCCCTTGCCGAGCTTACTGTGCACGCGAATCGACCCGCCGGCGCTTTTGATGACCTCCAGCGAGATACTCAGACCGAGGCCGGTGCCCTGTCCGGCCGGCTTGGTCGAGAAGAACGGATCGAACACGCGGCTCAAGACTTCTGGCGGAATGCCGCTGCCCGTGTCCGTGATTTCCACCGCCACGCACCGCTCGTCAAAGCTTATATCGAGCTCGATCCGATTGTGGTCGTGCTCGTTGTTACCCATGGCGTGCGCCGCGTTGATCAGCAGGTTCAAGAACACTTGAGCCAAGCGCGCCTCGTTGATCTTGACGAGCGGTGGGGGTGGCGTGCCGCCCCTTCGTACGATCTGGGCGCGATGTCGGATCTGAGGCATGGCCAGGCTCAACGCAGCCTCGAGCGCACGTACGGCGTCAGCTGCATCAGGCGCATCGTCATCCTCGCCGCGCGCAAAAGTGAGCAGCAAACGTACGGTCGCGGCGATGCGCTGCGTACCATCCTGCGCTGCGTCGATCGCTTCCTTGAGCTTGTCCGCCAGGTCATCGCCGAGTTGCGGAGTGCCCCGCGCGCGTTGGCAGTAACGTGCACAGACATCTAAGTATCCAACGACTCCAGCCAGGGGATTGTTGACCTCATGGGCAATGCTTGCCACCAACATACCTAACGACCTTAGACGCTCGAGCTCGACCCCCTTGAGCATCAGCTGCTTGCGCGCAGATACAGCCAAAACCTGTTCCACGGTGAGCAGCAGGCGATCGAGCTCGATGGGCTTGCGCAAGTAGGCGGCCACGTCCATCGCGGCGGCCTTGGCCGAGGAATCACCCGAGATCGCGATCACGGGGATGTCGCGCAAGGCGGCACGCTTCTTCTGTTCGAGGCGGAAGGTCCAGCCGTCCATGTGCGGGGTCATGAGATCGAGCAGGATGAGCTCGGGCTTCTCGCCACGCTCCAAAAGCTCCAGAGCGACACGCGCGTCCTCGAAGCCGATTACGCGGTATCCCGAGCTGGTGAGCGCGTCTTCCAACGTTTCGCGGCTGTCCTGATTGTCTTCGATGATCGCTAGCAGTGGGCGAGCTTCGGCTTTGGCGGAACCATCACCCGACTCTTCCCAGCTCGTCCCCGCAGGCTGGGCCTGCTGGCGTTGCATCATAAATCCCCCCTCGTACAGGCCTGCGACCACCCCTTTGGGGGGGGTGGGCTCACACGAATCCTACGCTCTTAACGTGGGACGCGCGCCTTTGTGCAAGCGATGCAAAAAGTGGGCGCACCATAAATGGGAACGGTTCAGCGCCGCGGGCTTCGACACGACTGTGTCATAGTGGCACCTGCGACTTCTGCGCCACAGGTAAGAGCGCGGCGCCCCGCAAGTGCAATTGCGTAGCCCGGACGGGGGTGTGCCGTCACGCGACTGCCCAAGCGCCTGACACTCGCAGCGCGTCGCGATAGAAAGGTACCCATGACGTACTGCGTAGGAATAAAGCTCGATGCTGGCTTGGTGTTCGCTTCTGACTCACGCACCAATGCCGGCCTCGACCAGATCAACACCTTTCGCAAGATGATGATCTACGAGCGTCCTTCCGACCGGTTCATGGTGTTGTTGTCGGCAGGAAATCTTTCGATTTCCCAGTCCGTGCGCGAGATCCTCCAGGTTGAAAAGCTGCCCAACCCGGATGGCGAGGCCCTTACCATCTGGAATGCCACGAGCATGTTCGACGCAGCACGCGTGCTCGGCAGCGCGGTTCGCCGCATCTACCGGCAGGATGGCCCAGCGCTCAGTCAGGCGGGCGTCGATTTCAATGCTTCGTTCATTTTTGGCGGCCAGATCCACGGCGAAGCGATGCGCCTGTTTCTCGTCTACTCGGCGGGCAACTTCATCGAGGCCACCGCGGAAACTTGTTACTTCCAGGTCGGCGAGTCCAAGTATGGCAAACCGGTGCTCGATCGTTTGCTCGCGCCCAATACCGCGCTGCAGGAGGCGGCCAAGTGCGCGCTCGTCTCCATGGACTCCACCTTGAAATCAAACTTGTCGGTGGGCCTGCCCATCGATCTCGTGGTGTATAAGGTCGGCGACCTTAGTAGCAACGACATCGTCTGCATTGACGAGAACAACCCTTACTTTGCCATGATCCGTGGCACCTGGGGTGCTCGCCTGCGCGAGGTCTTCGAAAGCATCGATGACCCGCAATGGGGCGAGGGGGCGACGAGCTTCCCGCTGCGCACGGTCGCGCACCGCTACCAAACCTTACGTAAGGTTACGCGGCCGGAAGAGAAGATCATCTAGCCCGCAGGGCGCGGTCGTGCGCCCTCAGCCCCGGCCCCTCTCTCACAACGGTGGGTCAGCCGGGTGGGAGATCGGAGCAGAGGTCTCGCGGGCGCGCGTGTGCGCCCTCACCCCCGGCCCCTCTCCCACAACGGTGGGAGAGGGGAGCAGAGGGTTTCGCGAATCTCATCGCAGACCCGATCGA
Organism: Polyangiales bacterium; assembly: GCA_046598735.1. GTDB lineage: Bacteria > Myxococcota_A > Polyangia > Polyangiales > DASUME01 > DASUME01. The sequence goes on from JBKJIA010000091.1 coordinate 5,780, forward strand.
GGTCGTAAAACACGTCGTGGTTTTGGAAGCGCAGCACGCGAACATGGACACGTGCAAGCTGCTCGCTGCGCATGGAGTCGTATTGCAAACGATCGGTAGCTTGATGCTGTACCCCATCTGCTTCGATCGCCAGGCGAGCTTCGGCACAATAGAAATCCAGTACAAATCGACCCATTGAATGCTGTCCCCTAAACTTGAAACCGGCGAGCGCTCGCCCACGTAAACGTGTCCAAAGCAGCTGCTCCGCAAGGGTGGTGTTTCGGCGCAGTTGGCGAGCAACACGCATGATGCCGGGTAACGATCGCATGCTGACGTATCGACCCGCGCCATGAAATGTTGCGCTTCTCCTCCCTTGTATGATCTCAGGGGCTGAGATCCCGGCTCAATTTCCGCCGCCGCCGTCCTCTCGCGCTGGACGAGGGGGGCGCGGGGGGAGACTGACAAGCTGTGAAAAAGCTATGGAAAGCGGCCCTACGCGCGTGAATAGTGAGCGCGTATCGCCAAGTTCTACAGCTCGGCAGACCGATCCTCCCTTGGGTCAAGAGCTCGTGGGAGAGCAAGGTCGCCGAGCGGTAGGTTTACGAAGTAAGCCCGAACACCTGCAGGCACCAAAGTCCGCATCGCAAGGCAGGGCTGCGCCGAAGACCTATCTGGCCAGGAATGGAAGCAAACCCATGACAACTCAATGGATCGGTATAGACGTCTCCAAGAAGTTCCTAGATGCCGCCGCGCGCCCATCGGGATCGCGAGCACACCTCGCTAACGATGAGACAGGCTTGGCTGAACTCGTCAAGTGGCTCGCACAGTTCGGCTCCTGTCATGTCGTAATGGAACCAACGGGAGG
>JBKJIA010000142.1:0-7274 GCA_046598735.1 Polyangiales bacterium
TGTGGACTTGGTACAACGACTGGTTTGAATGCGGCATCGTCGCGCACGAGGTAGGGCATAACCTGGGCATGAATCACTCGCATTCAAGTGTCTGCGGTTCGTCCCTCTACAAGGCGAATCGCACGGGCTGCACCGACAATGAGTACGGCAACATCTTCGACATCATGGGTGACGGGAACTGCGGACATGATGGTCACTACAACGCCGTGCAGAAGCAGTACATGGGGTGGCTCGACACCTGCGGTGACGTGACTGCCGGCGGAAATGCGGTGTTCAACCTGGCGCCGCTCGAGGGTAATTGCGGCATACGCAGCCTGCGCATTCCCATCGCCGGCGAGACTAACTATTACTATCTCGAATACCGTAAGACGAGCGCGGGCGAGTTTGCAGGCGCGCAAGGCCAAGACCGGGTATTGCTCACCGTGTCGAACGACGGCGCCAAGGTGCGCCCTGATGGTTACTTGCTCGATGCCACGCCCAGTAGCAGCAACGCATTTCGTGACGCCTGGCTCACGGTCGCCACCACCTACAACCTTTCTGGCAACGTTCAGATCAAAGTGCTTGGGTTAGGGGCTCTCGCGAGTATCCAAGTAACCATGCCCGCCGGAGTAGGAGCTCTCTGCCGCGGTGGCGCAGTGCCGCCGCGCGACGCCGCGGGTCAAGTCGGCGTCGCTTGCGGCGACGGCTGCCCGAGTGATCCCAATAAGACTGCTCCTGGCTTCTGCGGCTGCGGCGTGCCGGATGTCGACTCGGATCGCGACGGTACTTACGACTGCAGCGACGAGTGCCCTGCGGACATCAACAAGACCAAGAAGGGCGTCTGCGGTTGCGGCGTGCTTGAAGGCGCCTGCACCACGATGGTTCCTGGGCTCGACCGCAAGCGCTACAGCGGCACCTGGTCGACGCTTCCTAACTTCGACCAACTCACGCCGGACGAGCAGTCCGTGGTCTCCACGATAAGCGTCACAGACTACGCCAACCGCGACAGTTTTGGAGTCGTGTTTACGGGTGGCATACGCATCGACACCGCAGCAACCTATGACTTCGAGCTCTCGTCCGACGACGGTTCACGCTTGCGGATCGATGATCGCGAGATCGTGCTCAACGATGGCATTCACGGTCTGCTAGCCAAGACCGGGAGTGTCGCCCTGAGTGCAGGCATCCACACGCTCCGTGTTGAGTTCTTCGAGCGGACCGGAGGCGAGGGCCTAAGGTTGAGGTACCGTCGTGCGGGTGGCAGCTTCGCGGAGATTCCTGCATCGCAGCTCCTGCATCCGCAGGCTCCTGTCACGGATCAATGTCTTACCGATCCGAACAAGACTGCACCTGGTGTATGCGGCTGCAACGTCGCCGATACCGACCGCGATAGCGACGGTCTTGCAGACTGCAAAGACCGCTGTCCGAGCGACCCGAAGAAGGTGGATCCTGGAACCTGCGGCTGTGGGGTGCCTGAGGGCAGCTGTGGTGGCAGCACAACAGCACAGTGCGTGCAGGTCAATGAGGGCGCGACTGCGCAGCTCGCCTGTTCCGGAGGTCGAACGATCTCGAGCATCAGCTTCGTGAGCTACGGAAACCCGACAGGAACATGCGGTGCGTTCGCACTCGGCACCTGCAACGCGACGAGCTCGCGCAGCATCGTAGAAGGGGCCTGCCTCGGCAAAACCTCGTGCTCGGTGCCTGCGCAAAACACGCAGTTTGGCGACCCATGCGCGGGCACGCCGAAGCGCTTGGCGGTGCAATTCACCTGCAGCTTGCAGCCTGGCGTGAAGGTGTCGCACTACAGCGGCTCGTGGAGCGCGCTCCCCGACTTCACCAAGCTGACTCCCGACGTGCAGGGTACCACTACGTCGATCAGGGTGGGGTCCTCCTACGTCAACACCGACAACTTCGGGCTCGTCTTCAACGGTAAGATTCAGATCAGCAGCGCGGGTAGCTACGAGTTCGAGCTTGGCTCCGATGACGGCTCTCGGCTCGTGATCGACGCGAACCAGGTCGTTAACAACGACGGCCTGCATGGGTTTGTGACGCAGACCGGCAGCACGACGCTCTCGGCCGGGTTTCACGACCTACGCGTGGAGTTCTTCGAGCGATCCGGAGGCGAAAACGTGCGCCTGCGCTACCGGCCCACCGGCGGAACGTTCATCGAAGTACCCGCGTCCGTGCTGTTCTACTAGCATCCACCTGCGTGCACGACGCGGCCAAAAATAGCGCTTCTAACCGCTCGGCCGCATGAGGCAGGCTGAACTCCTGCCACACCAGCTCGGAGCCGGCGCGACCTGCGTCTGCGGCGCGTGAACGACTGGACAGGAAGGTTGCAAGCGCCGCCGCCAACGCGTGCGCATCGCCAGGCCTCACGACGAACCCCGTCTGTTCGTGCACCACGAGCTCGCGCACGCCGCCGACTCCAGTTGCAACCACGGGTCGACCGTGAGCCATCGCTTCCATCAACGCGACGGGCACTCCCTCGATCGCGCTTGCGAGCACCACGATGTCGCTTGCGATGTAGTGCTCTGCCACATGCTCAGGTGCCAGGGAGCCCGTGAGGCTCACCTGTGCAGACAACCCGAGCTTGACGATCTGTGCTTCGATCGCTGGGCGTAACGGACCATCGCCCACAAGCGTGCAGTGAAAGGCGTGTCCGCGTTGCTGCAGCTCGGACAGTGCGCTGAGTAGCAGTGCATGCCCCTTTTCGGCCGACAAACGCGCCACGCACAACAGCCTGCCCGGCCCGTCGTGGATTGGCATGGGACTGGCGTCGATCTTTTCGAGTCCGCAGCGCACCACTTGCAGCTTGGACCACTGGTTAGGCGTAGTTAACTGCATCAAGTGCCGCTTGCCGAGCTCGCTGACGCAGACCACGAATGCCGCATGCTCGACCTTGCGCGCGAGTTGCAACGTTTGGCGTTCATACATCTCGGCGCCATGACAAGTAAGGCTGAATGGAAGCCCTGCCAGCGCGGCTGCGAGCAGCGCGGTGCTCGAGCCCGCGTTGCCAAGATGGCAGTGCAGATGTTCGAAGCGCTCCTTGACCAGCCAATGTGCAAGCTGCACCGCTTCGCTGAAATAGAGCGCGCTCATCACGCGATCGCGAAAGGTTAGGTCGAGATCAGACTGCGCCAGTTTCCACACTTTCAGGCTGCCGGCGCGACGCGCAAGCCAGGCGAAAGCTTGGTAGTAAGAGAGTACATTGCCTGGCACGAGCCAACGGGTCTGTGCCGCCTCTTGCCGCGCCTGCTCGCCTCTGATGTCGTGGGCCCGAGGCCTGCGAATCGAAAACGTACCGACTTCATGACCGCGTGCGCGCAGCGCCAAGACCTCTCGCAGCACGAAGGTATGCGACACCGCCGGGTACAGACTAGTCAAGTAGGCGAGCTTCATCTTCCACACGCGAAACAAAGGGCGAAGCCGCGAGCGTCTCCTCGGGCGGACGGTCGGTTCGTTGCCAGTTTTTCTCGCAGCCGTGCCGGAAATAGGTCGCGTACACAGGTAGCTTCCATACTAAATACAACGGTATGGCGAGCAGGTATCTCGCGGGCAGCGTAGCGCGACCAAAACGCAGCCAAGTAAGCATGATGGTCAGGCCCACGCTAAAGCCACAAACACTTACGATCGCAAACGGCCGGACCGACACGCTCAGCCACAGCGCAACCAGCATCACGAGCCACGCTGCAAGCAGGATTGCCATCAACAGTGCGAGTGGCGGCACGGTTAGATCGAGACCGAAGGCAATGAGGTCGAGTCTGCGTTTAGCTATACCCTCTTGCAGCAAGGGCAGTGCCTTGGCACGCGCGGTGGTGAGCTGGCCGTGCTCCCAGCGTGTGCGTTGTTGCCGTGCCACGGCTCCCTTTTCGGGGAGTAAGCTATGGACTCCGGCCAAGCTGGTATAGAGGGGCGCGTGACCCAGCCGCGCAAGCTCGAGACCCATCGTCAGGTCCTCTACCAACGAGGCGCGGGTAGGCGAGGCCTTTTGCACCACGTCCCACGCAAAGGCCATCCCAGTGCCCGTGAGATGACAAGGTAAGCCCAGACGCCTGAGGCCACGCGCCCGAACGCGATTGCGCACGAGGAATGCGAAGGCGCTGATGGCCGCCAGGGGCGTGACGATCTTAGGACTGACCACATTGTCAGCTTGCACAGCGCGCCGCGACGACCACGCAATGCTGGCCAGCGCATCGACCGAGCCTGCGCGCAGGGTGATGTCCGCGTCGACGATGATCACGACGTCGGGCGGATTGCGTGCGAGGCAGTCGAGTCCGAATGCCAAGGCATAGCCTTTACCTCGCTCTGTCGGATGTGAGCGCTCGACTACCCATACCCCATGGGCGCGCGCAATCGCGGCGGTGTGATCGCTGCAGTTGTCGGCCACGACCAAGCACACGTCCCACGTTGACAGCTGCGGCAGGACAGTACGCAGGGTGTTCGCGAGCCCGCTCTCTTCGTTGTGCGCGGAGATCAGCACGGCCCGCCGCAACTGACGATCGACCACGGGTAGTGCAGGTTCGTGGTCACCCGCCATGATTCCCGCGAGACACTCGAGGACGAATACGAGGCAAGGAATTGCGAGCAGCACCGCAGTCACGGTCAAGAGCACATCGATGACCGAGCTAAGCATCGGAAGCTCGCAATCTTTGGGAACGCCCTCGTGGCAGCGCAAATCCGATTGCGCCGCAGTCGCATACGCCGAGGGGTTGGTATTGCTCCCCACCGGTTCTCATCAACCGACCAACAAAACTCGCCTCTTCAGCGGAATCTGTGGGCGTGCTCGGCGGTGGGCAGGTTGCCAGGTGCTTGATAAAGCACGATTTCTGCCTTTGCGAACCTGCAAAAACCGTAAGCACGTCTGGTGATCACTTTCGACTTGTGGTTCAGGCCCTCTACGGCCCCGAGTGCGATGGCGCGGGGGAATTGCCCCCGTTTCGGTGGACATGTTCTCTATGCAGCCTCTCGCAGTGACTTCAAGTTCAATTTGAAATCGATCGGGGTGATACGGCCTCCCCAGCATGGGTACGGGCTCGATGAAGGTATGCGTTAGTCGCGCAAAAGGTGTATGAGCGGTTCATGATGACCCAGCTCAGTGACACGCGACCGGAGCTTGCCTCGTTCGTCAGCCGCGACCGCTGCATCAGTTGCCACTCGGCCAAATTGTCGCGCGTTGCTGGCGGCAAGTTCTCGAGTCCACCGCTCAGCACGTTTATCTCGCGCGATCCGTGGGGCGTGTCACCCATGCCATTCATCGCCGATGCAGCCTGGGCGTATGTAAGGTGTGATGACTGCGAACAGACGTTCCATCGCTATGTGCTTAGTCCGGAATGGCAGCACACACGTTTTACGCAATGGATGACCGAAGCGTCCATGCGAGCGTTTGAGGATCAGCTGGGTGATCCCGGCTTTGCTTACCGTTTCCACTTGGCTCAGGCCTTGACCGCACACGTGATGCGCTTGGAGCGACTCACGCGTTCCTTGCGCGGGGCCAGTGTTCCACGCTTGCTCGACTTCGGCTGCGGCTGGGGACAGTTGCTGTCGCTCGCGCGTTTGCATAGCTTCGACGCTTACGGTGTGGATTGGGACGCGAACCGACGCGACTCGTCTTCTGCACTCAGCGACAGCATCTTCTCCAACCTGCGAGAGCTCGATGCCGCGTCACCAGCGCCTTTTCATGCCATCACGCTGATCGAGGTCCTGGAGCATCTGGAAGAGCCTTTGGCGTTGCTCAAGACCCTGCGCGAACGGCTCGTAGAGGGCGGCATCCTCGTGCTCGAAACACCCAACTGCCAGGGCGTGACAGACATTCGCAGTGAAGATGACTACCGTAAGATCCATCCCCTCGATCACATCAATGGCTTTACTCCCAAGTCATTGCTCGGCATCGCACGCAACGCGGGTTTTGCTCCCGTCGCTGCTCCCACTGCCCACGTCGCAGCGGACTTCCGGCGCGTGCTCAAGGTGTTAGCCAAGAGGGTCGTGCAACCCCTGCGCACCAAAACCACGCAGCTCTATCTACGCCGCGTCGGCTGAATAAGGGAGGTCGGTCGAGGTAGGTGAAGGATCTCGGCGCACGCTTCAACTGAGCCGCGCCAAAACGGCCTGATTTTATGGAGCCTCATCGCAACCTGGGAATTGTTGTCCCACCGTGCCCGGGCGTCCGGGTGGTACATGTTCGAGGGTCGTCAAGGGTATCGACGGGTCTGACACCTCGACCACTGGCGCGCCGCACGCCAACCAGTTGCGCACGAGCTCCTGAGTACTCGGAGCCGTAATCGGAGCCAGTTGATCGGGAGCCGAGCTGCAGGAGTCGTCGTTGATCTGTACGGCACCGCCCGCAGAAGCGTTGCCATGCGGCTTGTCTGGAGGCTCTGCGCCGCTCTTGATCAACGCCCAGATCTGCCCGCTAAGATCGTACACCCGCTGTTGATTGCGTTGCAGTCGCCCGAGCGCGTTGGCATCTAGGCTTGATGCTCCAGACATGGTTCCCCCGTCCACGACGAACGCGGGCTCCAGATCGAGGTTGACATCGGAGGGCGCTCCGAATCGTTCATCACCCGATGCATTCGAAGCGTGGCATGCACCCGCCGCGCAGCTGCGATTGATGATCGCCTGGCCCGCATATTCTATGCGTCCGTCTGGCGCCACGAGCAACGCGCGCGCTTTGTCCTCATCGCACTCCCCGAGCTCCGCGGTGGTGGGTTGCTCGTCCGCGCCCCCGCAGCCGCCCTGCGCTAACACGCACCCGACATAAAGAGTTAGCGCCCCTAAGACACGTTTCATCGGCAGTAAGGTAGCACCCATTCGGGAAGATCTGGCGATCGATCGATAGACGGACAGCGACCCTCGAGACACCCCTGAACGCGACGGCCCTCCCAGGTTCCACTTTCGCTAGGCCCTTCGCTCCGCGTTGAAAGCCGTGCGCACCCCATTCGAGGGCGCGCCAAGCTCGCCGTTTAGATAGCGTGTGGTAGGGTGCCCCGCCCTCGTGCGGTCTGTTCATGCCCGGTAGGGGTTTAGGAGGCTTCATGAACAAGCGTGGCTCAGCGTGGCTGTTGTGTTTGGCTTTGGTCGGTTGCGCCGGTGCTAGCGCGCAGGCTCTACCCAGTGCGGACCCGCCGAAAAGTATGCCTGGTCTGATACAAATTGACGCGGTCGCAGTGCCATTCAAGCCGGGTCCGCCCACGATGCCCAAGGGCGTGGAGATGGCCGTGCTTGAAGGGGACCCTAAGCAAACTGGCATCTTTACCTTGCGTCTCAAAGCACCCCCTGGCTTCCTGCTTGCACCTCAT
>JBKJIA010000157.1:0-8605 GCA_046598735.1 Polyangiales bacterium
ACGCGCTCATGCCCACGTTCGCCTACCGTGGCGCAGTCGACCACTTCCTGGGTATGGTGGCCCACAAGCTGGGCGACGACGCAGGTGCTCGCGCGCACCTCAAAGCAGCTGTGGAGATCAACCGCCACCTCCGGATGTCGCGGCAGACGAGCGAATCCGAAGCGTTGCTCGCTAGCCTGAGCTGAGCGAGCTCGAGGCGCGCCCGCCGATGCAGCGACATCCTTCGGCGAAATCGGCGACGCCGGCACACCGGACGCAGCTCAGCACGATGCATCCCAGGAAGCGGGTGTCGTCGTCCCACCCACTCCGGACGGCGGGAGCAAACCCTGCAAAAGCACGTTGCTCGCAACGGAGAGCAGGGGCGTGGGCCAGTATCTCTGCTCCAGCGACGGGCGCTATCGCTTCGGCCTCGATCCGAACGGCAACCTTGAGCTGCGCGCCAGCGAAGGCGTGCTTTGGTCCGCCCGCATCTCGAGCGGCTACCAGTTGTGGATGCAGCGCGATGGCAACTTGGTCGTCAACGCTCTGAGCGGCGCGCCCTTATTCTCCTCGCGCACGGCAGGCAGCGACGGCGCCTTTCTATCGGTCGAAGACGATGCACGCGCGGTCCTATGGCGCGCTGGCCAGGTGATCTGGTCTACCAGCCAGCCGTGAGAGTCGAGCGAGATGGAACCGAGATGACCCCGAGGAGAAGGCGCATCCAGGCTCCAGACAACAAGCGGTCACCTCCGTCTGGCTCAAGGATCAATGGGAGAACACATGACGATAGTAAGACAAAAAGTCAAAAGTCTGGTTCAGATTGCTTCGATCGCGATCCTTCAAGCCTCCACCTCTTGTGGCTACGGAGCCAATGGTGTGGATGAGGGGCCAGTAGACGAGTCCGCAGACGGAGGCGCCCTCGACGACAAAGTCCTCGGCGCCTGTCCCACGTTCGATGCTCCGACCTCCTTGGGTCGCGTTCAGTCTTCTGCCATCAACGAGTCTTCTGGCAGTGCCTCGAGTCGGGTGCACCCCGGCGTGCTCTGGACGCACAATGACTCCGGCGACTCGTCACGCATCTTCGCTTTGACGGAAAGTGGAATCCTCGCCGCTACGGTTAACATTAACAATGCATCCGCGCGAGATTGGGAAGATATGGCGACCGGACCCGGACCGGGCGGGGCTTATATCTACATCGCGGACATCGGCGACAACGGTAAATCGCGCGGCAGCTATCAAATCTACCGCATTCCGGAGCCCAACGTCAGCGCGAGCGATCGCAGTCGGACCTTGAGCGTCAGCGCCGAGGTCATGACATTCAAGTATCCCAATGGAAGCCATAACTCTGAGACGCTTCTCGTTGATCCCAAGACCGGCGAGCTCGCCGTCGTGCTCAAAGGGGATGGCACCGTGGTGTACAGCCTGGGCCAATTCACCACCGGTACGCGAACTGCCGTTCAGATCGGGCAGATCAATCAGTCTAAGGGTGGCGTCGACACCGCGACCGGCGGCGACGTTTCTGCGGATGGTTCGTCCATCGCAGTGCGGGACTATTACGAGGGCAGACTATGGCGGCGCCCTGCCGGTGGAACCCTCGCGGACGCGTTGAGCGGCACCCCGTGCACCATCCCCATTGCCAGCGGTGGCGGCGGCGAGGGGCTCGCATTCGCGGCGAATGGCACCGGCTACTTCACGTTGAACGAAGGCTTGAATAATCCGATCTACTTTGCGCGCCTGCGTTCGAGTGACCAGTGTCCTAGCGACCCCAATAAGACAGAGCCAGGACAATGCGGATGCGGCGTACCCGAGGGGACGTGCAGCAGCACTCCCCCCTGTCAGGCGACGTTGTCGTCCGGTGCACGCCTCCAGCTAGGCCAGACCCTCTGCTCACCCAACGGCGGGACCAAGTTGGGCATGAGCTCAGATGGCAATCTGGCCCTTCGGTCAGGATCGACGGTCACTTGGCAGACCAATACCCACGGCACCTTTACGGCCATGCAGGGCGACGGAAACCTAGTCGTATATAATGACAGCACGCCGGTGTTTTCGTCGAATACTCAGGGCCATAGCGGCGCGTCGCTCAGCGTGCTGGATGATGGCCGCGTGGTGATTCGCTACCAGGGTAACGTCATCTGGTCGCAGGGCGCGGGCGCAGACGGCTGCCCGAACGATCCCAATAAGATCGAGCCAGGCCAGTGCGGTTGCGGCATTCCCGAGGGCAGCTGTTCTCCCACAACGTCTAAGCTCAACAAGCACGTGTTCGTGATCACCTTCGAGAACCACGACGCGGGATCCATCTATGGCAACACCACTCAGGCGCCCTACATCAACGGAACGCTGATGCCCAAGTATGCGCGCGCCTCGAAGTTCATGGATACTCTACCAGGATTGGTCAGCCAGCCGCACTACATGCTGATGGAGGCCGGCAGAAATGACTTCTCCGACCATACCTTTACCAATGATGCGGCGCCCTCGGCGAGCAATAGCACCTCGAGCACGCGGCACCTCGTCACGCAGATCAAGGACGCCACCAACGGCGTGACCTGGCGCTCGTATCAGGAGGGGTTGAATAGCTCTACCGGCGCGTGTCCGATCGCTTCCTCCGGCTTCTACGCGCCCAAGCACAACCCGTTCGTGTACTTCCAGGACGTGGCCGGTAACCCACCCTCGAAGACCAACGCATACTGTGTGGCTCACCACAAGCCGCTGACCGCTCTTGCGAGCGATCTCGCGAACGGTTCGGTCGCGTCGTACAACTTCGTGACCCCCGACCTGTGCAACGACATGCACGGCGCCTCCGGATGTCCCTCCGGCGACCCCATCCGCCTCGGCGACAACTGGCTGCGCGCCAATCTGCCGGCGATCATCAACTACGTCAATGCAAAGGGAGGAGTCATCTTTCTCGTTTGGGACGAGGGGGAAGGTTCCACCACGATTCCGTTCCTGGCGATCGGGCCCACCGTCAAGCCAGGCTACGTAAGTGGCGTGACGTACAACCACGCGTCCTTGGTCAAATCAGCGGAGCGGATCTTGGGCCTCCCGACGCTGAATACCGCCGAGGTTTTGAACGCGACGGACTTCGCCGATATGTTCGTGACAGGCGGGTATCCGAACTAGTTCGATCCCTTGGCGCGGGCCTACGGAGACGATCGGCTTTTCGATGGAGTTACCTGCGGCCAGATGTGACGGCGTCACGCCAACATAGTAAGGAAAGAGTCTTGCCGTGTTGACTGGTACGAGTCGTGCTTTAGGCGTCGAGTCATGCCGATGCTTTCGCTCCAATCCAGACATTTGCCCGCGATTTTCGCGGATCGTACGCCGGCTCCTGTCGAGGTGTTGCCCAAGCGCTCAGGCTCGCCGTTGCCGTTCGACCACACGGTGTGTCCCGGCAAACCTGGTGCGCGGTCGCGAGCCGCGGCCTACGTGTGGTATCAAACAGTGGCCTTTGCCACGCTGCTTGTGAAAGCACCCCTGTCACGCGAAAGCTATCGGCGCTTGCTCGAGCCTTGGGGCCTTGTGGAGCTCGTGCCTCACGCCATCTATCGTAGTGCGGAGCCCCGCGCGCCACACTTTGATCATCTCAAGAAGCTCGGCATTCGCACGCTCGTATGCGTGAAGCGCACGCTGCCCAGGGAACGCACGCTCTCCCACGCGGCCAGTGACGGTTTGCAGGTAGCCCGGATCGACCTTGGCGCGGATGGTAAGATCGATGCCCAGTCGATCGCGCGGGCACTTGCGCTTATCACGCAACCTGAGCATTGGCCCGTGCTTTTGCACTGCGACGGGGGACGACACCGCACAGGCATCGTCACCGCCGCTTTGAGACACGCCCAGGGGTGGACTTTGGAGGCAGCACTTGCCGAGTACGAGACGTGTGCGGCGCCAGCGCCGCGCGACAGCGATCGCGACGCCATCGCGGATTATTTCGCAGCAAACGTCCACGGCTCGCGCGCGTGCGCGCCGTTGTCAGGGACGTCACGCCCATGACAAGCATCGATCGCGAGCCAACCGTAAGCCCCGACCTGCGCAACGATGTGCGGCGAGGCTTTGTCTGGTTGGGTACGGCCAGCATGATCGCGCGCGTGCTCGAGCTTGCCAAAGTCTTCGTGGTGCTCTGGTTTCTCTCGAAAGAGCAGCTCGGCGAAGCCACCCTGGCCTGGAGCCTTACGGTCGTGCTCGAAGCACTGAACGGCCTGGGCCTGGGGCAAGCGCTCCTCCAAGCGGGCGAGCTGCGCGCGCGCACCGTAGCGAGCGCGTTTTGGTACACGATGGCCGTGGCCAGCGTGCTCGTGGTGGGCGTCTGCTTGGGCGCTTACCCGGTGGCGCGGGCTTACGGTCATGAAAGCCTTGCCCCCATGGTGATGCTCGCCTCGACCAAGCTATGGTTCGTGGGCGCGGCGCTCGTACCCCTTACTCTTCTGAACCGTGCGCTCGCCTTTGAGCGCATCGCGGTCGTTTCCACTTTGGCTACGCTCGTCTCGGGATTGGTAACCTGCGCACTCGCAATCGCAGGCTTTGGCGCTTGGGCGCCTTTGCTCGGTCATACCTGCCATGGCTTGGCCACCATGACTTTAGCCTTGAGCGTACGGCCCTATCGCCCCGTCTTATGTTTCGATTGGGTAGGCCTGCGCGAACACGCGTCGTTCGGTCTCAAGCTCGCCGGCTCCGGGCTGCTCCATCAGGTCTATCGCAACATGGATTATCTGCTGGTCGCCCAATGGCTCGACGTGAGCGCCGTAGGCGTGTACCGCGTGGCCTTCGACTTGGCGATGGCGCCTTGTATGGCTGTGCTTCAAGTGGTGAACCGCGCTGCGGTTCCGGTGTACGCGCGCTTGCAGCGGGATCCCGTCGCGCTGGCACGGGTCTTCTTGTGGACGCTCGAATCGCTCGGTTTCGCGCTCGCGCCGGTCACTGCCCTGGTGGCGTTGCACGCGCAACCCTTACTGTTTGTGGCCAAAGGCGGGGAATGGGCGGCCGCCGCTGGCATCGTTCCGTGGCTGTCCGCGGCGGCACTCTTACGTTGCCTCGACCAAACCTTTCCCCAGCTGTTTCAAGCACTCAAGAAGCCATGGCTGGCGCTCTACGAATCCATACTGGCTGGCGTTTTGATAGTTGGCTTGCTCGCGCTGATGCTGCACCTTTTTGGCTCAAGTCAGGGCGCTGTCGCGGCAGGCTGGGCCTGGCTGCTGGCCTATCCTCTGCTGCTTACCGCGTCGATTGCGATGGCGCGCCACCTGCTTCCCATCAGCCTTGGTGCGCTGCTGCACAGCCAGCGCCATACGCTCGGGACGATGTTGGCGATGACGGGGACTCACATGCTGGTGGTCGCGTGGGTTGCAGACCGTTCGCCTTGGGCCGAGCTCGCCTTCGGGATCCCCGTCAGCGTCGCGACTTATCTTGCATACCTGTATCTGGTCGCGGGCGTGCGGCCAGGCGCAAATTTCAGGCCACTGTCTTCCGCTCCGGCCTACTAAGCTTGGACGCGGTCTAGGGCCGTACCACCCGTACCACATCCAGCTTGTGTACCAGAGCTACATCACGCCAGCCTACCCGCAGGTGGCGACGGCTTGGAACTTTGCGACGCAACCGTCAGCGCGTCCCCGTCGCCCAGATGGCGCCCGCAGCGGTATAAAGCACGAGGTTCCCATCGTCTTGCATCACGAGGCGGGCGTTGCCTCCGCGGCCGCTCGTGCCTGACGACCAGACTGCGTTTGCGCCGCTCGTCCCAAAGTACAAGACGAGGTTGGCGTCGCCCTGCATGGCGAGTCGTTTCGCGCCAGAGGACACCGTATTCGATGTCCAGAGCGCCTTACCGTCCGACGTTCTGTAGACCACGAGGTTGTTGTCCTCCTGCAGCACGCACTTGTACCGTCCGTTGCTCGAGAGCAACCACTCGCTCGGGACCATGACCTGATGGATACCCAAAGAATTGCCGATGGCTCCTCTGGGGGTAGGGAACGCCTCCGGGAAGGTCGAGAGTCTGTTCTTGGGAATGACCTGCTTCGGGGTGGAGTCGCCGGACCAGAGCAGCTTGCACGTCGCGTCGAAGTGATGCTCAAAGTACTCAAGGCGGATGGCGTAGCGCTTTTCCGCTTCGAGGTGGATGGTGCCGCTATGCTCTTCGCGAGCAAGGTCCCGCCACTGGTCGATGAGCAGCTGGTCGTTCACCCACAGCCTCACACCGTCGTCAGATACTGTGTAGAAGGTGAAGTTGCCGGTGGTCGGAGCCTGCACGAACCCCACCCAACGCGCGCTGAAGTGGTGGTCTTCGATGGACGGCGCGGGCGACCCATGGCCCCATTCGAAGTCGATCGTCTGATCCAGCCGCTCGAGCGCCGGGCTCGTCAGGTCGCTATTGCGGAAGTACGTGCCCATCAGACCGCACCTGCCTTCGGGCACGCCGCAGCCGCACTCGGCGGGGCTGGCCTTGCCGGGATCGCTCGGACACCTGTCGTTGCAGTCGACCACTCCATCCCCATCCGAGTCCTTGTCCGTCGTGCCGCAGCCGCAAGCGCCAGGCTGGGTCTTGTTCGGGTCGGATGCGCAGCCGTCGTTGCAATCTGCCCTTCCATCCGAGTCGGTGTCCGTGTCGGCGAAGCCGCATCCGCATGCACCGGGATTGCTCTTGCTCGGATCGATGGGGCAGCCGTCGTTGCAGTTCTGGAGGCCGTCGCCATCGCCATCGACTTCGGCCGCCCCACAACCGCACATGCCCGAGGACAGCTTGTCCGGATCGCCCGGGCACAGATCGTTGCAGTCCGATACCCCATCCGCGTCCGAATCGACGTCCTCGGTTCCGCAGCCACAGATCGAAGGCTTGGTCTTGTTTGGATCCGCGGGGCATCGATCGTTGCAATCAGGAGTGCCATCCCCATCCGTGTCGGTGTCGGGAACGCCGCACCCGCACACGCCGAGCTTCGTCTTGTCGTCGTCGAACGGACAGTCGTCGTCGCCAAATTGGCGGATGACTTTCGCGCGCTTTTCCGCCTTCTCCCACATGCGCAAGTACGCTTCCGCGGAGCGGAACAGAGGCTCAAGGTCGTCGTTCGAGCTCGCGTCCTTGCGCAAGTCCTCGATGTACTCGGGCAACAGGCCGATGTGAACCAGTCCTTCGGTGTTGAAGTCGAGCGTGCGATTTCCGACCTGAGGCTGCGTGAAGGTGATGTCGCCTGCGTAGGACTTGAACGGGTACGTGACCGGGTCCTGCTGGCCGGGGCCACAGTCGCTCTTGTCGCCGAAGCGTGGTCCGGGTGCTCCCGCGAAGCCGTTGAGGTCCCAGCTCATGGCTTCGCCCGGATAGGCCCCGTTGGCTTTCTTGAGCGCGATGCGACTTCGCAGCTCGTCGAGCATGGCGCCCTTGCGATTCACGTCGCGGCAGCCACCGGTGTTCACCTTCGAAATCCCACCCAGCGCGTAGACCTGCCCTCTTTGCGGCCCCAACGAACCGTGGGTGGCGGCCGGCGGATAGTCATACTCCGTCAACATCTCGAAGGCGCGCGCGTAGGAGTGCTGAGGCAGGTGGTCGGTCTCGATGATCATGCCTCGCTTCATCATCTCGCGAAGCAGGAACTCGCCGACCCGCGTCAGACCGTGCCTTTGACAGTAGTCTCCTGTTCCGGCGCCCTTGAGCAGTTTGGGCACGTGGGGCAGCAGAGTGAGCACAGGATGCTCCGACACGTGGCTCGTATCGTAGGGGGCTTGGGAAGCGTAGTCGTTGCGCGGTTTGTTGATCCCCGAAAACGCGATGTTGCCCTTATCGAACACAGCGCCGGAGTTCGGGCAGCCCTCGACCACGAAGTTCGACGGGTGCCCGCCGTTCAGGAGGTTGCCGACCTCGATGAAGTCGCGATTGCCGTCTCCTGCCGAAAACGCGTTGTCGAACTTGTGAACCGGGAACAGCGCGCGGATGCCGCGTCGGTGGTAATCGTCGAGCGTCTTTTCGACGTACGCCTCGGTGCACGCGGGCATTCCGGGGCGCGGGGTAAGCATGCAGTTGAACAGGTTCGAGGTCTCGATGCCAAGCAACACCGCAAGCTTACCCTCACCGATCACCTGCCTGGCTTCTGCCGGAGACGTGACGATGCGGAAAAAGCCCTTGCCCGGCCCACCGGCTTGCGCATCGATGTAGCTTTCCATCCCGTAAATCTCTTCGATGGACCTATCGACTGCGGCCATGTCGGTGCAGCCGTGGCGCGGCGTCTGTAGGTGCAACCCCTCTGAGAGTTCGCAGATCACCGAATTCGAAACGGCATTTTGAACCATCAGGCGCAGCCCGCCCATCCAGGCTCGCTCGATCCACTTGTGGTACTGCACCTGATGGGTCGAGCTGAAATGCGCGCTGGGCCAGGCCGTGAAGTTAGGGAAGCCGGAGGTCTCGTGGAACAGGCCCTGAGGATGCCCGGCGAGGATGGTGGGAAGCATGCTCTGAAACAGGAAGTCAGTGCTGATCTTGTTTTCGAAGACGTTGCCGAACAGATCCCTCGCGCCTCCTGTGCCGTGCGTCGCGGTGCAGTCCCCGAGCGCGTGTTCTACGCCGAGGCGGTGAAAGGGGGCTCCGTGAACGACGCCACCTCCGCCGAAGCCAAAGTTCGCCATGATGTGCGTGTGAGGCTCGACGATGCCCCAC
>JBKJIA010000163.1:0-13480 GCA_046598735.1 Polyangiales bacterium
GGGGGGCGCCGAGCTGCCTGAGAAAGCGTGCCGCTGCGTTGGGGGAACGCGTGCTGCGGTCGCCTACTACCGCACCCGTCTTAGCGACATTCGTGCCAACGGCTCGAAATGCTGCGGCGCGAGGAAATTCCCAAGACTCTAGAGCGGACTCGACGCCCGGTGCTCGGCCAAATGGATATCGAGGTGCTCGGCCAGCACGCGAACATGGGGATCGGTGAGGATGCCCAAGTGGTCGCCGGGCAGGCCGTGCATGCTCAGCTGGCCACGCACGAGCCCACGAAAACCGAGCGTCTCCTCAAGCGCGCCTTCCTCTGAGTCGAGGGCGCGAAACAGGATCGCGGGACCTTCGCAATGCCCGATTCTTTGATCGTAGAGCTCGAGTGCGTCGCCGTAGGCACGCGTGCGAAACGGATCAAGCTCCGTGGATTCGGAGGCGTCCTCCGGCGGAACAAAGCTTGGGTTCACGCGCTGCACCAGCTTGTTGAAACGACGCGATGCACGACGCGCGAGGATGCCGGCGCCATGACGTTGAACAGAGCGCGCTTGTGCAGCGAGCCAGTGCAAGGGGCCGCGCAAGCGCGCGCGCGGCAGGATGGGATCGAGTAAGGCCAGCACAGGCACGCTCTCGCCTTGGGCGCGGAGCTGACGCGCCATCTCGTAGGCGAGTACACCTCCGAAAGAGATGCCGCCCAAAGCGTAAGGTCCATCCGGGGAATGAGAGCGTAACAGCTCGATGTAGCGGGCGGCGAGCTCCTCCACGGGAGGTAGTTGTGCGCCGAGCTGCAAGATCTCCGCTTCGAGCGGGAGGTACATCGCGTACACGGCACTGCAAGTCCGGAGGGCGCGCGCCAGGGGAAGGTAGAGACCAATCCCGCAGACGAGAAAGACGGGCAGCGATGCGTCGCCTGGTTTCAGGCAAATCACGGTGGGCGCATCGATGCCGCCACCGCTACGCATGCGCGCCGCAAGTTGCGAGATGGTGGGCGCTGCGAATAGGTCTGCCAACGAAAGCTTGGCGGAACAGGAGGTCTGCAGCCGTTCGAATACGCGCACGGCGAGCAAGGAGTCGCCGCCGAGGTCGAAGAAGCTCTCGTCGATGCCGAAACCCGTGATGCCAAGTACGTCGGACCAGACTTGGGCGACCAAGAACTCTTCGTCGCTGCTTGGCGGAATGGAGGCGCGGGCGCGTTCCACAGTAGGCGGCTGCAGGGCTTGCCGGTCGATCTTGAGATTGGGCGTCATGGGGAACGCGCTCAGCACTGCGTAAGCCGCGGGAGCCATGTACTCGGGCAGGCGTGCGCTGACGAGCTCCGCCAAACCTTCGGTGTCGAGCTCCCCATGCTTGGCTACCACGTATGCAACGAGACGGCGTTGGCCGGGCACATCCTCGCGCAACAACACCACGCACTCGTCCACTTGATCGTGCGTGCGGATCAAGGCTTCAATCTCGCCAAGCTCCACGCGATGGCCGCGAATCTTGACCTGGAAATCGGAACGTCCCACGTAGACGAGCTGACCATCGGGCTCGTAACGAGCGACGTCGCCGGTGCGATACAAAAGCCCGCCCTCTGAGTTGAAGGGGCTTTGAATGAAGCGTTCGGCAGTCAGATCTGGGCGACCGAGGTAGCCGCGCGCGACGCCCGCGCCGCCCACGTAGATTTCGCCGTGCATGCCGACGGGCACAGGCTCGAGCTGCGCATCTAGCACGTAGATCTGAGTGTTGGGTAACGGACGACCGATCGGCAGCGGACGTGCAGGATCGATCGCGCTGCCGTCGTGCATGTACATGGTGCAAGTCACGGTGGTCTCGGTGGGACCATACCCTTGGAAGAACTGGACGCGGCCCAGACTGAGCCGCTGCCAGAGCACGAGATGCTCCCCAAGCGCCTTCTCTGTGCCCACACAACACAAGCGTAAGGTAGGCGCGACGGGCAATCCGCGCGCTGCCAGCTCACGCACCCATTCGTGCCAGAAAGCCGTCGGTAAGATCAGCGTGGTAATGCCGGTATCTTGTAGGAATTGATCGAAACGTTGGAAGGATTCCAGCAAATTATCGGGTCGCACGACGACCTGGGCACCCGAAAACAAGGCAGGGTAAATTTGTTCGGCCGCCACGTCGAAACTGACTGACGCGGAACACAAGATGCGATCACGTGCCGTCAGCGCGCAATTGTGAGCAATCGCCAGGCTGTGATTCACGAGTGACCGATGGCGAATCTGCACGCCCTTGGGAGCGCCCGTCGAACCGGAAGTGAAAATGACATAGATGAGGTCGTGCGGCGTGACGTCGACCTGCGGCGCGTGCGTGGCTTGCTGGCTTAGCTCGACCACGTCGCTGTCGAAGCAAACAGTAAGCTCGACCTGCGTCAACAGCGTAGAGCGCAGGTTATGGGTAGTGACCGCCACGCGCACGGCACTTTGCGAGAGCATGGCGGCGACGCGGTCCGCGGGATAGCTCGGGTCTATCGGCACATAGGCGGCTCCGCTCTTTAGGATGCCGAGCATGCCTACCACCACGTCCACGCTGCGGGCGATGCACAGCGCCACCAAATCGCCTTTGCGCACGCCACGGGTGACCAGTGCATGAGCTAGCTGATTCGCACGCCGGTCGAGCTCGGCATACGTGAGCGAGTTGGCACCAAAACGTACCGCGACAGCCTGGGGCGTGGCCGCGGCCTGCCGTTCGATCAGGGTATGTACGCACGCATCCGGGATGGGCGCCTGTGTCTGATTCCATTCGACGAGGATGCGGTGACGCTCGGCGTCGTCCAGCAGAGGCAGGTCGGCAACCGTAAGGTTTGGCGAAGCGATCAGCGCTTGAGCTACGCAGGCAAGCTGCGCATCGAGGGCGTCGAGCTGCCATGAGGGTTTATCGGCGGGCACGAGCAGAGACGGCGCTTGTGCACCGGACGGCAACCAAAAGGTAAGGTTCGCGAAAGGCTCGGGGCGAGGCTCGCTGGCGAACGAGAGCGCGATGGGCCAGCTGGGCTTCGAAGGCCGCCCGAGCAGCTCAGGCCGGCGCGAGGTGATGTCGAGCGCATAACTACCCGCCGCTTGCGCTCGCTGCAGATCAGCGCGCGCTTGCACCAGGAAATCTGCCGCGCTCACCTCGTGCTCGCGTGACAAACGAAGCGGCGCGACCGCCGCGAATAGGCCCGCAGGAAGCTGGGCGGAAGCTTCGCATAACAGGCCAACGTCAAACTGCGCATCCGTGCTCAAACGCGCTAGATAGGCCGCAACCACGTCGAATGCATGCACGTCGCTCGCGTTCTCGCGGGCGAGCACGGCAGCGGTGAGCGGGAGATCAACGCAGCGCACTTCCGTGCTCGTGCCGTGTGTCGCGTAGCTGTGTTGCAAGACAATGAGTGATGCGAGTCGCTTGGCAAAGTAAGCCTCGTGCAAGCACACGCGCTCGTTGAAATCCGAGATTGCTTGTCGCGCAGCCGCGTCGAGGCCGAGCAGAACGCTGCCGAGCCTGCGCTTCAAGTGCGTGTTCACGTCGGCAGCGCTCAGCTCCTCCCCTCCAAGCTCAGAGAGGCCAGAGAGCACCACGTCGTCGGTCTGCGTGGCCACCACGATCTCGCGTTCATCGCAGGCAAGTAAGGTGCCCGGCGCGGCGCCATTCCGATAGCCGAGCACGCGCAGGCGACGCGCCACGATCGCGCGATCGCCTAACAGCACCTTGGCCATGCCAAGCGGATTGTGGGAATGACCGAAGTCGAGCGCGCGCACCAAGTTGCTGAGCTCAGCGGCCGGGCGATCAAAGTCGATCAACCCCGCAGTGGCAGGCCTGACGCGCGCACCATAGTAAGATCGCTCTCCCTGCTGGGGACGCGACTGCAAACGCTGGGCGAGAATGTCTGCCACAAGCTCTTCAAACGCGAGAGCAGCGGCGTCGAACCCCTTGGCATTGAGCGTGAGCGCGGTGTCACTCGACGAGATAGGAACGACGAGTTGTTTGAAGATCGGCCCAGCGTCGATCTCGGCGAGCATTTGATGCCAGCTGATGCCGTGCTCGTTTTCGCCGTGAGCCAGTGCCCATGAGCTCGCGTGCAAACCGCCGTAGCGAGGCAACAGACTGTTGTGAAAATTGATGGCTGCTTGACGTGCGCGGGACAACAGCGACGATGGGATGATCCACGGGTTGTTGACGCTGAACAGGTAGTCGTACTCGCAGCGTTCACATGCCGAAGCGATCTCGGCGCGCGTCCCCGCGTGCGGAATGCCGAAGCGTGCTGCAGCGTCGATCAACGAGCCGTCGAAGGAAGCGATGATTGCTGGACTGAGCCCGCCTTTTGCGAGCGTATCAAGACACCGCAGCGAGATTGCGCCTTCGCCGATCAGAACCGAGCTGAACATGCCAGGCTCCCTAGTGGATCTGCGCGTCAGGCGCACACAGGCCGAGCTCGCGACGGTACCGATCAAAAGTGCGGGCACCTGCGTTCAGGCGCATCAAGGCCCCCTCCGCAATCGGTAGCGCAAGCTCAGGACGCGCGCTGACGAGCGGGATGAGAACCTCGTCGCGCCAAGTGCGCGCATGCAAAATATCCACGGTCGCGTGCAGGCGAAAGTAATGACTCGCATCTTTCTGTAGGCCCAAACGATCCAGCGCTTCAACGACGCGTACGGCACGCGTCGGCGCAGTAAGCTCCACCGCTCCAAGGGCACCCACCGAATGGAAGGCATAGCGGCGATTGTACGCGAGGCCAGCGAGCACGTTTCCTAGGGCCAACGATTCCCACACGATATCGTCGCCCACTTCGTGCTCGACATTCATGGCATCGGCAAGCTTTGCCAACATCGGACCGTGCATGCCGACTGACTTGCCGCGGCCCATTTCGTCCCAGTAATTCCGTGCGAGCTCGAGCTTGGCCTGTTCCGGCATGCGCAACTGTGTAAGCGCCACCAAATCGTCGAAGCCCGCTTCGCCCGCAACCTCCTGGCGCACGAACCAGCGCATTTGATCGTATGTCGCCTCGGTCGCAAGGAAATCGAAGAGTGGGTCGAATTGCCCCGGGCCCACCTCTTTCAGACCATCGAACCAAGCGGCGAGCCCCGGCGCGTCATGGGGCGCTTTGGCGGCATAAGCCGCGACTTTTGCGCGCTCCGCTTCGAGAAAGCGTCCCTCGCGCAGCGTGAGCTCGGCGGCGATTCGCGCTTCGTTTTCCCAGTTGTCAGTGGGCATGGCGGGGGTCAAACGCGAACGATTCAGCATGGTAAGCGCGTGATGCAGCGCGCTTGACTCGTCTACCGGTTCCTGGCGCGCAAAAGAAGCAGCCGGCTGGGCCCGAGTGGTTGAGCGAGCTGATGAAGCGATGGTCATGGAAGGATTCGTAGCCATTGGCAGAACTCCGGTCGCGAACTCTGGGGCGCTCCACGCGTGGGTACTACTTCTGCAGTTTACGCCTTGAGGCTACAGATTTCGCCCCTGGCCCTTAACTTTTCCAAGCATGGGAGCGTGTGCGAACGGTTGTACTGAATCGTCGCAGCGAGTTTTTCTCGAAGTCACCGTACGTTTTCAACGGTGAGCTGAGCATGGCAAGGCGACTCTGCGGTCACTGCTCCCCGCCAAGGACGCAAATAGCTTACCAGTGCCCAAGGGGTCGCCCAGAAAGGTTCAAGCGGTCGGCACCCTGCAACACGGGGAGCCGCTCGCGCACGATGCTCAGGTGCATCTCTAGAGATGCTTGCGTCCTCGAAGCCGCTGCTCCTATGGTGCCGCCATGACACTCAACCTCGCGAGTCTTTTGCGGCAGAGCGCCGCTAGCCATGGCAGTAAGACGGCGATCATTGCGGGCGATCAACCGCTCTCCTACGAGCTTGTCCATCGCTCGGCGCAGAAGCTTGCCGGAGCACTGGCGGCGCTGGGCGTGCAACGCGGTCAACACGTAGCCTTGCTGCTGCCCAACGTCCCGCAGTTCACCATAGCTTACTATGCCGCGCACTACCTTGGATGCCCGGTCGTACCCCTCAACGTGTTGTTGACCGCAGACGAAATCGCTTACCACTTAGATGACTCGGATGCGGTAGCGCTCGTGGTGTGGGAAGGTTTGCGCGAACAAGCTCAGGTGGCTTTGACCAAGGCGCCGCGTTGCCGGCACCTGATCGTAGCGCGCATGCCTAATGCGAATGCACCCGCCACGCGCAATAGCCACGACATGACGGCGCTTATCGCAGAAGGCATAGCCGTTACAGACCTTCCCGATACCATGCCGGACGACACGGCCGTGATCTTATATACGTCGGGCACCACCGGCCGACCGAAGGGCGCTGAGTTGTCGCATTTCAATCTGGCGTATAATGCCGAATTCGCAGGGACGGGCTTAATGCCCCTGTCCGACAAAACTGTGGCGCTCGCCGTGCTGCCGTTGTTTCACAGCTTTGGACAGACCGTGATTCAGAATGCGGTGTTGCGTGCGGGTGGCACGATCGTACTGGTCCCGCGCTTTGATCCTAAGGTTGCATTCGAGTTGATGCAGAAGCACCGAGTCACCGTCTTTGCGGGTGTGCCTACCATGTACTTTGCGCTGCTCCATTTACCGGGCGCCGAGCAGTATGATGTGTCGTCGCTCGAGTATTGCGTCGCAGGTGGTTCGCCCATGCCGGTCGAGGTCATGCGCAGCTTCGATGAGAAGTATCGTGTGAACATCTTGGAGGGTTACGGTCTGAGTGAGACGTCGCCAATCGCCAGCTTCAACACGCGCCACCAGCCCAAGAAACCAGGCAGTATTGGCGTGCCGATCCCAGGTGTGGAGCTCAAGCTCAACGACGAAGCGGGCGCCACCATCCATGACTCCATGATCGCAGGAGAGATCTGCATCAAGGGGCATAATGTGATGAAGGGCTACTACAAGCGCCCACAAGCCACCCAGGAAAGCATCAAAGACGGTTGGTTTGCCACGGGTGACATCGCGCACCGCGATCAGGATGGCTTCTACTTCATCGTCGACCGTAAGAAAGACATGATCATCCGCGGTGGCTTCAACGTGTACCCGCGCGAGGTCGAAGAGGTGTTGTATGCACACCCCGCCGTTGCGGAAGCCGCGGTGATCGGCGTCAAGCACGAGAGTCATGGCGAAGAGGTCAAGGCGGTGCTTGCGCTCAAACCTGGCCATCAAGTCACGAGCGAAGAGATAATCGCCTACTGCAAAAGCAAACTTGCTGCATATAAGTATCCACGTCTGATCGAGCTGCGCGAGTCGCTGCCTAAGACCGCCACCGGCAAAATCTTGAAGCGTGAGCTACGGGAATCTTGAGGGCGCTGCGCGACTTCAGAGACGCGTGCGTTTAGCCGTCCATTTTGTGAAAAAGTGGAGGCTGGATTCTGCTACGAGGCTCGGATGACAAACCGCGTCTTTCTCGTTTGCAGTGTCATGCTCAGTGCCGCCTGCGGAGGCTCCCTGCCCGCACCCGCAGCTTCGGAAGCCATCGCCACCACACCCGCGATCACCACGGCCGATCCGCACGCAGAAGCGCGCGCCCGCTTTCAAAATCCCGGCGGCATGTGGATGCCGCGGCAGATGCCGGAGCATGCGCAGCAACTTTCAGATCTGGGTGTTTCCCTTTCGGCGACGTCTCTTTCCGACCCCACGCAGGCGCCCCTGTCTGCGGTGGTTTGGCTGGGGGGATGCACCGCTTCGTTCGTCTCGCCTGACGGTTTGGTGATCACCAACCATCACTGCGTACAAGGAGCGCTGCAACTAAACTCGACGCCCGAGGCAAACTTAGTAGACAACGGTTTTCTCGCGGGGTCCCGTGAAGAGGAACCGTCGGCCGGCCCTGCTCAACGCCTCTTTGTCGCGCAGAAGATTAGCGACGTGACCGCAGCGGTCCGCCACGACCTGGACGCCATGGCCGATGGCACGCTGCGCTTCAACGAAATGGAGAAGCGCCAAAAGGATTTGGTGGCAACTTGCGAGAAGGACCGCCCAGGGACCAAGTGTCAGGTGTCCTCGTTCTTCAAGGGTGCCGAATTTCAGATGACCGAGTATCTGGAGATTCGCGACGTGCGCCTGGTCTACGCGCCGCACCGGCGAATCGGCAACTACGGGGGCGAGATCGACAACTGGGCATGGCCGAGACACACGGGTGACTACTCGTTCTATCGCGCGTACGTGGGCAAAGATGGTAAGCCCGCCGATTACTCGAAGGACAACGTCCCCTTTCATCCGCAGAGTCACCTTACTATTGCCGCGCAAGGCTTGGCGCCCAGCGATTTCGTGTTCGTCGCCGGCTATCCAGGCGTCACCCACCGCATCCAGACGGCATCGGAGATGGAGCACGCACTGCGCTTCACCCATCCCCATTTCATCGAGAAGGCGCAGAAGAAGATGGAGCTACTTGCGGCGCTGCAACAGCAAGGGGGCGAGACCGCGATCAAAGCCGGGGTGACGCGTCAGGGCGTGCAGAACGGGCTCGAGAAGTTTCAAGGGATCTTGGATGGCCTGAAGAGCAGCGACATGCTGCAAAGCAAGCAGGCGGAGGAAGCTGCCTTCAGCGCCTGGAGCGCTGGCGACCCGGGGCGTGCCAAGTATCTCGCGGCGCTGACCGACCTGCGCAGCAAGCTCGAGGAGATATGGGCCGCTGATGCCAAAGACGAAGCCTTCCGCGACATCGTGGCGGGCTCGCAGCTATTGAGCCAGGCAGTGTTCATCGTACGTTGGCTGGAAGAGCAGCAGAAGCCCGACGAACAGCGCAAACCTGGCTATCAACAACGCGACGAATCACAAATGTTGGGGGCACAGAAGTCGTTCGCGAAACGCTTCGACCGCTCCGTTGATCGCGCGTTCCTGCGCTACATGCTGCAGCGGGCGGCGGCCTTACCGGTCGCAGAACGGGCGTTTCTTGCGCCGATGCTCGCCGTCAAACGCGACGCTGCGATCGACGACGTGCAAATCGACAAGATACTTGACCAGTGGTACGCGAGCACGACTCTCGCGCAGGAAGCAACGCGTCTTACACTGCTCAAAAGCACGCCCAAGGCGCTTACAAGGAGTAAGGATCCCTTCGTCAAGCTCGCCATCAAGCTCGTACCCACGATCAAGGAGCTCGAGCAACGGGACGAGCGCTTCAGTGGCGAGCTTGACAAGCTGGCACCGACCTACGTGCAAGGACTGCTGGCTTTCAAAGGCGGCATGATGGCGCCGGATGCCAACCGCACCTTACGGATCACCTACGGAACCGTACGGGGTTACCGGTCCAACAAGAGCGGCGTCGTGCAGGAACCGTTCACCACGGCAGTGCAGATTCCAGCCAAGAACACGGGCGAGAGTCCGTTCGATGCACCCAAGAAGCTGCTTGATGGCATCGCCAAGAAGAGCTGGGGACCTTACGCTCCAGCCGGCTTGGGCGTGGTGCCGGTCGACTTCTTGGCGGACCTCGATATCACAGGAGGCAACTCAGGCTCGCCGGTCATGAATGGTAAGGGCGAGCTCGTGGGCTTGGCCTTCGACGGCAACTATGAGGGCCTGGCCTCCGATGTGATGTTCCGTGGAGAAAATACCCGCACCATCGCGTGCGATATTCGATATGTTTTGTGGATCATGGATGCGGTCGATGGCGCCGACGCATTGCTGCGCGAGCTGGGCGTAGAGCCTGTTTTGTAGGCACCCACGGGAAGACTTGCGTGCCGTCTTTAGGGAGGCGGGGCGCACCCGATGCGCATCAGGCCCGCGGGGTCGCCGTTGCTCCAGCTAGACGTGGCAAGCCACGGCCGACCTTTGATCAGCGCAAGTTGAACGGTGCGCGGAGCTGCGGGTTGAATGTCGATGGCTTTATGCGCGGCGACTCTTGTAGTGCCCTCCACTTCGAACACTTCGAGCGCGGCCCGGTCGGCATCGACCGACGTGGCGGTCGTGAGAGCAAGTAAGTATCGATCTGCGTAGCGAATCAAGTCCATCGCACGGTAACTGTAGAATGCTCCACTAGGCAGCGAATAGAACGCCGGCAGCAGTCCCCCCATGTGCTGGAAATTGAGCGAGCCCGCAAGGGTGAATTTGTCGAGGTTGTTGACGCGCGCAATGGTTAGATAGTCGAGATGCACATCTGAAGTCATCGCCAATGGCAGCGTATTTTCGATGGCGTAAGCGAGTGCCAGGCGCGTGGGAGCCGTATTGCAATCGCCACCTTCCGTGCGCAACGCCGGCAGGGCCGTGAAGTACACATTATCAGCGGGTAGGGGAACGTCGTAGCTAGTGCCGGCCACGACGCCGTCGTCTCCGAGCGGCATGATGCGTAGGAGCCGCGCCTTTTCTTCGAGCAGCGCTACGTAGTAGCCGCTCAAACAAGGAGCGGCAGCAAGAGTGACCATCAGCCAAGGATAAGACTCGCTGCTCGTGTAGAGGGTCTGCAAGGGACCATCCACCCCCAGGTCCGAGAGGAGGAACGGCTGAGCGTAGGCGGCAACTCCCTTTGCGTACGAAAAGAGCGCGCGGCCCCCCGAGGCACTGAGTGAGAGAGCGACATCCAGAGCGGGACTCGGAAAGTTATACCCTGCTGAAATGGTCTTCTTGGCGACCAACGTGGTGAGGTCGGAAGCCTTGAGCACGGTCGCTTTGATGCCGTCTGATTCGAACCATGCAAGCACGATCTTACCATTGAGATGATCGGCGGTGATGTTGTACAGGCCAGCCGGTAGAGCACCTGGAATCGTGACGACAGCTCCTATCTTGGCGCCACTCGCGTTAAAGCGCTGGCCGTAGAGCACGGTGCCGCCGGCGATCGTCGCCACGCTGAACGTGACGCCTCCCTCGGCTGTTTCAACGACCTCACTCCACAGCGATTTCTCAAGGTCATCGAACGACACGCGCGTGGAGAACTCGAGCACACCGTCGTCGACCTTACCATCGCACTCGTTGTCGAAGCCGTCGCAAATCTCGACGGCATCCGGCTTGGTGCAGGCCGTACAGGTGTCATTGCAGTCATCGGCATTCGTCACGTAACCGCCCGCGACGCTGCATGCGCTGACCGTGGCCGCAGCGGCGCCCAAGCCGTCCATATCCGAGTCGCGATAGAACGTGCTGGGTACTTCGCAGGTTGTGGTGTCAATGCCTCCGTCG
The DNA here is from genome assembly GCA_046598735.1 of Polyangiales bacterium. Lineage (GTDB taxonomy): Bacteria > Myxococcota_A > Polyangia > Polyangiales > DASUME01 > DASUME01. The sequence continues at coordinate 11,058 of JBKJIA010000163.1, forward strand.
AAGTCATCGCCGCCGCCGTCGCCGACGTTCGAGCCAGCGGTGTTGTCGCCGTTGCCGTTGCCCGCGTTCTGACCGCCATCGCCGTTGCCGTTACCGTTGCTAGCGCCGCTCGGCAGTTCGCTATAACAGGCGCTCTCAAAACATACCCAATCCGAGGGGCAATCCTGCTCCGAGGAGCACTTGAACTTACCCTCGGGAATGCTGACGTTGCACGCGGCGCATACCGCAAAAACTAGCACGCTCAGATTTCGCAAGCGGCACACCATCAGAACCTCCCCGAGACTTGCACACCTTCGAGACCAAAACCGACCTGAGTTCTGGCTTCGCCAGCGTGCCGGTCGCTCATGAGCAGCCAAACGAGGCCCGTGGCCGCAGCCGCTACGCCTACGCCTCCGAGCACACTGCCAATCATCACCTTACGAGGGCCACTGTCTTCCTTACCTTTGACCGCGCTCCAACGCGTGCCCTCTTTTGCATTCTCGACATCTGAGATGTCGGAGCGTCCAAGCAACGCGACCATCACGCCACCTGCGAGCAAGGCGCCACCACCGCCGATCAACAGCCAGGGTGCCAGCGTCGATCCCTTACGCTCTACTTCCGTCGCCTCCTGGGCAGGCAACGGCTTGGCCGAGACGGGCTCGGCCGTACCTGCTGGTTGCGCGAGCTTGTCCGCTTGTGCGCGCAATCGCTTATGACGACTTTCGAGGTCCGCACGCATAGGGTCATCGGCGGGAGATACGGACAGCCAACGCTCCAGCGCCTCTGCGGCCTCAGCCGGACGACCCGCCGATTCATGCGCGCGCGAGATGTTGACGAGCAGCGGGGGACGCAACGAGAGAGCGTAAGACTTTTCGTACTCGCGCACGGCGTCGTCGTATTCGGCGCGCTCGAAATAAGCCCTGCCGGACTCGAAGTGTGTGCGCGCCGCCTCATCTTCGGCTGGTGTCGCACGAGCCGGACTGACCCACGTCGCCCACGAGAGAAGGCACACCCAACACAATCCCAAAGCTCTTCGCATCATGCTGCCTTTCTACGCGGCATTCCGCCCTAGATCACTCCACTTTGCGCATACGCAGGCAAGCTCCAAAAGCTCTCTTGCTGACGCGCTACGGGCGATAGCGCTCAATGGAACGGACCACGCGCGCACGCTCTGCGTCAGGAGAAGGCTTTTTTCCGCCGTTCCTTTCGTGTTCAGCCCACATGCGCCGTTTGGCCCCATCGGGCGTTTCCTGGTTGAGCCGAGCGATCTCGTCGAGATAGCGCAACTCGAGATCGCGCAGCGCCAAAATATCCTCGAACGCTCCGACGAGCTTGGCCTCTTGTCGCTCGCGATTGAGCCCTTCCTTGGTGGCCCGCAGGGTGTACCAACCGGCAAGGAAACTCGAAAGCACCGCGCTGCCCGCCCCGATCAAACCTGCCGCGATCGTCGCATCCATGCCGGCATGCTGTGCGAGGCCCGACCTCACGACAAGAAAGCGCACGATCCCTTCGCTCAAATTGGGAGCGCTGCCCGGATCCGCCCGACCAGCCCACTTGCGCGATAGGGCTTTCGAATGAAGGCGCCGCCTGACTATTTAACAACGCGCAGGTAAGACGGGCGATCCCAAGCAGGGGGACGTTCGCTCTTACGCTTGGGCACTACCTGCGAGGGTCGGTCAGGACGGGCCGCACGGAACTCGTCCAGCCTTACGACGCCTTCGTTCTCACCGGCGGTGCTGCGGGACGACCAGGCATCGCGACCGCCGCTGGCACGCTTGCGCCGGCCTTCGCGATCGACCTCGGCAGCAATCTCCGCAGGCATCTCGCCAGGCCAAACCATGCCCTTGGCGTCATCGCCGACCAGCGCGAACACGGCGTTCCAAGGAATGAAACACGTGAACGGCACGCCTTTGAACGAAAGCGTTCCGTACACCCCTTCTTCATCGATGCGTAGGTCCGGAATCGGCACCGGCATGTCTAAGCCGACCTGAAGCACGACCTGCGCTTGCAGGCGCAGACGGGTCGGAACGAGCACGCCGGGCTGGCGCGGGTCGAGATGCACGAACACGCTGCCTCGAAGCAGAAGTGCCCGCGCGACGTCTTGTTTCGCGGGGAGGGGTGGGGGAAGCACGATTGGTTTGTACCTGATGTGCGCAGCTGTATCCACGCGCAACGCGGAAAAGTGGACCGTCTGTGGCCGTGTTCACAGGTTGCGCGGGTCCTCAAGGCTGGTTACTGTAGGCTTGCTCATGTGACTACCCGTTCCCATCTGGGGACTCGTGTTCGGCTTGAGGGGCGGTGAAGTTCAAGCGCCTCAAAGGATGACCACGGGGGCGATACGGTTTCGACGGGGGCTGTGACGTGTTGGTGGCGTGTCTGTCGGCCTGGGACGACGTAAATACCTCAGGAAACGTAATTGCGAACGACAACGCATACGCTCTCGC
>JBKJIA010000277.1:0-8964 GCA_046598735.1 Polyangiales bacterium
TTGATCGACACGATCGGCGCGGCACACGCTGCAATCACGCACGCCGCAAGCATCGATGTGATCACGCCCTGCCCGAGAGTCATGCGCTGAGACTTATCGGTGTTGCTCCTAGAAGTCCAACATCCCGGTACGCGACCGTCAGTTGTGCTGCTTCTCCCCATCAGCTATGTCCGGGCCGCTGCGTAACGTCTTGGCCTTCCGGGCGTACTTACGCCGCATGGAGGCAAGTCTGAGCACCTCGGTCGAACGTCCCGCGCTTACACGCGACGACTTATTGTCGGTGTACTACGACGCGCTCACGCCGCCCGACCTGTGGCGGGTGGGCACCGAAGCGGAGAAGTTCGGCCTGCTCAACGATACGGGCGCCCCGATCCCATACACCGGGCCCCGCAGCGTCACGGCCGTGCTCGGCGCGCTGAGCGACGTATACGGCTGGTTTCCCGAGCAAGAATACGAGGGCGGCGACGTGATCGCGCTGCGTCGCGGCGAGGCGTCGATCACGCTCGAGCCCGGCGGCCAACTGGAGCTCTCGGGCTCGCCCTTCGCAAGTATCCATCACACCGAGCTCGAATGGCGCCAACACCTGGCCGAGCTGCACGACGTGTCAGCAAACCTTGGCATCACCTGGATAGGCCTTGGCTTCCATCCGTTCGCCAAGCAGGAAGAGCTGCCTTGGGTGCCCAAGCTTCGCTATCCCATCATGAAAGAGTACCTGCCTACGCGTGGCAGCGGCGGGCTCGACATGATGCGGCGCACTTGCACCGTACAGTCCAACATCGACTACGAGTCCGAGGCGGACGCCGTCGAGAAGATGCGCATCTCGCTCGCTCTCTCTCCGGTCATTACCGCCATGTTCGCCAACAGCCCATTGGTCGAAGGTAAGCTGACGGGCGAACGCACCCATCGCGCACGCGTGTGGGTGAACATGGATCCCGATCGTTCCGGACTCTTACCGTTTGCCTGGGACAACATGTCCTTCGAGCGCTACGTGGAGTGGGCACTCGATGTGCCGATGTTCATGGTCAAGCGCAAGGGTAAGGCCATCCACAACACCGGCCAGACCTTCCGTGCCTTCATGAAAGATGGCTTTCAGGGCACCACGGCCAAGCGTGACGATTGGATCTCGCACATAGGCACCGTGTTCCCGGAAGTACGCATGAAGCGCACGATCGAGCTGCGCGGCGCTGACAGCTTGCCTGCCGATCTGGTGTCGGCGTTGCCTGCGCTCACCAAGGGCTTGCTCTACGAGCCGCAAGCGCGCGCAGCGGCCGCATCCCTCGCCTCACGCATTTCGTTCGAAGATGCTCAGGGAGCACGGCTCGACATCGCGGACCAAGGTTTCGCCGCCAAGCTCGGAGGTCGCCCCGTGCTCGAATGGGCGCAGGACGTGCTGTCGATCGCGCAAGGCGGTCTCGAGCGCTTGGGAGTCCAGCATTGGGACGGCAAAGACGAGCGCGTCTACCTCGAGCCGCTTGCAGACTTGGTGAATGCCGGCATGACCCCCGCGGATGCTTTGATCAAGAAGCTTGACCTTTCGCAGCCGCTGCTCGCCCAGGTCATCGAGCACACCAAGCTGTAGACGAACGGGACGGCAGGGGTGCGGCCCTACTCTTGTTTGTCGTGCGCTTCGTCTGGTTCATGGTCGTCATCGTCATCCTCATCGGTCTCGATGGCTCCGATGCCTGCGTTGACGAGCTCCTTGAGCTCTTTGCCGACCTTGAAAAAAGGTAGCCTCTTTTCAGGTACGGGTACCGCGCGGCCAGTCCGCGGATTGCGCCCGTTGTAGGGCTTGTACTCGCGCACAGTAAAACTGCCGAAACCGCGTATCTCGATGCCCTCGCCCCGCTCTAGAGCAGCGGTCATGGAGTCGAAAACACAGTTCACGACGAGCTCCGCACGGCTCTTGGTGATCTGGTTTCGGCGCGCCACGGCATCGATGAGCTCTGACTTGGTCATCGAATCCTCCCCAGGAACAGTCTTCTTGTAACCCGCGTAAGTCCCCACGGTCAATGGCGTTTTCGGAACGCGGCTCGCCTCGTATAGGGGGGCCTGTGGGCGGCCCACGCTGGACTGCTTCGGAGACGATCTCCCACAGTAAGATTGAAGCCCGACCGAATTCCTGGTTATGGTTTCCGCTCAACTGACCGAGGACGGCCCGAGATGGATCCGCAGCTTGATGACAACGACCCCTTCACGGCATCCGGACGCGGAGGCCCAGACCTGAGCGCATACGAAGACCCCTTGCCCGACACAGGCGGTACGGACGACGAAACGATCAGGAAGATCAACCGCCGCACTTCGCCCGTCGGGCGCGTGGTAGGCATCCTACTGATCGCGGGCGCAGCGGGCCTCGGCTACTGGGCCTATATCGACAGCACCACTTACGACAAGCGCATGGACGCAGTCGAAGCGGCCGGAAAGCTGCCACCTGAACAGCTGTTGCCGGCCCTCCGCAGCGCCTACACCAAGTCCTCGCACGATGACGTCAAGGAACGCATCCTGTTGAACCTGGGCGCCTTCAAGGACGCGGCCTCCGTCCCGTTGATGGTCCAGGCGCTTGACGAAGCGGGCATCGTGCGACGCGCCGCCGCGCGCGCTTTGGCCCACATTGGATCGCCAGCTGCGGATGCCGCCAAGCCTAAGTTGCTCGAAGTGCTGCCCAAGACCGATCCACGCGATCGGCCGCAGGTCGTATGGGCCCTCGCGGTGCTCAAAGAAGCCGCGGCCGTGCCCGAAATCCTCGCGGAGTTTGCCGCCGGTCACCTGCAGAACCTCGAAGACTTGGGGAAAAAGCCCGCGTTTGATCCCAAGATCATCGTCGATGTCGTAGGGCCGCAAAAGCTTGCCAGCGATGAGTTGCTCAAGAGCAAGGACAAGGCGATCCGCACGCTCGTCGCCGTCGCGTTGTCGGAAGCGCCGAGCCCCGAGGTAGTCGACCCACTGATCAAGCTCCTCCAAGACGAGGAGACGGAGGTAGTCCGTGCTGCGGCCGCAGGGCTCGGTCGCACGGGTGATCCCCGCGCGAGCCAGCCGCTGTTCGATTTGCTGGGGCGTAAGCCCGGCATGCGCCAAAGCGTGCTTGATGCAATCGGTCGCTCTACGAGCGCGCCAGGTATCGCCAAGCTCGTCGACCAGACGCAGAGCGTCGACCTCAAGCGCTCGCTCGTGTCGCTGCTCGCTGAAACCCACGATCCGCGCGTTGCCGACACGTTCGCCAAGCTGCTGGGCGATGCCGATGCGGACATCAAGCAAACGTCGGCGATCGCGCTCGCGCAACTCGGTGATGCGCGCGCCGTGCCCGTCTTGCTCGAGCAGGTAAGCTCTGAAGATCGCACCACGTCGCTCGACGCACTCGATGCGTTGGCACTGGTGGCCAAGCCTGAGGTCGGCGAAGCCCTCGCTCCGCTCCTCAAGGACAACCCCGGCAAAAAGGCCAGCTTCCTCAAGGTCATCGGCAAGTCGGGCTCGTCTTCGGCCGCCGCTGCAGTCGTCAAGGAGCTTGACGGTGACGATATCGAAGCGGCCGCGCTCGCTCTGGCCGACCTCAAGTACGCGCCGGCCTACCCCAAGCTACTCGCGATGGTCAAACGTCCCAAGGGAGTGGACTTTTCAAAGCCCAGCGTGCCTACGGAAGAGATCGTTCGCGACCGCGAGATCGCGCTCAAGGCCCTTGGCCGCTACGGCAAGCCTGACGCGATTCCAGCTCTCGTCACTATCATCGAAGATCCCACCGACAGCGCCAAGCTGCGCGCGACCGCCGGTGCCGTGCTGGGCCAGCTCGCCACCCAAGAGACGCTGGTCGACATCATCGCCAAAGCCAAGAGCACTTCGCTCGATGAGGCCACGCGCACCTACTACGTGCAGGGGCTCTGGCAGGCGGACGCGCAAGCCGTGAGCGGTCAGCTCGTAGAGCTACTGCAGCCTTCCGTGCCGGCCGAGGTGCGTCGCAGTGCAGCTTTGGCCATCGGTTACGCCGGGGACCCCTCCAACGACCAACTGCTCATCGATCTGTTGCGCAACCCCGACGTGAAGCGGGAAGCGTCCTTCGCAGTGATCCTCGGCGGCAGCACCAAAGCGGCCGAGGAACTGTACCGTCAGGTCTCTACCGACCGCGAGCTGCGCGAAGTCCTTCAGGACTTCCTGATGGCGGAGGACAACGATTTCTTCAAGATGATCACGGCTCGCCACTTCGCGAGCGGGGAGCTCTTCCGGAGGCTTGCCGTGGCAGAGGCACTGAAGAATGGCAAGGGCGAGATGACCTTTAGCTACCCCTGGCAACAGGTGACGAAGCAGCTCAAGACGGGCTGGAGCGGCCCTGGCGGCCTATCCCCCCGGGAGATCCGCGCCAAGCTCTATGAAGCCCTGCGCGGCCAGGAGCCCGAGAAGCGCAGGCTGGCGGCCGAAGCACTCGGTGCCATGGGCGAGCGCGGCCTGCTCCTCGCCTCACGCGACGAAGCTGGCCCCGGTCAAAGCGAAGCTCGCGAAGTGCTGCTGCGCCAGAATCGCGGCAGCTGATCGCGAGCGCGCTAGAGCGCGTCCAAGCCTTGACGTACGTCGTCGCAAAGGTCCTTCGTGTCTTCGACACCCACGGCATAGCGCACGAGGCTGTTCTTGATGCCGATAGCTTCGCGCTCTTCGGTCGAGAGCTCGAAGTAACTCATCAGCGCCGGCTGCTCCACCAATGATTCGACGCCGCCCAAGCTGGCGCCGATCCGCGGAATGCGCAGCGAATCGACGAACCTGCCGGTCGTCTCGAGGTCTGCATCGAGCTCGAACGTGACCACACCGCCAAAGCCGCTCATGAGCTTCTTGGCAATCGCGTGGTGGGGATGTGAAGGCAAGCCCGGATACCAGACCTGCTTGACCTTAGGGTGCCGCTCCACGAGCTCAGCCAATGCCTGCGCAGTTTGATTTTGTTGGGCCACGCGTAAGCCCAGCGTCTTCATGCCGCGGCCGACCAAATAGGCAGCATGCGGGTCGAGCACAGCACCAAACACATGGCGCAAATCGCGAATGAGGCCGATGAGCCCTTTGTTTCCTGCGGCAAGGCCTGCGAGCACGTCGTTGTGGCCCGCCAGGTATTTCGTAGCGCTATGCACAACAAGATCGATGCCGTGTTCGGCGGGCCGAAGATTGATCGGCGTCGCGAACGTGGCATCGATCATCGACTTGGCTTTGGTCTTGCGACAAATCGCGGCCAATCGGTCGAGGTCGAGGCAGGTCTGGTACGGATTGGTCGGCATCTCGCTTATCACGAGGCGCGTGCGATCGGTGATCACCCCCTCCAGCGCATCGAGATCCCCTGGCGCAACGAGCGTGTGCGTGACGCCGAAACGCGCGAGAAAACCCGTGACGAACTGCCGGGTGCGGCGATAACAATCCGCAAATAGCACCACATGCGAGCCCTCTTTGACGAGAGCGAGGATCGACGTGGTGATCGCTGCCATCCCGCTTGAGAAAGCCACCGCATCTTCAACCCCCTCGAGCTCTGCGAGCTTGGTTTCCACGGCACGCACGGATGGATTGCCGTAGCGTCCGTACTCTTCACGCTCGATGTGCCCTTCCATGTACGACACGAGCTGGGCCGTGTTCTTAAATGTATAGGTCGCAGTCTGCGCAATCGGATGCGTCAGCGAACCGTAGGGATGTTCGCGCAGCTCGCCACCATGAACCGCGCGCGTGGGGAAAGACGATTCGTGCTTCTTCTCGGTCACAGGTACAACTTGTAGCGCGTGCGGGTCCTCACTGCATACCAGTCGCGCGCGATTGGACGCGATTGGACGCGATTGGACCTACGCGGGATTGCCGGTGTGCGGGGCGCCTTACTTACGCAGCGAGCGCGTCGGCCTAGTGCTGGTGCTCGCGGTCGAGGCCGGGGTGGCTTGGGTCGCCGGGCTCGTGGCGCGGATTGGCGGTCATGAACGTGCCGTCTTGGCCAGGAATCGACATCAACATGTCTTTGTCGAAGATGAAGTGCTCGCGGCGCGTGCTGGCCGGCACGTGCACGCCCGTATCCATGCGGATGGCGTCACAAGGACACGCTTCGACGCAGTACCCGCAGAAGATGCAGCGCAGCTCATCGATCACGAACACACGCGGATAGCGCTCATAGCCGTGTCGCGGATCGCCCTCTTCGTACTCGGCCGCTTCGATGTGAATGCACTGTGCCGGACACGCCGTGCTGCAGCACAGACACGCCACGCAGCGTGGTGAGCTATCCGCGCGATGCGTCAGGCGATGCACGCCACGAAAGCGCTCCGGGTAAACCCGGCGTTCCTCGGGGTACGCGATCGTGACGATTTCGGTGTTTTTACGGAGTGAAAACGTGTTCTTGAAAAAATGGCGCATGGTCACGCCGAGACCCTTCACGATCTCAGGAACGTAAGCCTGTTCCATGAAGGTGCGTTCGGGACGACTGACGAGCTTAGCCATAACGATTCTCAATTGTTGAAGAAGAGCAGGATCACAAGGCCCGTGACCAGGATGTTCGCAAGCGAAAGCGGCAGCAGGATCTTCCAGCAAAGTTGCATGATCTGGTCATAGCGAAAGCGTGGCAATGACCAGCGAATCATGAGCTGAAGCCAGATCATGATCACAAGCTTGATCACGAACACGAGCACCTGCAGACCGACCACGGCCGCGTGCGGCAACGCGATCACCGTACCGAAGAAGTCAAAGCCCCAATCCTCGAGAAACGGCAGATCGTAGCCGCCAAGGAAGAGCGCGATGATCAAGGAGGAGCTCGTGATCACTTCCACGAACTCGCCCATGAAGAACATGCCGAACTTCATGCCTGAGTATTCAGTGAAGTAACCGGCGGCAAGCTCGCTCTCGCCCTCAGGCACGTCGAAGGGAATGCGCTTGGTCTCGGCGATGGCGGCCGTGAAGAACAAGAAGAACGCGAGCGGCTGCACGAAGATGCCCCACACGCTGAAATCGCCGCTGCCCACCGCAATGCGCGGGATGCGCTGCCACATGATCATGTCCTGCAGCAGCAGCGAGTCATAGACCATGAAGCAACCGACGATGGCGAGACCGAGCGTGACCTCGTAGCTAACCATCTGGCCGGCCGCGCGTACGCCGCCGAGCAACGCGTACTTGTTGTCCGATGAGTAACCCGCGATGGCCGCGCCCACGACGCCGGTGCCCGCGATAGCAAACACGAACAACACGCCAACATTCAGGTTCGCCACCTGCATTGAGATGAGCGAGGGCCCCCATGCTTGGCTGACGAACTGTCCGACGGGCACCGCATCCATTGCGTGCTCGAGCGAAAGGTAGCCGCCAAACGGTAAGACCGCGAAGACGCTGATCGCGGGGACGAGCGAAATAATCGGCGCCAGCGAGTGCAAGAGCTTGTCCGCGTTCGGGGGAACGAAGTCTTCTTTCCACACGAACTTGAGCGCATCGGCCAAGGGATGCAGCAAGCCGATCAGCCGGATCTCCTTGCCGAACAGCTTGAAGCCGGCGCGGTGCGGACCGATGCGATCCTGAATCATCGCGCTCTGCCGACGCTCGGCCCAAATCAGCACCGGTGCAAACGAAAGGATGATGATCAGGACGAAGGCGATCTTGAGAATCGTTGCGATCCAGGCGGTGCCATCCATCAGACGCGAGCCTCCGGCACTAGGTTCTGCATGGGCTTGGGCGCAGGCAGTCCCGCGCGTACATCCGCAAGCGAGTTGAGCGCGAGATTCTTACCGAGTGCCTTCGCCAGCAGTGCGATCGCTTCCCACGCCGGACGCACGCCATCGGGCGGGAAAATCGCGCGTTTGAACTGCTGCGCGATGCCCTTCGCGTTGACGAATGTGCCCGACATCTCCGCATGCACCGCGACAGGTAACACCACGGTGGCGATGCTGGGCAAGGCGCCTTCGTTGCTCGTCAGCGAGATAACTTTGACGTCAATCAGCGCGGCCAACTCTTCGGCACTTTCCGTGCTTGCCCAACCCAGCGCCAGCACGACATCGATCTCACCCGCCGCGACGTCACGCAGCAAGTCCGCGAGCGGCGCAAGCTTGGTTCCGGCCACAAGCTCGGCGCCCGCGCGATTCGGATTGTTGTCCGCGTTGCGCAGGATCTTGTCGCCTTCCCAGCCGCCCAAAGCCGCAAGGTAAAGCCTGTTCGCGTTGATCTCTTTCGCGAGCTTCACCAGCGCGTGATTGTCTTCGTTCGAGTGCTGCGCGCTGAGCACTATCGCTACCCGCCCATCGAGTCCGCTCGCAATCAGCCGCGCCGCGATCTCAGTCGCATCGCTCACGTCAACTTCGCTCGTCGTGCCCTTCGGCGTGCGCACGCGACCAAACAGCACGCGCTCCTCGTGGAAACGGCTGTAGCTGAGCATGCCGTCGTCGCACATCCAGAACTGATTCACTTCCGCGTTGTCGCGCGGACGCAGGCGATACACCTGATTGTGCCTGGGATCGTAATCGACCAGCATGTTGCAGCCGGTCGCACAGCCCGAACACACGCTCGGTTGGGTCTTCAAGAACCAGACGCGCGCCTTGAAGCGGAAGTCTTTGCTCGTCAGAGCGCCGACCGGACAAACGTGCTCGGTCATCAGCGTGTACTTGTGGTCGAGCTCGCGGCCGGGAGCGACCGTGATTTCGTTCCTATTGCCGCGCTCGCGCATGTCGAGCACCGAGTCACCGACCACCTCGTCGCAGAAGCGGATGCAGCGCGTACACATCACGCAACGCTCTCCGTCATACACGATGGTCGGGCCGAAACGCTCCGCCTTGACCTTGTGCACAGGTTCGGTGCGCTTGCGCTTGAGCGTCGCCTGATGCTCTTCGTAGTAATCCTGCAGCTTGCACTCGCCGGCCTGATCGCAAATCGGGCAATCGACGGGATGGTTCAAGAGTAAGAACTCCTGCACCGCGCCCTGGGCTTGCACGACTTGCTGGGACTTCGCGAATACTTCCTGGCCATCGACCGCAGGCGTCTGACAGCCGGGCAGGAGCT
>JBKJIA010000445.1:0-4304 GCA_046598735.1 Polyangiales bacterium
TCTGCTCGACGCGGGGCCCGTCGAAATCGCGATCATCGGCGATCGCGACGATGCTCAGACGCGTGCCCTATGGCGCGCGGTGGCCCAAGTGTACCTACCCCAGCGCATCCTTGCGCATGGCACCGGTGACGACGAAACAGAGCAGCCTTTGCTCGCTGGCAAGGCGCGCGTGAAGGGGCAAGCAGCGGTGTACGTGTGTCGCAACTTCACTTGCACGGCCCCGCTCACGGACCCCGCTGCCGTGGTCGATTTGCTCCGAGCCAGCGCCAAAGCGTAAGCATCGCTACCATGCAAAGCCGACCCTAACGGGCCTGAGAACCGCACCCTGCCCGACACCCCCTGTTCGGGTTGACGCAGGCTCCAATTTCCGCTTGAACATGCTGGTTTCGTCACGAAAGGCCGCTCGGATGTCCCACGCACTTCATGTCACTGGTATCGGCAATGCGATCGTCGATGTGATCTCCCACGCGGACGACGCGCTGCTGCAGAAACTCGGCATGCCCAAGGGCGGCATGACGCTTATCGACCCCAGCCAGGCTGAAGCATTGTACGGACAGATGGGCCCGGGCATCGAGATGAGCGGCGGTTCCGTCGCCAACAGTATGGCCGGTATTGCATCGCTCGGCGGCACGGCCGGCTACATTGGTAAGGTCAAGAAGGACCAGCTCGGAGACGTGTTCGCCCATGACATTCGCGCAGCCGGTGTCGAGTTCACTACGCAGCTTGCTGGCGATGGACCGTCCACCGCGCGTTGCCTCATCTTCGTGACGCCCGACGGCCAACGCACGATGAACACCTATCTTGGCGCCTGCGTGGAGCTCAGTCCCCAGGACATCGATGAAGCGCTGATCAAGAAGAGCGCCGTGACGTACCTCGAGGGTTACCTGTGGGATCCGCCGCGTGCCAAGGAAGCCATGCTCAAAGCTGCCAACTTAGCGCACGGCTCGGGTCGCAAAGTCGCGCTGTCGTTGTCCGATGCGTTCTGCGTCCAGCGTCACCGGGCGGAGTTCAAGCGTCTGATCGAAGACCATGTAGACATCTTGTTCGCGAATGAATCCGAGCTGCAGGCGTTGACGCAGCAGACAACGTTCCAGGCCAGCGTTGCGGCCCTACGCGGACAGTGCGAGCTGGCGGTGGTCACGCGTGGTGCGCAAGGCGCCATCGTGCTGGCGGGCGACGAGACCTACGAAGTGACCGCAGCCAAGGTTAGTAAGGTGGTCGATACAACCGGCGCAGGCGACTTGTTCGCGGCGGGCTTCCTGTATGGCGTGACCCATGCGCGCTCGCCCATCGACAGTGCGCGCATCGGTGCACTGTGTGCCGCGGAAGTAATCGGCCACTATGGAGCGCGCCCCGAAGTCTCGCTCCAAGAGTTGGTCGCGCGCGAGCTCGGCTGAACCGTAAGGTTGCGCTAGAGCGCCCTTTAATCGCGCGTTTTCACTTGGGCAGCTTCGCCAGCCAGACTAGAGCCCGGTTCCACGCAAATTAGACGCACGCGACCCGTGGCCACGAGCTCACCGGCTTCATTGTGCACGTTCGCTTCCCAGAGTTGCGTGCGACGACCGCCTGCGAGCGGCCGTGCCGTAGCGCGCAGCTTGCCCGTGCGCGTAGCCTTCAAGAAGCTCGAATGATTGTCTACGCCGACCACCATCTTGCCGTAGCGCGAGGCCGCCAAATGCCCGCCCACGGAGCATACCGTTTCGATCAGCGCGCAATACACGCCACCATGGATGATGCCCATGGGTTGCTGATGCTTTTCGGTGGCGACCATGTCGACGACGACTTCTTTGTCGCTCGCGGCGATGAAGTCCAAGCCCAGCTCCTTGTTCCAACCGAAGATGGAGGGCCCGAGCGGGATTCGGGTCGTATTGACAGGCTCGTCACTCATCGCCATTCCTTCCATGGAGGCGCGCGCCTCGTACGTTACTAGCTGACGCTTGATCGTAAGACAGTCAAGTCATGGCTGCATCGCAGGCACGGATCAAGTGGCTGTTGACCAGCACGGTCGGTGGCAAAGGTTCGAAGACTACTCGCACGAGGAACTAACATGAAGCTACGCGCATATTCCGTCGTTGCTCTGCTGCTGATCTCCCTGGCTTGTACACAGGGCAGCTCGGCCGACGCGAACGCACGCCGTGCCCCCCTGCTCAGCTTCGTGGAGCGCGTGACGGGAGGCGCGAACGCCAACGAATCCTTACCTTTGATCGTGGCCATTCATGGCTTGGGCGATAGTCCAGAAGCCTTTATGGGCCTGTTCGACGATCTGAGCATCAAAACGCGCGTGATCGCCCCACGCGCGCCCGACCCCTGGGGCGAAGGCAGTTCTTGGTATCCGATCGATGACCCGCAACAAAAGCCGCGCGTGATCCGCGAGCGCGCGCAACGAGTGAGCGACCTTATCAGCGAGCTTACGCGCCTGCGCGCTACGCGAGGTAAGCCCATCGTGACCGGTTTCTCGCAAGGTGGGGTGCTGAGCTTCGCCATGGCGGCTTACCATTCAGATCAACTGCGCGCTGCGCTCCCGATCGCAGGCTCCCTACCCGACGAGCTAAGTGCGAGCTTACCCCCGGCTCGTAGCGGCGCGGCCTTCGAGCTTGTGGCATTCCACGGTAAGATCGATCAGCGCATCCCATTTGCAGATGGCGAAAAGACGGTGCGTGCCATGAAAGCGCAAGGCTTGCGCGCCTCGCTGCAAGCCTTCGACGGCGTAGGTCACCAAATCCCACTTGCGATGCGCGACGCTCTCTTTGCAACGCTCCAGCGGCTTGTGACGTCCGTCGCGCCGCTCGCCAAGCCCGCTGCGAACTAAGGCTACCTTTCGCAAACCTTACCATTCACCATGGTTCGGCATGGACTGCCAGGGCTCCATGGGCTGCCGAGCCTTACCCTTCTGCAAGAGCTCGACCGAGATCTGGTCAGGCGACCTGACGAATGCCATGCGACCGTCACGGGGTGGCCGCGAAATGCGCACACCGCCGTCCATCAAGCGCTGACAGGCTGCATAGATATCGTCTACCTCGAAGGCAAGGTGGCCAAAGTTGCGACCACCTGGGTATGGCTCAGGCTGGTCCCAGTTGTACGTGAGCTCGATCTGCCCCGCGTCGCCTGCCGCCCCAGACTCTAGAAATACCAGCGAAAAACGGCCTTGTTCATGGTCTGAGCGTCGCACTTGGCGCAGCCCAAGCAGGTCGCAAAAAAAGTGCAGTGTCGCATCAAGGTCGCGCACGCGGATCATTGTGTGGAGGTAGCGCATAAACGAAAGCTACGGCTCGCAGACTGCCGTGCCAAGCGGCCTTCAGGTGTTACAATCGCTGCCGTGAGAGCTTCACCATGACCGACACGCGCGGAACCGTCCTGCGCTACACCGCCGACCGGACCACCGTCACCTTCGTGATCTGCTTGTTTGTTTTGCAGCTCATCGTTTGGTACGTGGCGACGCCGCTCATCGCGGCACTCGCTTCTCCAGCGTTGCTGTTCCTGTGCGTGATCACGGCCACGATCAATCACAACCATCAGCACGTGAACGTCTTCAAGACGCCGTGGCTGAATCGGATGTTCGATCTGCCGCTCGCCCTGCAGAGCGGCATGGGACCTTACTCTTGGGTGCTGCACCATAATCTCGGCCACCACCTGAACTACTTGCACCAGCACCCGCATGACCACGTCGACGAGTCACGCTGGACGCGCAAGGACGGCTCGGTGATGGGCCAGACCGAGTACACGCTGCACTTGTTCCTGACGCATCCGATCGACATCTATCGCGTGGGCAAAAAGCACCCCAAGATCTTCAAGCGCTACCTGATGATGCGCCTGCCGCTGTACACGCTGTTCGGCACGCTGCTCTATATCAATCCCGTGAACACGCTGATCGTGTTCTTGGCTATTCCGGCGTTTGCGCTGCTGCATACCTGCCGTTCGACCTACGAGCACCACGCAAGCCTGGCCTCAAGCAACCCGCTGCTTGCGAGCTACAACCGCCTCAATCCGCTGTACAACCTGCTGTCGCAAAATTTGGGTTACCACACGGCCCATCACATGCGCCCGGGCTTGCATTGGTCGATGCTGCCGAAGTATCACGAAGAGATCAGCGCCGGCATCCCGGACGCGCTGATTCACCGCACGTTCTGGAGCTCAGACGCGCTCGAGCGCAACCGTGAAAGCCAGAACCAGCACCAGAACGACACCGACAACGCGATCATCTCGCAGCAGGCGTGAGCGGAGGTACCCCGCCCGAGAGCGGGGGCGCGCTTAGTCGGCTGACAGGCTGCGAGCCCTAACCGCGCCGCGATGCTTTGGTTCAGGCA
>JBKJIA010000593.1:0-2799 GCA_046598735.1 Polyangiales bacterium
GCGGGACCACTTGCGCTTCGGCAGACCCGCCAGTCCCACGAGCACGCGTGTCGAGCTCACCCTGGTCAGGTCCGAAGGGCACCAAGCGTAAGGTCAAAGGCTCAAAGCGAGATTGACGCACGAGTCATGTTCTCGACCTTCCGTACCTCCACCCCATGCTCCTCCACCACAAGTTTACCATCCACCCCAAACACATCCGTAATCACGCGCAGCTCCCTCCCCCCATCCTTAGTCCATATCACCCCGTACACATGCACCCCACAGCCGCGCAGCGCATCCAGCCGCTCCGCCTCTCCATCCGCAAGCGTAAGGTTCGCAAGCTCCCTGGCCGATTTCGCGTTCCCATCCTGCCGTTTCTTGGCCGCGATGCCTGCGCCGATCCCGTCAAGCGTCATCGCGATCCCGAAATCAAAGTCCTCGTTCACCATCACCGGTGCATGTGGAAGCCACAGCGCGTCCTGGCGTTGATAGGGGTCGAGTCCCGTGCCGTACTTGACGATCAAGTCCGCGGACGACAGCTCGGCTGTGCGTGGCAATGCAGCCGCTGGGCTTCCGCGTTCGCACGGCGCGGGAGTCGGCGCGGCATGCGCTTCGGGCTCCGCGGCCTTCTGCGCAGAGGGCGTACTCGTTAAACCGTGCGCACAACCCATGACCGCGACCAGCGCGAGGACCCTCGTGTTTCGCGTATGCATGGCGCGAGTCTAGCGCGCTTGTGCTGGGCCGCTGGTGCCCCTCGCTCGGGCTGCTACCGTTGCTGCTGGCGATGGGTTTTCGACGTATCAGCGCACCGTTGGTCGCACGCGGCATTCCAGGTGCGATGGCAGTCGGCTCCCTTACGTTGTCTGCCTATCTTGTGTACGTCGGGGTGCGTGCGCTGCTGCAACCTGCGCCCGTCCTTCAACAAGCAGAAGACGCCAAGCTCAAGCGTAAGCCACGGCCCGAGCCGGAGGTCGACAGCGCCACATTCGGTCCACAGATTCTGGCGCGCAATATCTTCGACTCGCACACCGGCTCCATCCCATGGGAACCCGAGCGCGCGGAGCTCGCTGAAGGAACAGAGGGAGAAGAGCAGGGCGCTCCCGCTTGGGTGGACTGCCCGAGCGAACTGCGCTTGTTAGCCTCCGTGGTGTCCACGCAGGGCGGTCCTTCCTACGTCAGCGTGCGCGCCGGCGAGGCGTCGCGTCTTATGCAGGTAGGGGATGTGATCGCGGGCGCCGAGCTCACGTCGATCGAACCCATGTACGCATACCTTCGCCTGGCGAGTGGCTCAAGCTGCGCCTTACCTTTGTTCCTGACCGGCCCAGCTGCGGCGCCGCGCGTCGCTGAAGGGCCCCTCCGACCACCGCGCAAACCAGCATTTTTCGAGGCCTCCACACTCGACGATGCCGTGACGGACTTGGGCGCCGGTCGCTATAAGGTGCGCCGCGATCTGGCAGATAGGGCACGCGCGAACGGCGGCACAGCACTTGTGCAAGGGGTGAAGTTCAAGCAGCGCATAAAAAAAGGTAAGGTCCTTGGTATGCACGTGACGAAGATCAGGGAGGACTCGCTGTTGTACCGATTAGGGGTCCGCAAAGGCGACGTATTGCAGACGGTCAACGGGTTTGATCTCACCGGGCCCGATGGCCTGCTAAGCGCATATACTGCCCTGCAAGGTCAGAATCAGCTTTCGCTTGCCGTGTCCAACAAGGGCGCCAAGCGAAATTTGCAGTTCACGTTAGAAGAATAGCCCAGAGAACACTCCTCATGCTTGGCTTGCGCGGTCCTAAGGTTAGCTTCCTCATTACCCAAGGCGCGCTCGTGTTCGTGTGGGCTGTGCTGTTGAGTTTCTACGATGCGTGGCTGTGCTTTCAACGCACCTCCGGTACAGCGAGTCCGCTCGTGCTGGCGGTGTTTGTGGGTTTTGCGATCGGGGCGGTGCTGGTAGTGCTTTGGCCCCTAGCTCTGGTGCGGGCCTTTTTGCGCACGTGGGCCTTACCTCACACCGCGCGCCGCTTGCTGGTGGGGGCATGCGAAGGATCGCTGATCGCTTATTTGCTTTGTGTTCGTTCGCGCTATGCGACCGTGACGCCAGAGCAGAAGTGGACTGCCGCTGGCCTCCTGATATTGGGGGCCGGGCTTGCCTTCCTGCTGGCGCCGCGCTGGCCGCGACTTAGTCGATGGGCGAGCGGAGGAATCATGCTGAGTGCGCTTGCGCTCGAGGCGTGGTTACCCTTTCGCGAGCAGCTATGGGTGCACGCTGCGCTCGATCTCATCGCGGCGGCCGGGTTCGCAGGCCTGGTGCAGCCGCTTGCGCTGCGCGCCCCTGCGTTGTTGCAACGGGTAAGCTGCGCATTGGGGCTGGGACTTATGCTGCTTGCACTACCTATCTATCTTACTTCCATGCCCACGCGCGGCTTGCTTTACGACATGTCGAACCACGCGCGGGCGCACGTGACCCTGTCGAGCAAGCTTTACCGCCTGAAGCTCGATCGCGCAGCAAGCAGGCTTGGTAGGCACGCCTGCGCCGACAAAGATCGAGTCGCTTGTGCGGGTTCTATCCCGCAACGTGCCACGCCACTATCGGGCAGTGCTCGAGGCGCAGACGTGTTGCTGTTGAGCGTCGATGCGTTGCGCGCGGATCGCGGAGCAGCGTTGGCCGAGTTGTTACAAGAGGTAGGTCCGCATGTGCGCTTCACGCGTGCAGTGAGTCCGGCCCCACGCACTCTCTTTTCATTCGCTGCGATGCTGCGCGGCCGGCCGCTGCGCCAGGTCCAGTTCGATCCCAATCACCCCGATGACGGTGTTCCCGAATCGCAG
>JBKJIA010000683.1:0-9903 GCA_046598735.1 Polyangiales bacterium
CAGGGGAAGGCTGCGTAGACGTTGCGGCATCAAGCTGCGTGAGCCCGGAACGTGCCAGGTAGAGGCGATTGAGCAGGCGGCGGTTGTGTAAGATCACGCCATCCATCTTGCCCAAACGCATACCTTTGGTCGTGATAGGCATATCCTTCACGCTCAGCAGAAAGCGCGCGTCGGTACGTATTTCGTAACGGGTTGCGGCAATCACCATGCGTTTGATCAAAGGGTAAGGTAGGCCCAAGCCCCGACGCTCGAGGCGAGTGTGAATGAAAGCGATCACACGGATGCTGCGCTCGCTTTCCGGCACGATGAACAGCGTAGCCTTGGACGAGAAGTTGCGCGCTTTCCCCTCGGGCGACTTCCAAAACAGGTGGTATTGCGCGCGCAAAGGGTCAAAGCGCGTGACCCAGTAGTTGTGAAACCTATCGCCGTCGCGGATGCCGATAGCTTTGGTCGCTAGGGTGGCTCGCTGCGGGCCCGACGTCTGCACACCGCTATGATCGGCTGCGCGCTGATCTTCGTAGGCGATGTCCGCTAGCTGGGCTTCGCTCCACGCCAGGCGCCTGTGCACCCAGGCGGGGTGCTCGGCATCCGAGAAGACGTCGAGCACATGTTCGATCGGGGCGTCCATGCGCACATCGACAACGCCCGCAAGCTCGAATCCGGGCTGCATGTTGAAGTAGCCCTCGATCGTGCCCGGATCGGCTTCACTTTCGCCGAGCCAGAGGTAACCATACCGTTCTTCTACGCGCAGACCATAGACACGCGCCCTGCGGCGTGAGTGAAGGAGCTGAGCGGAGTGTGTCCCACACCGCGCCCGATGCAACCGAGCTTCAAGCAGACGTTGGAGTAACCCGTGCGTAAGGGCGTGCGCGCCGAGTGAGGCGTCCCACATAAAGTAGTCAAAGGCAGCGTGACAGACCGTAAGGTGACCCGCGTGAGGCAAAGTCGCCTCGACCCGAATTATGATGGCTCGTTCGACCTGAGTGTTTACGCAGCCGCCGATCTATCCAGCGTTGTGTCACGGCACGCGCATACGTAGGCTGCGCGGAACACATCGCACCAGGAAGGGAGTTTCGCCGGCATCCTCGCCATCGACCATGAGGCGCTTGGGCTCTCGCGTTTCGACTCGCACTTCAGTTGCGCGAAAGAAAGCGATGTTATCCCGATTTGCAGGCAGCCCCGCCAACGCATGGGTAGCAAGATGCAGAGAGGTAGCGAGCGCGCTCGCTGCGCTATCGATCGCGACAATCGTGACATCGAGCAAACCATCGTCGTCGACGATGCTGGCCGGCCCTTGCGCGACCAAGGTGGTAGGAGGCGCAAGATTGGCCGCCGTGACAGCACTGGCCTGGCAGGTAAACCGACGAGCCCCTGAGTGGGGGGTGACCTCGAACAGCGAGTTACTTATCATTCGTGTCACTTCTTCGAGAACGTAGGCAAACGAGCCATACTTTCGCTTGAGCTCGGGATCGACCTCGGTCACCGCCTCTGCATGGACGCCGAGGGTGGCCATCAGCAGCATGGGCCGGTCATTTACCAGCGCTGTATCCAATACGCGCTCGCGTCCGTTGACGATGAGGGCGCAAGCCGCCTCAAGATCGCGAGGGATCCCAAGGTGTCCAGCGATGGAATTCGCAGTGCCGTAGGGCAGGATTCCAACGCTTACGTGCTGATTGCCAATCGCAGCCGCAGCCACGCCCGATACCGTGCCGTCTCCGCCCGCGGCGATTAGTAACCCGCTCCCGCTAGCGATCGCTTCGCGCGCGAGCACGACCGGATCTTGTGCCTCCGTAATCTCACGGACATCGAGCTCGAAGTCGGAGCTAAGCAACGCGCGAGCGCGGTCGATGCTCTCTGGATTGGCGCTACCGCCGCCCTGGTTATGGATAAGTGTTGCGCGCATCGCGCACCCTATCACGCAGGGCTACACGAGCATGGCATAAGCTTAACTCCGCTTGCAGGCCCAGACCGCCGAGTGCACGCGAAGCGAGGCAGTTTGCGTCAGAGAGCGCCGGTGACACAAGGCATCCAATCCGCAGCGAGGTACTGGGGTGCCTAGTTCAGTTCGCGCTCGGTGGCGCGACACTCGCCGAGCAGCCGCCTCGCCCGGTCGGACCAGGATCGCGCCGAGCGATCGTCTCGCGCAGCTTGAGGTCGCGGGCAGCTAGGGCGCTGCGTGCGGCTTCAGGCACGGGATCTCCCTCGCGAACGAGCGTGATCCAGTCCTCCAAGATGGTTTCCGCGAGCTGCTCAATGCGCGCCACGGCTTTGGGTGTCGCATCGGCGGTGAAGCAGAGCGCCGAGGGGGAGACGGCCTGACGCAGGTAGGGGGAGCCCATCGTGAATGGCCGCAACGTCGAATCGCCGCGCACCTCACGAAAGAGGGTGTCGAGGGGACCGTAATACCGATCGAGGTAGTCGACCTCCTCCACCATATCGACGCGCGGGAGCAAATCCAGAAAGAGAAAGGGCGCGGGCGTGGTCGCCACGATGATGGAGAGGTGGGGGACGAGCTGGCTGGCAGCGACCCAGCCATTGATATGGAAGGAACGGTGTCCGATGGCAGGCACGTGCGCCCACGCCGACTCAAGCTCAAGCTGTTCATTGCCCCAGAACGTGGAGCCACCCTCAGCATACTCATGCGGCTTGAAAGCCGCCTTGGGCAAGAGAGTAAGGTCGAATTGGTCTCGGATTCGCGCTTCGAGACGCGTAAAGAGATTACCGATCGCGTGGCCGGGAAGCTCGGCCGCGCCTGCAGTTTGCTGGAACATACGGATACTCCTAAGTGGGGGAGCCAAACACCACGCCGTGTCGACCACGGCTTAGCTAGCTCCATGGCGGCCGATGCGCAAGGGCAGTCACCGCCCTCATCGCACACCAAGCCGGCACCCACCGGGGTGCCTCCGCGCAGCAACCGCCGCGCCTTCGCCTGGGATCCGCCTGTTCCTGCTAGAAAACGCCCGCGCCCTTACGGTTGTGAGGCGGAGGCCTGGGATAGCCAATGCAGCAGCGCCTCCTCGGACCCGAGCAGCTTACAGTAATGAACCCCTCTAAACGCCTCATCGACAGGTGCGTCGTTCGCCACCGCGAGCGCGGCGGAGCGAAACGAGAGTCCACGCTTCGGCAGTGGCATGGCCGCGACGTCCAAGGTCCCTTCCACCAACCAGTCAGGGCCCGTCGCGAAGTTTCTGTCGGGAGCCGTCTCGAGCACGACGTGACGCGCCTCGAGGCGGGCACGCTCCGCAGTCGTGAGCTGCTTCCGGGCCCAATCCAACGTCGCTCGGTTCAGATCGAGGCAGCTCAGCTCCTCACCGGCCACGGCGAGGCCCAGGGCATGCGCGAGGCTTCCCTGGTTCTTCAGCTTGCACCACACCTCGCGCGTCACGATTGCTGGCGCGTCGAGTCTGTCCGCTTGCCCGCGCTGCACGGTGCGCTGGACGGCCAACACCCGGGCGGGAGCCGCCCCCGTCACTCGCGCCTTCGCTACCGAAAATGCCTTCGGGTCGAGTACCTCTTCCACCGTAAGCGCGCTCTCCTGCAATCCAACCAGGTTGGGCAAGCTCTGCTGAGCGTGTTGGCACAAAGTAAGGTCGCGCGCGGCCGCGGCGCCAAAGCGCGCATCCATCAGGAGAGGTACTCCCACGCTGCGCACGAAGTGCACGCTCGCCGCGACGACCATCTCTTGCTGCGCAGCGCGCCCGAGGAACGCAGGGTGGTCCTCGGCCTGCACGCCGTACCAACCGAACTGTGCGTGATTGGCCCCCTCGAGCCGTTGGTAGCGCGTGCTCGCGGGCAAGAGCTTGCGCGCCGCAGCCACTTTGCTCGGAGTCGTGACTCCATCCTCGGAACCAAAGACCGAGAGCACCGGCAGCATGCTCTGACTCAGGTCGTCATCATCCGCGGGATACGCCGCCCACAACATGAGGCCGGCCAACGCCTCGCGGCCTTCGCCATGCGCCGCAAACCGCGCGGCCATCACGCCTCCGAGCGAGTGTCCTCCTAGGAACCAGCGCCTGATTAGAGGAGCCGAGCGCTGCACGTCCCGCACACGGTCGATGCCCGTCAGCGCGAGGTTGCCCTCCATGGGCACGATCGCAACGGCGAGCCCTCGCGCGGCGAGCGCCTGGGCCAAGGGCGCGTAGGCACGCGGATCCACGGCTGCCCCCGGATAAAACACCAGCGCATCCTGCGCAGCGGTCTTACGCGGCTGAAACCAGATGGCGCCGCGCGCTTCGACGAGTTTGCGCAGACACGCAGCGTCTCGACACTCAGGTTCGACACGGACGCTGGGCGTCGACGCCATGGCGCGCTTCGCTTCGTCCATGAGCAGGATGGGCGCCTCGAGCACGGGAGCGCGCGCGTCATCGCTCCACTGGCCGTGCACGAAGCGTTCACACGCGCTGGCGTACATCGCGCGAAAGCCACCATACACCCAGGTGACCACGTTCCGCCCGGTGCCCTCTGCCTCCGAGCACGTGCCGATCGCGCCCGAGCTTGCGCACGCCACCTTACCGAGCTTGCCGACCACACCCGTGAACGGCTCTGCGCAGGCCTTCGTAGCGGCGGCCTTGTCGAACGCAGCTCCGCGATACTCTCGGCATTCTTCCACATGCGTGAACGGGTTCTCGTAGCGGCACACGAAAAACGGTGCCTCGGCGGCTGGACCGGTGCTGGATATGCTCGCTTCGACGCGCTCCCCACCGCGACACGCCGCGAAAAGGATGCAGAACGAGATGAGTACACATCGAAGCATGGGGAGGGTCCTGACGTCACCGGGAGGGTAGGCTTAGTTGACACACGTTACACGGACGCGCACCTTACTTCCGCTCTCGACGCGCACTCCGCCCTCGTGGGGGCCAACTTCCGCCCTTCGTGACCGACGCATGAAGGTAGTTTGGCTCACGGATTGACCGCCCACCCCTCGGACAGGCGGCACACTGACGATTCCGCAGCGTTCCGCCCATCTACGCGCGGGGGCGTGAACTCTCGCCTGAGCTCGGAGACCAAATGCGAATCCACAGCGCGGGATCGCGGAAGCCTTCGCTCTCGAGCTCGTGGCTGAAGGAGAGCCTTCCCTCCTGGCTTCCGTTCAGACCATCGATCGTCACGCTCAGGAGTCGGCCGGCGAAGTGGCCGATCTCATCGTAGCCAGCGCGTGCGGCGCGGAGTTGCACCAGCGCCTGTTGCGTATGCCCTCGCAAGATCGATAGCTCCCCTTCGAGGTGCAGCAATGCAGCCCGCGACCACTGGGTTTGCGGCTTGCCAATCGCCCGTCGATCTCGCTCGGCACGAGCCAAGCAGTGTGATTGCTCAGGGCCTTGGGTCGCGTTGGCTGCGGCGCCCACCGCGGCCCAGAAGCGATCGACCAGCACGGCTTCGCGTGAGAACGCGGCGCGCATGAGAAACGTGCGGCGTAGGGCGGGATAGATGCCATCCCAGTAGCGAATCGCGGCGTCTCCACCGCGGCCCGCGAGCACCACGTGCTGCGCGAACGCTTCGCCGAGATGTTGAATGCCGATGCGTGGACCGCGCCATGGCTTCATCGCACGCTCGATCTCCGCCGCTGCTGCATCGAGATCCGAACGCATCACGTGCCGCACGAAACCAAAGCCCACCACCGACAAGCTGGCCAAGGCGAACTTGTCACCGCGCTGTTCTGCATCGCGCAACCAGGGCTCGGCGTTGCGAGCGAGCCGGCCGAAGCGGCCGAGCGTGAACCAAGTGCCCAGCAATAGAGAGCGCACGTTGGTATGTTGCCAATGCTCTTCAGGGCACGTCTCGCGATATAAGGTTTCCGCTTCGAGCAGGGATGACTCTGCCTCGCGCAGTTGCCAACGCACGAGCGCGGCCTGACCTCGCGTGAACGCGCGAAAGGCCACGAGATCGGGACTGTCCTGACTCTTGACGAGGTTCGCCCGCACAAACAAGGCATCACAGCTCTTACCCTCGGCATCTTGCATGGCGCGCACGACTGCTTCGCTGCGCAAGCCAAGTTCCATGTGCCGCGCGGATCCGAGCAAGTGCGCGAGCCAAAGATGCCGAGACCACAGCTCCACGGCTCGCGTCAAGTCTGCCCACGATAGAGGCAGCGCCAGACGAAACAGAATCTCGAGCTGCGTGCGCGCTTGAACGCCGAGATCGGCATCGCTGTGAAGGTGCTTGGGTGTGGGAAGCAGCGCCAGGCGCGCACGGTACCAAAGGAGACGCCAGATGGCCCTCGATGGACTGCGTGGCCACGCGAGGCCCGCTTCTTCCATCGCGCGGCGCGCGGTCTCCACACCCTCCTCGACGTCGGCGGCTTGCAAGAGCTGCTGCGCCGCCCCCGCGAGAATCTGCACGCGCTCCTCGGCCACGGCGCCAGGCAGCGCGGCGAGCAAAGCGTGCGCGGCGTCCCGACTGCGACCGGATGCCGCGAGTGAGCGGGCGTAGGAGAGTGTCAGCGCGCGACGTTCACCTTCGGAGAGCTCGGCGCCTTTCAGCTCGAGGCGAGCTGCAAAGTACTTGGATGCCTGCTCGAATGCGGCGCTCTCCATCGCGCGCTCCGCCGCGCGCACGAGCCAGGGTGCCGCTTCGACCACGCTACCTGCGGCCATGAAGTGCCGTGCGATGGAGCCTGCGTCCGGAGCGTTGGCGTTCGTCCAGGCGCGGGCGAGACTCAGATGACCTTTGCGCGTTTGCTCCGCGTTCAGGTCTGCGAGCATCGCTTCGCGCACGCGGTCGTGATAGCAGGCAAGCTCTCCCGCTCGCACGAAGCGCGCGAGGCGCTCACGGCGCAATAGGAGCAGCACCGACGAGAAGTCTTCACCCCGCACGAGTGCCGCGTGCGCGAGCACCGCGCGTGGCAGCGGCGAACCTGAGAGTGCGAGTAACGTCAGCACATTGAGCGCGCTGTCACCGAGGGCGTGCACGCGCTTGCGCAACAGAGCATCGAGCTCAAGCGCCGAGTCGATCCCCGCTGGCAGCGTGCTGAGCTGCTTGGCGAGCTCGGTGACGAACATCGGGTGGCCTGCGCCCGCCCGACACACGTTCGCCACCAAGCCATCGCCGCGGGATAAGTTCGTCAGACTCTGCACCAGACTCTGCGCATCGGCTTCATCGAGTGGTTGCAGAGCGAGTTGTTGGACACACGTGCGCGAGGTGAGCGCTTTGATCGAGGAGCCCACGCCGGCACCGAGTGCGTCGAGCGAGCGCAGCGTGGCAACTATCAGGATCCGCCCGTGGCCCGCGAGATCGAGCACCACGTCGAGCAGCGCGAAGCTGTCTGCATCGGCCCACTGCAGGTCGTCGATGGCGAGCACGAGCGGCTCGCGTCGCGAGATGCGCGAGAGTAGCTCCGCAAAGGTGGCGAACAGCTCGAATCGTTCCGCGCGCACGCCCTCGAGCGCGGCATGATCGCGCTGCACCGCGCCGACTCTGTCAAGGACGTGAAACAGCCGCGACAAGAGCCCAGGCCGTGCAGGCAAGAGCGCGCCGAGCTCGCGTGCGGGGAGACTGCGCAGCTGTCCGGACAAGCCGTCGACCACGCCGTCGAACATCTTGAAGGGCACGTGCTCCACCGGCTGACAGCGGCCGAACAGACACATAGCGTTTGGCAAGGCGTCGCGCACTTCCCCCATGAAGGTGCTGACGAGCGCACTCTTACCGATGCCGCTCTCGCCCGTGATCAGCACCACCCTCGCCTCCCCGTCACGCGCCCGCGCGAATGCGGCATGTAGACGCTCGCGCTCATGCTTACGGCCCACGAAGGGGTCGAGCAGGCTCGGCCGGAGGCTGCGCAGGCGCCCAGCCTGACCGCCCGTCAGGCGCTCGAGCACCGAGGCGCCAGTTAGGCGCGCTTCCACCGTGGGCGCGAGCAGTCCCATGCAGATGGCTTCGAGGTCGGCAGGCACACCCTCAGACCGCGTGCTCGGCGGGTCCGGCAGCTCGCGCTGCTTCTGAAACATGACCTCGACCGCGGTGCCGCTGAAGGGCAGCTCTCCCGTCAGCACCTCGTACAGTAAGACACCGAGCGCGTAGTGATCGGCGGCTTCGCCTACGCGCTCTCCCCGCGCTTGCTCGGGCGCCATGAATGCGACCGTGCCCAGGCCCTCCTGTGGCAACAGGTCGTGGTGGGCTTGCACGAGCCCGAAGTCGAGCAGCTTGACCTTACCTTCGGGCGTCACGCGTACGTTGTCGGGCTTGACGTCGCGGTGCACGAGCCCCGCGCGATGCAAGGCTCCGAGCGCTTCGAGCAAGGCGACGAGACCCGCGCGCAGGCGACGTTCGTCGAATGTGCGTCCCTGTCCTTCGCTGCGTGCGAAGGCGAGAAAGTCCGTGCCGGGCACGAGCTCCATCGAGAAGCCCCAGTGGCCCGCCTCCTCGAACAACTCGTAGAGACGCACGAGGCCTTCGTGCTGGACCTCCGCGACCATTCGAAACTCATGCTTGAGCGCGAGCAGTGCCGCGGGACGCATGCCGACGAGCTCCTTGACGGCCACCTCGTCGCCCGACTCGCGATCCACACAGCGCAGCACACGCCCAAACCCGCCACTGCCGAGTTCGTCGAGTACCTCGAAGCGGCCAAACAACAGGGGCGCGGCCGAGATCACGCTCGCGAGGTCAGTCGCCATGCCCACCGGCGTGAGAGAACCGCATCGCCAGAGGATATCAAGTTGCAGCTATCCCCGCGCATGAAGGAATGCGCTTACAAAAGGGTGTGAAAGCCAGCCACCGCAGCATCGCTGCCGCCGCTGTCAGCACGTTTCTCGAAATAGGTGCTGTGAAGGAAATGAGGCCTTCACACATATAGACTTAGAGCCGTCCGCGGGACCGGATTCGGGGGCGATTGACGGCGGAGGCTAGCTATATGTCAAACCATCTTGCAGGTGACGTGAAGTCAGCGGGTCCACGCGCCCCCGCCCACAAGCTGTACGTACTGTTACTGGTGGCGCTACTCAGTGGGTGCCTCAGCCCGACGCCAGCCGATGGAATGCAATCGGCCGATGAGTCGGCCGATGGAGGCTTGGACGACAAGCTGTACTCGTCCAACGGACAGAGCGCTATCTGGGATCGGCACGTCCACTACTGTTTCCTACCTCCCGCCAGCCAATACACGGATGCTTGGATTAAGCGCAAAGTGGATTTCGCGCGAATCATGAATCAGACCTGGAACGCGGTCGGCGCCGTACAACTAATTTCAGACGGAAACTGTCCGGCCGCCCCTGGTCGCTACGTCGTGACCGTCAAGTACGACGGCTCAGGCTACGACTGGAGCAGCGCGCAGGTAGGCATGAGATCTGCGATCAATACCAGTGGACCTGATGTCAACATTGGCTCGGGATTCTTGACTGGTAAGGTGGGTGGACACGACGGAAATGTGACCCACGAAATGGGTCACATACTGGGCTTCGACCACGAAATGTATCGGACGGACAGTTGCAACGAGAATGCCGTCGTCAAGGACGATGAACCTGGCGCCATTTACTGGACCAGCAACGACCCCCGTTCGATCATGAACTTCAGCTATTGCGATACCTCGAACGGGCTGACCGAGAAGGACAAGACTGGGCTACGGAAAGCCTATGCTCACTTGATTACAGGACAGCCGCCGACTGACGAATGTCCGAACGATCCCAACAAGACCACCCCCGGGACCTGCGGCTGCGGCAAGGCGGAGGGAACCTGCGGCGGCACTCCGACTCTCACGACCACAAAGGCGACGTTCGCAGTAACTGACCCCATCGTGGTGAACTTTGCGAACCTTTCCGGCTCGGTTTCAGACTGGATCGGGATCTACGCCACAGGAAGCGCGAACACCGCATACCTGCAGTACCTGTACTCGGGCGGCAAGACGAGCGGCAGCCTGAGCTTCAACGCTCGCGCCGCTGGTAACTACGAGGCGCGGCTATTCCTCAACGACAGCTA
>JBKJIA010000150.1:0-20239 GCA_046598735.1 Polyangiales bacterium
AGACCCGATGCACTCCAAGGCCGCCCCGCGCATGGGAACCTTACCTTCCACGCGCGTGGTCAGTCTCGATTACGAGAGCGACTGGCTCGCGAACACTGTCAGCTGGGACGACGACGCACACAGTTTTTACGAGCGCAGCATCGGGCAGATCACGAACGGCAACACGCTAAGTCCCAATGACTCCTCACCCGCCTATCGCCCCAGCGCGCTCTACCTCGCGAGCAACCTCGATGCCACCACGCCCAGCGACAAAGGTGGGTACTTAGATCTCGACTATGGCGTGGGCGGCAACGTGCTGGCCATGAGCGTGCACGCCCAGTGCGTCGATGCGCCCACGAAGTCCTGCAGCGATCCCGGCGGCAGCGATCCCGTCGCGCGACGCAATGCGATGCGCACCAACTGCACTTGCGCCAGCGAACAGCACTACGCTTATCGCTACGACGAGCTCAACCGTATGAGCGAGGCGCGGCGTTTTGACCGCGCAGGGGGCCTGTGGTCGCTCAAAGCGAGACAGCGCTACCGCTACGACAGCGCTAATCAGCGAACCGTCAAAGAGACGAGCGACGTTGCCTCCGACGACACGCGCGCCACGTTGTACGTGCTGCCGGGCGACTTCGAGCGTCGTGGCTTGGCTGTCTTGCCCGACAGCTACGTGGCGCTCGGAGGTACGGGGGCTGCGCAGGCAGCGACGGGCCCGATCACGGACGGTCTTGCCCACTGGTATCGAGCGGACAGTTGCGGGGTGAATGCGACCACTCAGCGCACGTTCTGCACGGACAGGATCACCGGCACTGTTGCGCAAACCTACAACGCAGGCGCCATCTATCAGCCAAGTATCCAAGCAACCGGGCTGGGAGGCCAGCCCGCACTCGCAATAAGCGCCAGCGCAGAACCGATAGTGGCTCTACCAACGGCGGGGCTTAGGAGCTCGGAATACACAGTCACCTACGTGGGAGCGCTAGATACCCCGATTGGACAAGGGACAAGCCTCCACTACCTCTGGTCCCAGAATACGCTCGGCAACTCGACCACCTTATATGGTTACGCCTCGTCATCTTCGGCAACTGTCTACTTTGGCGTGATCGAGGACTACGGCGCGGCGGGCCATGCGAACATCGGTCGCGTTTCGCTGTCTACTCCTGTTCCCGTCGCTCAACCGATCGTTCTCACAATTCGCGCCACTGCCACGCGCACGGAGCTCTACCTAAACGGTGCCTTGGTGAGCTCTGGCGGGCCCGGTCTGGCCACTGATATTGCCGCCGCATTTGGTAGCCATAACTCACGCGCAGGCGAACTGCTCATGTACAGGCGAGCACTCGGCACGTCCACCGAGCTACCAGCACTGCATCGCTACTTAGGCCAGCGCTACGGCATTACCATGCAGGGCACCACGCCCAACACAGTTGTTGGCTCACCCGATGACGCCGGCAAGTCCGAAACACATTACAACATCGCGGGCGCCCGAGTGGTATGGAAGAACCGCGACACACTAACCCCAGGCGCGCTAGACCCCGATCACCGCATTACCTTTGCCGTCGGCGATCTAATCCAAAGCACCAGCGCCGTAGTCGACCTCATGAGCGGTGAGCTCCTCGAGGTCACCGGCTTCTACCCCAACGGCGCACGCGAGCATTGGATGGATTCGAGTCTCGACAACGCGGATTCGATGCCACTGGAGACGGTGGGCTTTACGGGTAAGGAGGCCGATGAGGAGGTCGGGCTTACTTACTTTGGCGAGCGGTATCTTATTCAGCGGGTTGGAAGGTGGAGTACGCCGGATCCGTTGAGTATTCATGCGATGGGTGGGGGTGAGGCGGGCAATGCTTACCATTATGTGAGTGGTAATCTGCTGCAGGGGCGGGATCCGTTGGGGCTCGAAGACCACGGTGGGACCACGCCCGCCGCAGTCGAGCCTGTGCCTCAGACAGCTGCGCAAGCAGAGCAACTTGCAGCAGCTGTCGTCGTCCAACCGCCAACCGACCTCAAGGATCCGCTATCGCATGCTGTCGATGGAACCGTGTTCGATCCCGCCGCGCACTACGAGAACGCGGGCAGCGTAACCACCTTCAGTCGCAGCGAGGATTTCTTCGCCGCGGTGGGTGATGCGAACCTGGCCACGATTGATCGTGGTGCGGGTGTCCCTTGGGAATCGGCAGCGGTCTGGGCATCTTACGATCCGGCAACCGCTCTCGGCACCGTCGCTGTCAACCAAGTCTCAAACGATATCGGCGCCGGTATCAGCAATGTCGAGGGTGCCCTTCAGTCGGTCGATCAAGCGATTCCTGACGTCAACATGTCGTTGCCGGGTAGTGTCGACGGGTTAACGGTCGGTGCGATGTACGGCGCGAGTGCTAGCGCTTTTTTCGGTTCGGAAGGTCAAGGCGGTGCGTACGCCACCGTGGGTCACGGTCACGTGCTGCAGATCGGCAGTACCGGCCAAGTCGCTAGCACAGGCGGTACCAAGATTGGCGTAGACCGCGGAGTAGAGTTCTTCGCAACACCTGATCCCCAGTCCGTGGCAATGAGCGGCGTGGATCTGGGCCTTGAGGTAGGTGTCAACGCAGGCATAACGTCCGCGTCCGTTGGTTACTCCCGCGGCCTCGATCCCGCGCCGGGCGGCGGGTTTACGTCAAACGGCTGGGGCACGGTCACCGCCACGTTCCAGTCGGGGGCGAAGGTGCCAACGGCGTTGGAGGCCACTGCGAGCATGTCACTTCAGACGTACACTCCATGGCTGACTCTTTGGTGAAGCGGGGCGCAAGCATGTCTTTTTCCGTTGTCTTCGATCGCCGGCACAGTGAAATGGAGGCGGCAGCTGCTATGCACCGCGCGTTTGGTCCTCCACTACCATTCAGTGAGGGGCGAATCAGCTGGCACGCGAAGGAGGAGTACATTTGGGTCTACGCTACGAACTCCAGGCGAATTCTGAGCGTGGCTTTTCGGATGAAACTCCAAGACGATGCGCGAGGTTTCACTGGGGAATTCGTGATGCGACCTCTGCCGGAATGTATCCAGCTTGCCCACCGTGCGGGCATTGCGGCTCTTGGGCTATTAGCGATAGCGATGCTCGTCGCACTGCCTTTCACATATGCGCAACGGAGTTTCGGGGCCGGATTCGAAGCTAGCCTGGTGTGCCTCCTTTTGCTCACGCTAGCGACTCGCACCTTTTGGCGCCGAGCCCCGATTGAGCAGCTAAGGCAAGAGTTGCGTGACGAGATTCTCCACAAGCTCGCGCGACTTGGTCCGGTCACTGTGAGGACCTGACACCTGACCCTGAAGCGGCCCTGTTTGAGGTGGACACCACGAGTTCAAGGTTGAAGCTGTTCGTGCTGTGGAGCATTGGACGGAACTGGGGACGGACGGAACTTGGAACTGGGGACGGTTCTTCTAACGTGACAAGTCGCACACCTTGAGAGCGACAACGCGGAGATGCTGAAAGAAGCGCGGGCCGCGTGACGGGGACGCGCTGCGGCGAGGCGCACGTCCTCGGCGCGGGCGCTGCGCCTTACAGACTGTTGAGGAACGCCACGAGGTCGGTGATATCTTGAGTCGTCAGCTCGAGCGGGCGAATGTCGGTGTCCTTGAAGACGACGGTCCTTGCGCCTTGATTGTACGCCTCGACTACCGCTTGGAGCGTGCTCAAGCTGCCTGCGTGCATGTACGGCGCGGTCGCGGAGACGGCGCTCAGCGAGGGGACCTTGAACAGCTTGTAGTCACTCTCGCGCAACGAGATTTCGGCGCGGCCGATATCGCCGTTGTCTGTAAGGCCGTTGCTGCGGAACGTCTCGTCCGTGAAGTTGCGCCCTGAGTGGCAGCCGCTGCAGCGCGCCTTACCTTCGAAGAGTAGGAGCCCGCGCTGCTCAGACGCGTTGAGCGCAGTGAGGGTGCCCGCCTTGAAGTCGTCCAAGCGCGTGCGAGGTGAAAACTTGGTAGCCTGGAAGCTGGCCAACGCGGCAGTGAGGTTTCGCTCCGTGGGTGCTTCGCCGTAGACCTGTTGGAAGCGCGAAGCCCAGGTTCCTTCGGCGTTCAGGCGCTGAAGGGCCTCCACCATGGGTAGATTCATCTCGTGGCCGGCCGTAATGGGTATAGTGGCCTGCGCGTCCAGCGTGGCGGCCCTGCCGCTCCAGCCCTGGAGCGTCGAGAACTGGCGATTCAGCAGCGTTGGCGTGTTGCGTGTGCCCTTGTCGGTAGGCTCTCCGCCGCGCGCGATGGCAAGGCCGTCGGTGAACTGCTTGGCTGGATCGTGGCAGGTGGCACAGGACGTTGTGCGCTGCTTCGACAGCAGCGTCTGCGAGAAGAGATCTTGCCCGAGCGTCGGAGCAGCCGTGCTGAAGCGGTCGACCGCGGTGGCACGGTGGCTGAGCGACTGGAGGTGGCTGGGGATCGTCCCGAGCTGCGTCGGCGTCGGCGTGGTGTGGATCTGAGCATGGGCGCTGTGCCCCAGCTCGAACTGAGCGCGCGCCAGCTTGGATACCTTGATCTCGTCGAGCAGCATGAGGCCCGAGCTGGCCTGGGGGCCAACGCGAACCGCGCCCGTGGTGCGCAGATTGCCGAAGGCGCTCGGCGTGGTGCTTGCGACCTTAAGGCCATCGACATGCAGGGCGAGCGCGCGAGTCTTGGGTTCGAACGTCATCGCAACGTGCACCCAGCGATTGGTGGCGATGGCTGGCCCTGTCACGGTGGCGCTGCGCGCCGTGTCGTCCTCGATGCGTGCGCCGAGGGTAAGCCCGTTGAGGTAGAGCTCGACACCGGCAGCGAGGCTGAAGAGCGTGCTGCGCGCGGTCGTGCTCTGCTGCACCATCACGAACGTCTCGACGGTGACGCCGTTCTTCAGCGACGACCATCCGCCGCGGCGCTCCACGTCCATATAGGCGTTGGCTGGGAAGTAGACGCCCTGTCCGTGGCGACCCACGTTCTCGTCGCGGGCGTTGTACTCCAGTGGGAACTTGGCGCCCACGAGGCGACCGTTGTTGAAGTTCCCTGAAGTGTCGTTCGTGGCATTGACCTGAAAGACACCCGCGCGATCGAGCTGTTCGTTCATGCCGAGATACAGCACGTAGCTGCCGTCGGTGAAGTCCTCGAAGCTCACTTCAGAATAGTCCTCGGTGTTGGAACCGAAGATGGGGTAGCTGGGTCCACGCGCCGTGTATGGGAACGGAGAATTCGCAAGGTTCTTATAAGGTTCCCACATCGTCGTGAACGCTCCGGGCGACGACACGAACAAGCGGCTCGTCACACGGCGGTCACGGTTGAGGGGCCCGTCGATGTGACGCGCCGACCAACCGGTCCAGCGGCCCACCACGCTCGCGCCCGTACGGCGCGCAGTGATCCCATCGCGCGAAGCCATGTAGAACAGTTCGGAACCGTCGTGGCTGATCCAAGGATAGGCGCCCTTGATCAATTCGCCGCGAAGGTACGCCGTGCCCGTGGCGTCCGTGATCGGCTTTTCCGCGATGGGATACCGCACCTTGAACGGCAGCCCTCTCACGTCCGAGTCGCGATGATCGTAATACATGTTGGCGAGCGACCTCGGGGTCGAGAAGCCGTTGGCGCCTCCCGCGTTTGCGGTCCACGCGTACACCAGGTTGTCGATGGTGCCGTTGTTGTCAGGGTGGCCTTGGCACACCACGAGTCGAGCGTCCATCGTCACGGAGGGCTCGATGCACAGGAACTTGGCGCCGCCGTTCGAGAGAATGATCGGAGCGAAGGTACTGGTGAACTGTGCGAGGGTGACCTCCGCGCTGGTGGTGTTCGCGTTGCCGACGATGAGCGTCAACTTACGCAGGCCGAGCTCCTTGTTGACCGTCGTGTGGTAGGCGAGCGCCTTGTAAGTGCGAGAGGTGCCGTTCGCCTGGGGGGTGCCTGCCGCGTCGGAGGGATAAGGGTTGGCGCCCGAGACCGTGGGATCCGGGGTGAGAGCTACCCAGTTGTGGTCGAACTCCGCCACCGTGGCGTCGTCCTCTAGAAACTTCCTCGTCCCGAACGGCTGATTGCCAAAGTTCGGCGCCCGGTCCGCATCGATGGTCACACGCTCAGGTCGGAAGGCTCTTACTTGCCACCCGCCCGTGTTGCGCACCACGAAGACTCGGCCGTCCCAGGTTTCCGAATGGCCGTTGCCCTCGAAATTCGAGTCGATGTAACGAGCAAATGCGCGCTGTTTGTTGGAGTTGAGGGTGTGAAGCGCGGCGTTCGGGGCGGAGAAGCGTCCCCCGCACACGCCGTCGGCAACGCCGCATCCACAGCTGCCCGGCACGACCTTAGCCGGATCGCTGGGGCACTGATCCTGACAATCGAATGTGCCGTCGCGATCGGTGTCGACGTCTGCCACACTGCAGCCGCACACCCCTGGCTCGGTCTTGTTCGGATCGCTCGTGCATAGATCAAGACCGGTAACGTCAGCGTAGTCGACGTTCGGTCCACCTGTGCTCGTGTTGGCGGCGATTCTGATGGTGTTGTTGCCTTGACTGAGCGACACGACGAGAGAGGTTGTCGTCCACGCTGTCCACGTCGAGGTTATGGGGAACTGGGCCGTGCCGGCACTTACACTGTTAACTGTCACAGCGGCGGGGCGCGCGGCGGCACCACCATTGGCGTAGCGCAACGTCAGCGTGTACTGGCCGGCGAGCGAAGCATTGATGTTGTTCCACTCGATCCACGTGCCGTTGCCGCCGAAGTCCATAAAGCCCGTGCCCGTGTACCCCGCCTGGTTGGTGGCCACGGCACAACCGCTCTGCAAGGTGAATGCCTCCGCTTGGTAGCGCGCAGTCGGCAGCGCCTTGTCGATATCTTCGCTTTGTTCGCTCCATTCCCCTTCTTCATCGGTCCATGAATCGTCCGCGACACCGCCTGGATCACCGCACGCCGGGAGGACTAGCGCGAGTCCGAGCAGTAAACCGAGGGCGCGGCAGGTACGCCTAACGTGAGGGCGATGTGCGATGAGGTAACGAGTCTCTGACTCTCGCATGGGGGGGGAGAACCTTTCGCGATGCACGCGTGGGCGATCGATCCATTGATGTCGGGTACTCGTGAAAGCTTCGCTTTTCTGGGGGAAATGTGTGGTTTTGGTGAAGCCGAGGCCGAGCCGATGCGCGCCAACGTAGGGCGATCACCTCCCCTTGTTCCGCATGTGGGCTTTCTGCACTGTGCAGGGCGCATCCACGAGCAGCGAGGTCTCGCCCGTCTTGCGCGCACGACGCCGCACCGTGCAAGGCAAGCTTCAATCCTCCGGACGGCACCTCCCTGTTCGGATCGTCAATGGACGCTCAGGTCCCGCGCCTGACGAGGCGGGTTTTCTGTTTGGCAGGCGTCTTATTACCTCGACCGGTTATACGGGTGACATGAAGAGCCACGGCGCCGGCGGTGCGGCCTGCAAAAGGTGGGTTGGTGTCGTTGACCATCAAGCCAAAGACCATTTATTAAGTGGTAAGGTTAGTATAGATCGATTCGCGAGCCGTCCGGTTCCCCGTCCGCCGGGACACGCCAATACCGAGTCCTACTTCGCCACGATGCATTCGGGGGCCGTGGAGGCGGAACACCTGCTGCGACATGGAGCCGCAGGCGATGAAAGCGAACCGGTCGCCCGTATCGTTTCTGAAGACGCTCACCGATCGGACTTGACCCGCCCTTCGACCAAGCGAGCGGGTTTCGCAGAAATTGCTTATGTCGTAGGCGTCCCCAAAGCGGGAGCAATTGACGCGCAGGCGGGACTGACAAAGCTAGTCGAATTGCGCTACAGTCGGCTATTGTAGCGGCCCCTTTTTTTCGGCTGCCAGGAGTCTGAATGGTGGCTCTCCCACAGCCAAAGCGACTACAGCATGCCTGGGTGGACGACTATCTCGCACCGCTCTATCGACTCACCTATCCAGAGTCCCCGAGCGAGGACGAGGTCGTCGCGCGCAATGCGGAGATCCACACCTGGTACCAAAGCCTCGACCACCGCATCGCCTGGATTGTCGACTGCTCGCAGCTCATCCACGCCAGTGCCACCGTGCGAAGTCGTCAGTCGGAGCATCTCAAGCGGATCGCGCCTTATGCTGCGAAATGGGACATTTGCGATGCGTTCGTGATCCAATCGGGCTTGGTGCGCGGTTACCTCACGGCCGTGTTCTGGTTTTCGCCACCCCCCTATGAGTACCAAG
Organism: Polyangiales bacterium; assembly: GCA_046598735.1. Lineage (GTDB taxonomy): Bacteria > Myxococcota_A > Polyangia > Polyangiales > DASUME01 > DASUME01. The sequence goes on from JBKJIA010000150.1 coordinate 8,139, forward strand.
TGTTTGCAACGGTCCCCGCCGCCATGACGTGGGTTCGTGAAAGGCTTGCCAACTAGTTTCCGGAGCTGTGCGCGTGGGAGCCCTCGTTTGTCGAGTCCTGTTGCCACGCGGCGACACAGGATCAGCAGGATTTTGCGCTCTTGCGTGACGATGGCGTTCCGCTAGCGAGTTGCTGCGCTGGCTCGATCGGCCTTCTCCCACCGCAAGCGTCTCGAGGGCGTGTGGAGTTCCCTCACCGCGGCCGCTTTACCAGCGTGCTTCGCTGAGCATCTTTGCGCGCCATGAAGACGTTCCCCCCTGTTTTGTTGCTGGCATCATGTTGCCTCTGTGCCTGTGCTTCGGACCAAGAAGCGCTTAACATCTCGACGCACCGCGCGGCCCTTGTGGTCTCGGAGGTTGCTGAGAAGGATCTCGCCATCGCGTTCGATCTCGGCGACGAAGCGCTCGTGCGCGCCACGGATCTCTTACCGACGGGTGAAGCGCTGCTTCCACGTGCGCTCTATCGCCAAATCGAGCAAGCCTTTGACGGCACACCCGCAGAAGGCGCGCTGCAAGAGGAGAATCTGCACGCGGACTGGAAGGTAGTCTCGGCGCGCGTCGCTCCCTGCAGTGCCCTTGGGCCTACGCCTGCTTCGGATATCGCGGCGCTGTGCTGGCCCGAGGTTCGGCTCGTGCTGCAGCCCATCTTGTACAACATGCGTGTGCACGCTCGTTTCTCGCCCTCGTTCGCAGACGACCGCGCCATGCACGTGCTGTACGACATGCCCTTCGAGCACGCGCTCTCGGCCGTCGACGCGGCACGCGCGAAACTGCTCGTCAGTAAGATTCGCTCGCAGCAGCCGAGCCAGACGTTTGCACCGCTGAGCGAAGCTGAACGGAGCGAGCTCATCGCCCTACGCGATCGAGCCACCACGCGCCTGCTTGAAGACACCCTCGCACTGCGCGAGCCGACGCAAGCTTCTCAGGCGTACCAAGGCCTGGGTGTCAGGCCGGAAAGTCTCGCGGGTCGAGCCGCCCAAGAGCGCATGCGTGATCGCCTTCGCAACTTCTTGGCGGTTTACGCGCGGCCAGCGCGGATTCGCGAGCTCACCGCCTTCTCGCTGCCAGCGGGACGCGAGCCCGCTCACCTCGATCAGTGGGTGTTCGTGGCCTTTCGCGGTGAGTCGACGCGCCTCGTTCCGGTCGACCTTACTCTTACGTCCGCGCGCGATGGCGCCACGCTATTCAACTACGGACACTCCATGGTGGCGACCATGGGCGCAGACGACCTGAGTCCCCAGAGCGCACTCTCGGGGCCACGCGCAGCGGAAATCAGGGATAGCGTCATTCTGAGCACGCAGGACATCGCGCGTCTCGCGACGCCGATCTCAGACCGCAACGAGCGCCTGGTGCCCAACGTGCCCTGCGGCTCCTGTCACAAGCTCAACGACCTGCGCTTCGACTTTCACAACTTCGGCTACCTCGAGGACCGCGAGCTGACCATCGCGCCGCGCGTAAGGCGCGACGTCGAGCGCGATCTCGCCTGGCTGCGCACCACGTTCATCCCGCGCGAAGCGGACGACTCCGATCCCGAGCCGCCCACTGCAGATCCATGGAGCCTCGCCTACGCCGGGCCGGCCCTGCCGATCCCCGACAACGCGAGTCAGGGACGCCGAATTGTACTCACCTCCACTGCCGCAGGAGAGCTGACACGCCTTCGTGTGCAACTTGACCTCCAGCATACCTATCGCGGGGATCTGAGGGTTGAGCTCGTCCACGCTGGACGCACGCTTGTGCTCCACAATCGCGTGGGCGGCTCAGCCGACAATCTTGTCCTCGATCTCACTACCGACGCGTTCTCCGGGACAGGCGCCACAGGAGACTTCACGCTCAGCGTCGCGGATCTTGCCCGCGGTGATGTGGGGACCATCAAGTCCTTCGCCGTGTCAGCCTTGGTCGAGTGATGGGCTCGGCATGTTACTCAACGGCGTCGCCATCGCTTACGGACTGAAGGCGCGCGTCTGAGTGTCCACATCCTTGACCGTGAGCGCCACGGACGTGGGCACGATGGCAAGCTCCTGATTGGGCGGTGACCAGGGGCCGGCGCTCACCGTCACGGGCAGCGTCTGGTAAGTAAGAAGCGTCGTGCTGGCCACGCTCGCATTAAGGGCAATTACGCCGTCTTTTGCCGGGACTTTCATGCCCCAGAAGCCTGGTTGGCCGGCGCTTGCCAGTTGCTCCGAGCAGCTCACCACGAGCGCCCCACCGTCGTCTGTGACCACCACGCCTGGGTTGTTGGCGTCTTCTGATTGCGGGCTTGCTGATACCACTACCTGACCGTAGCGGCGTAGCCACTGGATCTTACCCACGCTGTCGAGTCCAGCGAGCCATACGTCGCTGCCGATCCGTTCGTAGTTGCCGACGGCGAGCATGCCGCTCGTGGGTAGCTCGACCAGATCCGTCAGCTCCATGCCGAGGTAACCATCCGGGGTGCTCTGGATGTTGCTAAAAGCGATGCTGCCGTCTTCAGGCTTGAGCTTGAGCACCACCATGGCTTCGCCAGGGCCTGCACCATCGAGCATACCACCCACCAGAATGTCGCCTTCACGCGAGCGCCGCGCGACCTGCAAGTGTGCGCGCACCTCGGAGCCCGCATTGTCGAACACCAAGCGCTTCGACCACAGCAAGTTGCCGTCGGCATTCACCCGCATGACTGTGCCGCGCCAAAAGCTGTTGGCGGGGTCCCACTGCGAGCCCACCACCACCACGTCATTGTCGATGGCGACGATGGCGCGCGCAATGTCGCCAAGCCCCGCCTCACCGATGCGCCGCGACCAGAGCACGCTGCCCGCCGCGTCGAGCTTGAGCAGCCAGTGGTCGGCGGTCTTCGACTCAGTCGCATCATCGGCGTAGTTGGCGAGTGCCACGTAGCTGCCATCGGGCATGGCGACGATGCCCGCAAAGCGCATGAAGGTATCATAGTAAGGTGCCGCAAAGCTCGAGGCCCAGCGCAGCGTGCCGGACTGATCCAGCGACATTAGCGTATAGGGGTAACCTGTAACGAGCAGCCCCGCATCGGGGCCTGAAGCTGCATGCTCAAGCGACAACTCGTTTTGTAACAACCCAGGGTTGAAGGAATCTGGCAGCACATACTTCTTGGCCCAGACCACGTCACCTGTTTCGTTGAGCTTGAGCAGACTATTGCTGGCCGTACCCGTCACGAGATAGTGGCCATCGATCGTGCGCTGGACGTGCGTGCTCGTAAGCTGTGCGCCGGGACCTGAGTATTGAAAGTTGCGCAGGGTGTTCGCGTAGGCCTTGGCCCAGGGCGTAAACACGGGGTTCGCAAAGGCTTCGTCGACGACGGGAATGCCACCTGCTGGGATGTCGCAGCTACCACTGGCGATGGTTTCCTTGGCGAGCCCAAAGTCCTCCTTGAAGTCACCGAGTGTCAGCTCGAACACGGGTGTGTCGATCACAAGCTCGATGCCCACGTCGCCCTCGAGCCCGCCCTCGAGCTGATAGCAGGGCGTACGCTGCACGTCGGCATCGAGCGCTGCAAAGGCATAGAAGCTCGCGTAGGGGCCAAACAGATCATACAGGCGAAGGTGCAAACGGGGCCCCACACGCACACGTCCTGAGGCGGAGAGCGTGGCTTCGATCTTAGGAGCGCTGAAGCTGGGGGCCGTCACCGTGGGTGGCACGAGCTTGCCGCCCGTCTTACTCGAGAACGACAGCTCCGTTTCGGCACCGGCCTTGGCCGACGTGCTCAACGAAAAGCGACTCGAAGCTTTGCCTTCGATGTTGGCGAGCACTTCGATGCTCGGCACGAACACGAGAATGCCGATCGTGATCGGGTCAAACTTGATGTTCGCAAGCTCGAGCTCGCGTTCGTAGCCGAGGAACGAAACACCCTCGAAGGTAAGGCTTGCGTCCGCGCCGGCCTTGGCTGCAAAACCCACTTTCACTTCAGGCAGGAGGTTTTCTGGATCGCAGCCCGTGAACAACGAGAGCACGCAATCGACAGCCGCGCCGACCTTACCTTCTAGATCGCCCCAGTCCGTGTCGATCCCGAGCAGGTAAGAAAAGCCGGCTGCGAACTTGCCGGTGACATGGACCTGATCATCTGCAGTGCTCTCGTCACCATCGCCGTTGAACGCGTAGAAGTCGATGGCGGCGGACGGGAAGGCACCGCCTCCGCTTTTGGTTTGCAGGTCGTCGCGAAAGGGCTCGGGGCGAATCTCGCGCTCTCCGCGCACGTGCAAGCGCTTGAAGGCGAGCTGCAGTGGCGCGTGCATGGTGTGCACGGCAAGTCCTGTCCCTTCGTTGTCCACCTGGGTGACGAGCCGCAGCAGCCCGGCTGGGGTGTTCGCGCTTACGCCGCCCACGAGCACGCTGCCGCGCGCGACGTCTTTCAAAGCCAGGGGCATGCTAGCAAAATGAAGCGTAAGGTCTGCGTCTTCGTGCGTGAGTGCCGCCAATGCGTCCGCGTCGAGCGTGCGCGTGTGTGCGAACAGCTCTGCTTCGTATTCATCGCTTGAGCCGGCGCCGGCATCGGCACCCGCATCGCCGCCGGAGCTTGTGCTCCCATCGCTACAGGCACACAGCCACGCCGTGGCCAAGCAGATGACGTAAGTACGAAGCATGCGGGACCTCCTGGTATGCGATGCCTGAGCGTTGATGGGCTGATGCATCGACACCTCATTCTACGCCTGGAACGCGCGCAACGTCTCTTCCTGGTGCGCGGAGAGAGCGCTGTCGGTTCACTTGGGCGGCAACGCTCGCTCAGGAGGGTCGCACGACTGGAGCGAGCGCTCATAGCGTGACAGCAAAGGCTGAGCACTGACCCCGTGAATGAGGATGCTGAGCATGACGGTGGAAAGAGTCAGATTACTGACCTCCTGCCCGAGCGCACCGGCCGCCCCATGATTGAGCGCGTAGGTAAGGTAGTAGAGGCTGCCAATCCCCCGTAGGCCAAACCAGCCCATCAGCCAGCGTTGCCCATTTGAGGACGCTGTGCGGGCGAGTAGCAGGCGCGTGCTCAACGGCCGGATCAGCACAAACAACGAGAAAGCGAGCGGCAGGGCACGCACGTCCCAGTGCGACACGGTCAAGGCGCCGACGAGCACCACCAAACCGACTTCGATCAAGCGCTCACTGGTATCGCCAAAAGACAGCGTTTCGGAGACGAGCACTCCGGCGGCCACTGCCGATGACATATCCCAGCAACAAACCCGCGGGCACCGCCCACAGCAAGCGTTGTGCGGCCCACGCTCCTATCCACGGCCCGGCGCCCTGGCGCGCCCACTCGAGCGCGAACACGACGAACGGGAACGCCATGCCGTCGTTGAGTCCTGCTTCCCCTGAGAGTCCGTAACGTACTCGGTCCTCGTCCGCGGCATCGTTGACGGTGACTGCGCTCGCGAGCACCGGGTCAGTCGGCGCGAGCACGGCGCCGAGCAGGAGCGCCTCGGCCAGACCGAAGCCGAACGCGAAGACGCCCAGGGCAGCGACTGCTGCAATGCTCAACACCATGACCGGACTCGCCAATAGTAAGGCCGGAGTCCAGGCAGGATTGCGCACTGGCAAACGTAACTTCAGGCCGCCCACGAACAGGGAGATGACAACGGCCACTTCCGTCACGCGCTCGAGCCACACGGAGGATTCGCTCAGCTCCAGACTCAGCCAGCCGAAGCCCGAAGGTCCGATCAGGACACCCAGGATGAGATAGATGACGGAGCTTGTGATCGGCAGGCGTCGCAAATGCGATGACGCAAGACTCATCACCAACAGCAGCGCACCGGCGAGCGTAATCCAGTCGAGAAAAGCCGGGCCGCTCTCAGTCATGGCACAAGCCCTCGTCGCGCTGCCTCCAACTTGCCCTCACACCACACCCTGCCCCGCGACCGCGACAGACACAACAAAAGCTCCCACGATCGCGCAAATTTGACCCGTCGGTCCCATGCCGGCGGTAGCCCCAAGCGAACGTCAGTCCAAAGTAACACCTGTCAACATTGACAGGTCAAACCGGGTGGGGGTAGCGTCGCAGCCACTTACTGCGGGGTGCTCAATGGGAAGCAAAGCTTCGTTGCTCAAGTTTCCGCGTTAGGCGCTATGCTTCTGAAGTCATGAGACAGCCAGGCGAGCATGAAGATGAGTTTCACGAGCCGCCCTGGGACAGCGCGTTAGAGACGGCGGCCGTGCTGGAATCCGTGCCGGAGGCAGGTCAGATCGCCGGGATGTTTCTTCAGCCTGTCGTCGACGCGCTCAAACAGGCAGGAAAGCCCTCGCCCGCTCCCCGTGATCGCTATCTGCCATTCGGCTTCTATCCGCAGAGGGAGCACGTGAAGCTGCTGATCGACGCGTGCCCGCTGCTCTTTCCCGGGAAAACGACACGCGCAGCCTTACGGTCGTTGGGACGGGCGGCACCGGCGGCGCTGCTGCAGTCCACCCTTGGACGCGTGTCGCTGGGGTCTTCCCAGAGCCCGGAGCAAGCGGTATGCGCCCTCGTGAACACCTATCCGGTCAATGTGCGCCCGAGTGAGTGCGCGGTCGTCGAAGTGTCCAAGACCCATGCGTTGGTGAGCTTACGGGGCATTCACTTCTTTCTCGATTCCCATCACGTAGGCGTACTCGAGGGAACGTTGCGCTACGCAGGCGTGAGCGGAGAGGTACGTATCCGCAACCGAGGGGCCGGGGGCGCCGATCTACTGTGCACCTGGCCGTAGAGGAAGGCCCTCCGCGTGAAGTACGAGTCCTCGGCCTACATCCAGTGAGGCGGACTCGCCTTCCGGTGTTATGAGTCGAGGAGGACCCGAAACGCGCTCGCGGGTTTCAGTGTGTGGTGCTGCCGCCGATGGAGTTGGACGACTGGGCGTTTGGCGGAGGATTGTCGATGTAGTCCTCGAGCACGAGCTTACGGTGTGGCAGGAGCACGGTTTCGAGAGCGACCGAGATCTTGAAGCGCGAGACGCCGTCGACGGTTTCCACATCTGCATCACGCTCACTCACGTGCGTGAAGCCAAGGGAAGCAGGCCAGGTAAGCCCACCACCGAGTGCGGCATTGTTACTCAGACGATGGCAGCCCGCGCAGGACTGGGTCTGGGCGCGTGCCACGATGTCGCGGGCACTGAGCGGGCTGCCCGCCGTGACGAGCGCCGCGTCGATCGCACTACGGAAGCTGCTCGGCGCCGTACCGAAGTTGAGCAAGTAGTTGGTCTCCATCGAGCCCGAGGCTTCGCTTTGTGCGGAGTTGTAGATGTCGGGTACGTCCATGCGTAAGCTCGACAGACTCGTGGCATTGAGGTCGCCGACCTGAGATGGAAAGAAAGCCTGGAATTCGGCCGCATTCGGGGCCGTCGACGCCAAGTCGAACAGGGGACCAAAGGGATTGGTCTTGTTCGTGACGGGTACCATCTGGAGCGTGCAGGACGAGCTCGCGCAGGCCTTGATCAGCTTGAACTCACGCAGCGACCAGACGCGTGGCGCGATCGGATCCGGCTGAATGAACTGGTTGGTACGGATCTGACCATACCCTCCGGCCATGTTGCCATAGTGGTCCACGTGTACCACGGGCTCAACATTGGCAAGCCCGTCAAAATAGAAGTTTTCGAGGGATGCCGCGCGACGGGTAAGACTTGCATCCTTACTGAGATCACCCCAGAAATCAGCGATTTTCTTGCAGCCCTTGAGGCCCTGTACCGGATGAGGATTGGGTAGAACGGCCTCGAAGATGATAAGGTTTCGAGCGCGGGTGTCGGTGCGGCCACTGGCGCGCGCGTACACGATGCGATGCTCGCCGCAATGGGCCCCATTCTGCGGGGCGAGATCGAAGCGATTGAACAGCGCGATCGGTATGTAGGCACAGGGCGAGTTGACCGCGAAGGGGTCGCAGGCCGCCTCGCCACCCTCCGCTAGCGTACCGCGGCACTTGTAAGGATACTTATTGATCACCGAGCCGTAGGTGGGATCGACCGTGTCATCGCAGTGGGCACCTAAGCCGAGCCCGGGACGGGGATTCTGAGTGTCCCATAGCTGTTGAAAGAGCTTGGTGGCGGTCAGGCCGGCGACCCTCGATTGACTCGCCAACTGGTCCATGACGCGCTGCAGGCTAAACCCAGTCAGCATGGGCTGCTCGGTGACGACCAGAGAGCGGCGAATGTCCAGATTGGTCTCGCCGTTCCCGTTGGTATTGTCGTTGCCATTGTCGTTGCCATTGTCGCCGCTTGGTTTGCCTGGATCGTCGCTGCCGCCATCGTTCCCTGCGCCTGAATCGCCGCCGTCGGCTGGATTGGTATTCGATCGCCCGTTCTCCACCGGGTCATCCTCCAGCGGACAACCCGCCGCGAGTGAGAGAACCAGAAACGACCACAACCCAATCTTACTGCCACCCATTCATGCACCCCTTGTAGGTCAACTCTCCACGCGCGCGTGGAGGCCAACCTGCCCGCTCATGACGTTGTCTGATTTCGGGCCTGAGAATCCTCAGCGGGAACTATTCGTTTGCCTTGGATTGCCGTTGACTACGGTTTCCACGTCTTGGCCCGTGACCAAATCGGCGATGTGCAAGGAGCCCCACTTGAACCAGTAAAGCTTATTGTCACGGGGTAGGCAGCTCCTCACATCCTTACCAATGGCTCGAACGAAGGCCAGCCCGAGCGGCCAGCGCAATGCCGCGTGGGAAGCATGCGCGCTACCAGGGGGAAAGCGCGCGCGGCGTTCGCACCGTGACCCGTACCTTACTGTTCGCGCGCCTGGGCAGCGATCTCGAAAGAATGCAGGCGCGCTTGATGATCGAAAATCTGCCCAGTGACCATCAGCTCATCGGCACCGGTGCGTGCAACAAACGCTGCAAGCCCTGAGCGGACCGTATCGGGCGCGCCCACCACCGAGCACGAGAGCACGTGTTCAAGCAGCGCACGTTCACTAGCATTCATGCGCGCTTCAAAGTCGGGATCGGGTGCGGGCAAGGGCCCGGGCCGACCCTGTCGCAGATTGATGAAGGCTTGTTGCAGCGAGCTAAGCAGCAGCCGCGCCTCCTGATCGGTGTCGGCGGCGATCACGTTGACGCCTAACATCAGGTACGGTTTTGCCAGCTGCTGCGATGGCTTGAAGCGCGATCGGTAGGTCTGGATCGCCTCGATCATTTGGGCTGGCGCGAAGTGTGACGCGAAAGCGTAAGGTAGGCCGAACGAGGCCGCGAGCTGCGCGCCAAACAAGCTTGAGCCTAAGATCCAAATCGGAATCTCGAGCCCTGCCCCCGGCACCGCTTGCACGGCCTGCCCCGGCACCGGAGCACGAAACCAAGCCATCAGCTCGCGCACATCGTCCGGAAAGCTTTCCGCATCCGAGGCGGTGCGCCGCAGGGCACGTTGCGTGAGTCCATCAGAGCCGGGCGCGCGACCCAGGCCAAGGTCGATACGACCGGGGAACAGCGCCTCCAGGGTGCCGAACTGTTCGGCGATCAACAGCGGCGCATGATTGGGCAGCATGATGCCACCGGCACCGACTCGGATCGTCGACGTGCCCGCAGCGACGTGACCTATCACCACGGCCGTCGCTGCGCTGGCGATACCCGGAATGCTGTGGTGCTCGGCCAGCCAGTAACGCCGATAGCCCCAGCGTTCGCAGTGACGCGCGAGATCGAGCGTGTTGCGCAGGGCCGAACCGGCATCGCCGCCCTGCACGATCGGAGCGAGGTCGAGCACGGAAAAAGGAATCATCCGTCGCACTATACCAGAGCAGCGAGCAGGAACGGCCGAAGGGCGGTTGGCACCCCATGGTGCTGAGCCCGGGAACGTGCACGCTAAACGTACGCTCAACATGCTCGTGAAACTCACCGGTTGCCTCGCCGGGCCGCGCTGGAGTATGGCGTAAAGGTTGTTCACTCTTGCTTTGAACCGAGGTCGATTATGTTCATACCGCCGATGCGCACGCTCAACGCCCGCGCTGTCAGCGCCCTACTTTTCGCCGCGCTGCTGCTCGCAAGTTGTGGCAGCGATGGCAGCGGCAAAACAGCGAATCCCAGCGAAGCATCGGCGGGCGATGGCGCGCTGCAGGCAAGCGGCACGGTCACGCGCAGTGTCCCGATCAGTAAGATGGGCGATGGTAAGGGTACCGTGCACATCTCGATCGCCAAAGACTGCCGCAACGAACAAGGCACCGCGGTCAAGTCCCTGGCAAGCTTTGGAATCAGCGCTGTCGACCTCACGAAAAAAGACGCGGCCGCCCCGTTCTTGATCACAGGTCTGAAGGCGAATGAGACTTACTACGCCGCGGCTTGGTTTGATGACGTCGACAACGAAGAGCAGGACGAGGAGCTCCCGGCTACCGGCGATCTCGCGATGTTTGGGGACTTGAGCCCGCGTTGCCAAAAGATCGAGCTCAGCAATGGCGACGTGCAAGGTGTGAAGCTCGTGCTCGATTACGAGATGATGTTCACCCTGCCAGGCGTTGACGGGGAACACGGTGTAATGATGACCGATGACTCCGTGGACCCAGACGACATCGTCGACGATGGCTCGACTCATAGGGTAACCATTCGCTTGCGTCGCAGCGTGGAAGTCGGTGCCAAGGGCGATGCCAAAGGTAAGTTCTACTCAGGCCTGTCGGAGTCCTGTTTCAACGACACCACGGGCCAAACGCCAGTACCGGTCGTGGCGCTCGTGCTTGACGAAGTAAGCCTGCCTAAGATCAACACTCCGATCGATCTGGTGATCGAAGATGTGCCCAACGGCATCTACCAGTTTAATGGTTTCATCGATGACGTAGACAACGCGGACGACAAGAATCCGCGACCGGGCATCGGCGATCTCGTCTCCTTTGGTGGTTTTGGTCCTGCGTGCAAGAAGGTCGTGGTCAATGGTAAGGACGTGCAGGCCGACTTCGACCTGAACTTGCTCATGCCCTTTGACCTGTAACGCAGCTAGCCGTTGTTTTGGAGCTGGCACGAGGACGGGACTACTGGCGCGCCGGTTGCATGAGGACCTTGAGCAACAGCAGCATGCTGCGGGAGAAAGTGGTAGCGTAAGGTCATGTCAAACTCGCGCAACCATGCATGGCTCATGTTGTTTGCTGCAGCGTGCACCGAGGCGGCAGTCGCACCGCCGTTCGTCGCGCCTGCCCCACCCGCACCACCGGTCGCTCCGGTTCCAGTCATGCCCGCGGATGCTCCCGCCTTCATCCCTAAGATGAATGCGTGTCGGGCGCCTTACGCGGAGCAGCAGGGTGTGTGCGTGCATGCTTACTATCGTGCGAACAGCTCACCGGCGGAGCTGGAACGGCAGTTGGCCATGTACGGTCGCGGCGCCGTTTCTCCGAAAGCCGATGGCCGCATCGGAGCACCGTCCACCCCTTCGCCCGGCATCACGGACCCTTCCACGCTGGATCCCTCAGCACTCACCAAAGTCGACGTTCCGGCGGCTCAAGCGGGAAAGAACGCAGAGCAAGCACGGGTGAAAGCGCTGGATGCGTTGCTGGCCTCGGTACGAGAGAGTGTCGTCTCGGCACGCGTGGACAGGCTGCCCTCCGAGCAGGCAGCCGCGCCCGGCCCGGGTCCGGGTGGGGCAGGCGCGAGCGCGCTTCCCCGATCAAACGGCGCGCCCAGCCGCGCCCGCACGCAACAGGACCGCGCCGGCGCGCCAGACGACGGAACTCCGATTGCAATCCCGCCAGAAGAACCCGACGACGGTAGAACTCCGAGCGCAATCTCGCCAGACGAAAACGTGGCTGGCGCACCCGATCGAGAGTTGGGCCTTGGTAGCAACCCCGCCCGTTTGACGCCCGAGAGCAGCACCACGAGGAGGCTCTCGCAGATTCGGCAGATTCAGACCTTACTGAGTGATATACCGAGCGAGCAGCGTGCGCAGCTCATTCGCAAGCTCGAGACCGCAGGCGCCAGGACGGCTGTAGGCGATGAGACCTGGGACGAGCTTGTGACACAGAACACGCCGCGCTAACAGACAAGGTAAGGTTCAACTACGGTACGTACCGCACTCTCCAGATGCGCCCCGTTCTCCCTGAGCGTTCGAGCATTAGTTGCCAGCCGGGCTTTCCGGCACGGGATGTGCTTCGGGCTTGTTCATGCCGAGAGGGGCGTCTATGCGTATTGGATGGGTACTCGT
>JBKJIA010000210.1:0-2840 GCA_046598735.1 Polyangiales bacterium
GGTCCAACTCCCAATCTGGGCGAAGCCCGACGCCGCGATGATAACGAAGGCGACCGGATAGAGGCCGTGGGCGGAGCGACCATCCAACCTCAATGATGTCGAGCGGTTGTACCCACCGCAGTGGGGTCGTCAGCGGTTGCCGCGTCTTGTCGTCGTCTTCGACTTCCCTCGGGTGGGCCTTCGTGGCGTGGCGAAGGACAGCGCCATTTCCTCGACCATGCCTACGAACTCGAAGAACAGATCCTGCTCGTCATCACCGTCGCTGGGGTTGCTGCCCGACGGCCCGCCCAGGAACGTCTTGAGCGACATCCTTCCCTGCGCAAAGTCGCGCACGAAGTCTCGCATCACAGTGAGCTGCTCGACTGCGCCCTCGATCTCCTCGTGCAGTTTCTCGACGCGCGAGCGGTACCCGTGGCGCTCAGCTCGTCGTCGGTCGGCAACCAAGGCGCCGGACGGTGAATCATGCAGAGCGCGAACTTCAGCTTTGATGGCTTCGTATTGTGCGACCAACTCGCCAAGGAGTCCTCTCGAAGCCTGCAACTCTCCGATCTCGATGCCGAGCTCGCGACTCAGCTCAAGCAGTCGCTCAGTGTCGCCGCCGTGATAGGCGTTGTTGACCTCGCGCATCACGGCCTCGTGCTCTGCCCGTCGTGCCTCATCCCCTGCGCGGTCGGGGTGAAAATGAAACGCAAGCTTGTGGTAGAGCGCGCGCAGACCGGCGTCGCGCGCAGGTTTCTCCGGAGCGGGAGCCGTTTGCTTGCGGCCCGGTGGGGGTGGTTCGTCGCCTCCGAACATGTCTTCGAACGGAGAGTCATTCGCAGCGCGTGCAGCGCATGCTGGACAGGTGCACGCCTCTTCGGGAGGCTTTGCTCGCTCGGGATCTGGGGAGATGACTTGGTCATCCTGCAAACCCTCGTACAACTCCTGAACCTGCCTTCGTGCGCGCTTGCTCAGCTTCGGGTTGCCGAGCGCCTCGCGAAAGAGCGCATGGATCTGGAGGTCGAGAGTTTCCATGGTCTGCTGGTGCTCGGCCAGCGGTGCGAGGGCGGCTTCACTCGTGGCGATATCGGCGAGCAGGCGTGCTTTCTCCGAGATCTTGCGTCGGATCAAGCGGCGGAGCTTCTCGATGGCATCTTGAGGGTTGGATGTTCGGGTGGGCTGCGGAACGAGCATAATTGCGGGCCTACCATGAATGTCCGGTGCGTGGGAGTCAGGCGAGTCGCATGGTGTCGCCGCTGCTTGAGGTCGCTCCTACGCATGAGTCCAGCCACGCTCGCGCCAACGCGCACCGCAGGCGATGTCTCGCGCTTTGATTCGCCACGGTTCGGTCAGTCCGTAATAGACAGTAAGGTCTAGCTGTCATCCCTTTTGCAGAACGCCCAATCCTCGCTGAAACGCTCCCCACGATTGTTGGAAATGATCTTCGTCCCGAAAGTGTGTCCTCGGCTTGCCGAATAGCGCGCCTCGCGCCCAACGCTGCGGACCTTCAAGCATTTGGACGAACTCTTGCGCGATGCCCGCTGCGCCCAGACACGTGCTCACATCGACGCCCAGACAGTAAGCGCCCGCGATCTCGTACACCACACCTTGGCCGACGGCTTCGATCAAGCGATTGAAATGTTCGTCGTTGCCCTCGTCGAGATAGGATGTCAGCAGCCACGCGATATCAGAGACATCGCGCGTTCGTTCGGCAGGTCTGTCCATCCAGGACACCATCTTGAGAAGGGCCACCAGCGGTACAGTGGCCATCTCGATGCTCAGACCCGCGTCCGCGAGCGGCAGAGGCCCAGCCGTCAAAGCGTCGAAACCGCGCAGGCTCATTCGGAAGTCATTAGGCCACTGGATGTGACCTTGCGCGATGAGCGCGCCTCCAGCCGGAAGTAGATCTACCTGTACGCGCTCTTTGAAGTGCCACTCGTGTTGCTTGAACGGGTGTTGTCTCCAATCCTCGGATTGTGCGAGCTCGCCAGGGTAGTCCTCGAGCTCGAGGGCGAGTACCAAGTCTAGATCCTTCGTGAAACGTGGCAGATCGCGCTGCAAGCGGAGCGCAGTGGCACCGATGAGGATCATCCTCTGGGAAGGCCAGAGACCGCGAAGGGAGGCGAGGGCGGATATTTCATCGGCAGTCAGCACGACTTCACAACTTCCCACGTATGCGTTGGGCAGCCTCGGTTGCGCGGTCGTGGCCCTCGTCCATCAGTTCGGTCCATGCGAGCAGTGGATGCACGACCATGGGCGCGGGCGAAGCCCATGCTTGCGGACCTGGTGATCGTAGGACGACTACCGGTCCGTCCGGATCGGGGACCATACGCATAGCAGCCATGATGGCGGCGTCTGACATCTCGCTCGCCTCGACATGTACGACGGTGCGATCTCCGCGGTAGTACCCATCGAGCCGATAGGCGGCCGCCGCGCCGCCCCAGCGAAAATCCACGCGGCCGCCAAGTGCTTCCTGGATGGCCGCTTCGACCTGTTCGATGCTCAGCGAGGCACGCGGCCGGGCGCATCCTACAAGGAGGCTTGGGCGGAGGGTCGTCGGATAGCCGCTGGCCCATAGGTCGATCGCTTTGTCGCGCCCGCCTGGCGCCCAATGGAACTCACGCCTGAACCGCGTCAGGAGTCCAAGCGCCATGAGCTTCTCGCGGACCTGCAGGACCGGCGTGGTGCTGGTGCCGCTCGATGTCGCGATCTCACGAGTCGTCGCGGAGAGTAAGGTTGGCTCCGCGAGTAGGGCGAACAGAGTCTGATAGCTCGGCGCACGCCACGCGCGTTCCTTGGGCCGCTGCTTGGTCGGGCGGTTCCCCTGGACAAGCGCGCTGTGGCGCACGATTTGGGTCGCA
>JBKJIA010000377.1:0-10217 GCA_046598735.1 Polyangiales bacterium
GCGCCTGCGCACGCGATGCAGCCACAGCGGGATGCCTACGCCCAACAGCGCAAGCAGTGCGAGCGGCAGTGCTAGGCCCATCGTTGCTTCTCGTCGCCAGAGAGTGCCTCGCGCAAAGTGTCGTGCAGCGGGCGATCGGTGCGTGCCAGCACGTAGCGGGCGCCGGCCTGTGCGCAGGCGTCTTCGCAGCGCTTGCGAAAGGCGGCTAGCTCTTCGAAGTAGGCTTTGCGTAGCGCGCGCGGATCTGCTTCGAGTGGAGCTTCACCTTCCGTGCCCAAAAAACGCATGGGATCGCGAAACGGTAAGTCGAGCTCGTCGCCGTGCATGACGTGCAACACGATCACGCGCTGGCCACGCAGAGTAAGGTGGCTGAGCCCTGCCAATGCGCCCTCGCTCAAGTCGAGTAGGTCGCTTGCGATCAGTACCGCCCCTTGCTTGCCGGCGCGTTCGGTCACTTCGTGCAGCACGCGATCGAGCGACGTGGTTTGGCCCGGCTGGGCAGGCGTTGCCAGAACATCGAGCACCGCGCTCGCGTGCGCGTGTCCACCGCGCGGCGAAATCCAGCGCGCCACGTGATCATGCGCGAGCGCCACGCCCGCTGCATCACCTTGCCGCAATAACACGTGCGTCGCGGCGCCAAGCAACGTGGCCGCAACGCCAAGCTTGGAAGCGATGAAGGGCGGCCCGCCGTAAGCCATGGAGCCCGACACATCGAGTACCAGCATCGCGCGCAGTTGCGCTTCGTGTTCGAAGTGCTTTACGCGGTGATGATCGCTACGGGCAAACGCGCGCCAATCGAGCGTGCGCGGATCATCGCCGGGGCGATAGGCTCGATGTTCGGCGAACACCAGACCGCCACCGCGACGTCTGCTCTTGTGCAGGCCCATGAACAGGCCGTCGACCACGCCTCCTACGGCAAAGCGCAGGTGCTCCAGCCGCTCCACGAAGGATGGATCGATAGGCTCCGTGCCGCGCTCGTTCACGGCGCAACGGATCGCGAAATCGCGCTGATGATGTCCGTGGGCTTGATGCCTTCGGCTTCGGCGCGGAAGCTCGCCACGAGTCGATGACGAAAGACGGGCGCACACAACGCGCGAACATCTTCGATCTCTGCGCTGAAACGTCCAGACAGCGCAGCGCGTGCTTTTGCGCCGAGAATTAGCGCCTGGCTGGCGCGGGGGCCGGCACCAAAGCGTACGTACCGCTTCACTTCATCGGGTGCAGAGGGATCATCCGGCCGCGAAGCACGGGCAAGCCCGACGGCGTGACTTACGACGTGCGGTGCCACGGGAATGCGCGGAATGAGCGCCTGCAAATTCAGAATCTGCTCACGCGTCAGTACGGCCACCGGGGCCGGTCCAAGCTCTGCCGTCGTGCGCAGTACGATCTCTTCTTCCTCGCTGCGGGACGGATAACCCACGTCGATCTGTACTAAGAATCGATCGAGCTGCGCTTCGGGCAAAGGGTAAGTGCCTTCTTGCTCGATCGGATTTTGCGTGGCGAACACTAAGTAAGGTTTTTCGAGCTCGTATGTGCGGCCGCCGGCACTGACGCGGCCTTCTCCCATCGATTCGAGCAGGGCGGCCTGAGTCTTGGGCGGTGTGCGATTGATCTCGTCGGCCAGCAGGATGTTGGTGAACACGGGACCTGGTACGAAGCGAAAGCTGCGCTGGCCGGTGGCGCGCTCTTCGTCGAGTACGTCGGTGCCGGTGATGTCGCTGGGCATTAGATCGGGCGTGAACTGAATGCGATTGCTGCGCAGCGAAAGCGTTTGCGCGAGCGTGGTGATCAGCAGCGTCTTGGCCAAGCCGGGCACGCCTACGAACAAGCCATGACCACGCGCGAACGTGGCGATCAGCAAGAGCTCGACCACGCGATCCTGACCGACGATGCGCTTGTGGATTTCGCGCGTGATTTGCGTGCGTGCCCGCGCAAGCTCCGCCACGCGCTCCACGTCGCTTGCCGAGTGCGAACCGGACGCGGATTCAGCCGCGTGACCATCATTGGAAGAAGTTGCGAACGCCATGCCCTGGACCCCAGCCTACCTTGTTCGCGGGGCCCCAACAACGCGTCATCAGCGTGTAGGCGGGCCTCCGAGTAAGACGCACGCCGCGCGCTCACGCGCTTGTTCGCCACTGTTCGCGCTGCGCCGGGCCAGCTCGCAGTGAGGAGTGGGATCAAACGGATTGAGTCGCAGGGTCTCGCGCAGTGCGGCCATTGCCGGCTCACTCTGACCCAAGGCGAGCAGCGCTTGGCCGCGCAGGGCGTGCAAAGGCGCATGGGTAGGGTGGTCCGCAAGGGCAGCATCCAAGGCAGGAATCGCGTCAGCAGGCTGATCGTTGCTGAGCGCGGCGCGCGCCACACGCGAGGCCAAAATCGGGTCGCTTGGCGCAAAGCCGCGCGCCTTCGTGTACTCGGCGCCGGCCGCCCGCTTGCGCCCACGTCCCCACAACAAGTCGCCTATACGCAGATGCTTGCGCGCGCGATCCACGGGCACATCGAGCGATTCGTCGGCCTCTTGCGCGTTGTCGACAAAGCGCCGTTTCAGCTCCTGACGTTTGGGCTGGGCAGGGCGCGTGCGTAAGCTTTCCTGCCAGCTGCGCTCTAGCTTCGCGAAATCCGTATCGGCCACATCCGCGAGAGCAGCCCGTGCGTCACGTCCCTGGGCCATCGCTGCGATCGCCTGCGTGAGGCCTTGATCTCCCTTCGCTTTGCGAAAGCTCTCGAGGAACGTGACGACCTGCGCGAAAGCCAGCGCCGCTTCTTCTTGCGAAGGCAACATGGCGATGGACGGATGCATGCGATCAAAGGCGATGAGCTTTTTCTCGTGCGCAGCCGTAATCAGTAAGCTCGCCGTGGACGGCTGCAAATAGGCCGCGGGCGTCAGTCCGCGCCAGCTGCGTTCATACAGCTTGGCCAAGCCTTCGTGAAACCAGACCGGCGCTTGATGACGACTTGCGTGCGTCAATGCGAGATGCACAAGCTCGTGGTTGATCGTGTCAAGCCAGGGATAGCCGTAGAGCAGTGAGCGCGGCGAGGCGATCATCAGCCGGTTCCACTTGCACAGCGCAACGGTGCCGCTCGTCTCGATGTTCTCGAGCGAAAGACTCGACACACTCGCAAGCGAGCGAGCAGACGGATAGACCTCGAGCCGAATCGGCCCCGGGACGCGGATGCCTAGGTGCTTTTGAATCGAATGATCAGCCTTGGCGAGCGCATCGAGCGCGTAGCTGACGAGCACCTGGTCGATGCCTTTTTCATAGCGAACCACGTAGCGTCCATCGCCGGACGTCGCAGATTCAAAGTCGCGGGTGATGTCGCGCGCGGCCTTCACCCACGAAAGGATGGCGCGCCAAGAGGCGAGATGCGGCGACTTGGGCGCTTCGGCTATCGCTTGTTCGATCGCGCGCGTGCCCTCGGCGTAGCGACCGAGGTGAAAGTCGACCATGCCCCGCTGAAACTGCGCCTCGGGCAGCTTTTTAGCGGCCGGACTCAGCAGGTTTAGGCTGCGGTCGGCGGCTTCGACGTCCGAGGCATCGAGCGCGCGCACGCTGCTCCCGATGATCTCGAGATCGGCGCGGCTCGCTTGCGCGTGCACGGATGCGAGCCCCACGCCGAAGCTGAGCCAACACAGTAAGATCGCAGCGCACGCTCTCAACGCAAAATCTCCTGGTAGTAGCGCTCGATCGAGTCCGCAAAAGAATCGGGTGCTTTGGCTCGTCTTGCATCGAGCACGCGTCGTCGTAGGTCCTTGCGGCGCGAGTCTTCTCCACCTTCGGGAATGGCGACGCGCTCGTCCCCTTGGCCGGTTTCGCCTTCGCCTTGACCTTCGCCCGCCGCACGACCTTCGCCGGTGGCGCGTTGCTCGCGGCTCAGCTCTTCGTTGAGCTCTTCTAAGCGATCGAGCGCATCCCGTTGGTGCGCCTGCGCTTCACCCGACTCACCTTTTTCCATCGCTTGCGCTGCGCGCTGCATCGAGTCACGAGCGCGGCCGAGTCCGTCGCCTACGCTGCGCCCGGCGCCTTGTTCCGCCTCCTTCGCAACGCGTTCGGCGCGTTCGCCCAATGAGCGTTGTGAAGGGGCCTTTTGTCGCAGTTTTTCGGACTCTTCTTCCGAGAGCTGAGCCGCCGCACCCTGCGGAGCCGCATCGCGCACAGCCTTCGAGAACTTGGCCACATCTCGCGCAAGCTCCGACGCTTCACGGGCAGTGCGCGAGCGAGCGCCGTCTGGACCCGGGAACATTTGCGACTCCATGCTCATCTCGCCTGCGAGCAAGCCAAGCTCGTCGGCTGCACGTTCGGCCATGCTCTGTGCTTCGTGTGCATCGCCCTGCTTCAGCGCATCGCGCGCATCGCGCAGACGTTGGGCAGAATTGGCCTGCGCCTCAGCCACGGCAGAGGCCGAGCGTCCCTTACCGAGATCACGCGTTCGCTGCTCCAGCCGTTCCGCTTCGGCTGCGAGCGCATTGGCTTGCGCACGAAACGCCGCATCATCCGTGGCGCGTTCAGATGCGCCTTGGGCGAGCCTTTGCGTTTCGTTGGCCAAGCTCTTTTGTGCGCGCGCCAAATTCTCCACGTCGGCGCGCGCCTCTTCAAGTGCACGATTGCGCGGTGCAAGTCGCGCATCCGCAAACGCCTGCTGGCCCTCGCCAAGTCCACCTTTCAATCCTTCCAGCTGCTGATCGAGCTCGGCCAGCGCCCGCTCGGCAGCGTCCATATCGCCCGCTTCTAGGGCCTTTTCCATGGCACTGAGCGGGTCATCCTGCATCTGAGCATTGAGTGCGTCGTAGTTAACAAATTCGTTGGGTACGTCGCCGCGCGCTTCGTTCAGTCGATTGGACAGCTCAGAGAGCTCGCCACGAGCGCGTGCGATTTCCTCGAGCAAGGCGCGACGTCTTTCAGGGTCTGAGCTCGCTTTCAATTCCTCGAGCAGCTGCCGCATGCGGGCGCGCGTGGCTTCCAAACGTTCGAGCACCCGACTCGCATCTGCGAGCTTGGCGCGCCCGATCAGATCACTCAGCCAAAGGACGTCGTCTTCGAGCTCGGTCACCATGCTCGCATCGAGACGCGCGAGCTTACTGACGTCGGACTGCTTACCATGCTCGCGTTCATCGCGATCGATGCGTCCGATGCGCCGCACCATGTCGCGCAAGGCGCCCCCCGTTGCGTCGGCCTGATCGAGCTTACTGTAGCTGTTCGTCAGCACTTCGAGCGTCTTGAGCAAGCTGCGCGTCTTACCTCGCAGGTCGTCGGTGCGATCCTTGGCTTGCGCGGCCTTTTCCGCAGGCTCGCGTTCCAATCGATATCCCAACGTGTCGACGGCCAGGTCGCGTGCGCGAGTCATCAAGCCTACCGGTGCCCCTTCCGGATCTTCCTCGCCCCCGATGCGCAGCACCCGCGCGGCAGAACGCCCTACGTGCGGCCCATCGAATCGATCGCGATCACGCGCCTCGATCCAAACAGTAAGGGCAACGCCAGGCCGCGCGCCGAAATCTGACGGTGTGACGTAAGTATTGCCGTCGTGGCTGAGCGTTCCATCGTCCTCGAAGCTTTGCAAATGCACGCGCCGCTCACGACCGCGTCCGTTTTGCACCACCAGATCGACCGACCCAAGTCCGTGATCGTCCTTGGCGCGAAACACGAAGGGTACGGGCTCGCTCGCGCTGACATCCACATCTGCGGCGGGTGCATCGAGCACGATCGAAGGTGCACCGTCCACAGTCACCACGAGCTTGCGTGGCGCGCTGTCTGAGAGCCAACGCTCGTCCACATAAGCGCGCAACGTGAGCGCGGCACTCTCGGCCGCCGTAAACGACAAAGTATGATCGCCGTTGCTTTCACGCGTCATCGGCAAGGCGCGCGAAGTCAGCGCCAACACCGCGCGTTCCACGGCAAAGCGAGGCTTGATCCGCAGCTCGATGCGGCTGCCGGCCGGCGTCTCGATTTGCGCGGGATTCTTGAGCGTCAAGGTGGCGAGACCGAGGTGACGCGGTCCTGTGACGCGCGCCTCGATCGACTCGACCCAAAGGCCCATCGGCGTTCCGTCTTGCTCGGCGCGTGCGGGATGCGTCAGCGCGTACAGGCCCGACAGCGCGCTGCCATTGAACGCGAACAGCGAAACGCACAAGGCGGTCACTCCCCAGGCGCTCAACAACGTCGAGCGAAAGTAGAGCGGCATGGGGGCAGCGCGCGAAATAGGCAGTTGTTCGAGCTCGCGCGCGACCTGCTCGCTGTATGCGGCCACCAGCGCGCTCGATCCGTTGCTGCGATCGATGAGCTCCGCTGCAGACTGCACACGCGCAGCCAGCGCACGATCGTAGAGCCTCAGTAAGCGCGCCCGCTGCGGCCCGCGTAGTTGAGACAGGTTGCCCAAGGCGATGCCCCCAAGCACCAGCACACATGAAAGCAGAGCGCTCCACACCAGCACCGCGCCCAGTCCTCCGACGGACGGCCCACTCAGCAAAGCGCAAGCAAGCAAGCAGGTCGCGAGCACGGCCAGGGAGACCGACAGCGCGCGGGCCGCTTTAAATACGAGCACCCGTCTGGCGATCTGCCCCAGATATCGCGACAATATGGCCGGATAGGCCCCAGTCGGTGCGGGTGGCAGCTCCACAATGCTCAATCTACACGAAGCGATTGCGCTGCGCTGCCCATGCCCTGATTGACCCCCCGCATTTCGCGATGAAACTATGCGCCACGCCGGCCCCTGCCGGTGTCCGAGAGGAACATGACTGACACAGCGTTTGGACGGGCCGGCGGACGAGACGGCGATTTGGCTTTGGCCGCGTATTTGGAGCCCGTGATCGAGGGGCGTCGCCTGCTCGTGCTCGGCGGTCTCACCGACGCCATTCGCGATAAGCTCGCGGGCGTCGTCGACGAGCTCGAGGTCGTTGAGTCTGACGCCCTCGAGGGCGATCTCGACTTACCGTTTGCGGGCCGTTACTTCGATGCGGTTTGGCTGGTCGATTCGGCGCTCTTGAATCCCACGCCCGATGCGCTCGCGGAGCTCAAGCGCGTGCTGGCTCGTGACGGGGCGCTGATCGTGTGTAGCTCGATCAACGTCGGCTCCAAGCGCCATCAGCGCGGCACGCCGGAGGAACGGCTATCGCGCGTGTTGTGGCCCGAGTTCGTTGAACTGCGTTTGCTGCGGCAATCGGCCGTGCACGCCCACGCACTCGAAGAAATCGATGGCGGCGCTGAAGTCGCGGTGGACTCGAGTCTGCTCGAGGGTGCGCAGATTCCGATCGAACGGATCGTCGCCATCGCGTCGGACGTGCATCTAAGACTCGATTCACGGCTGTGGGTGCAGTTGCCCGGCGTCGACTCGCACGAAGATGACAGCTTGCGCGAGCTACTCACTGAAGCGGTCGAACGCGCCAAAACGCTATCGCTCACGCTCGATGCGGCCGAAGCCGATCTCGAGGACGCCTTCACGCGCGCCCGCTCGATAGACGCTCAGCTCGCCGAAAAAGACGCGGCCGCAGCGCACGAACGCGAGCATCGCATCCGTGCTGAGCGCGCGCTTGAGCACGCCAAGGCAGAGGTCGAAGTCGAGCGTAAGCGAGTGGCAAGCACACTGGCCGAGCGCGACGCCGCGCGCGCGGAAATCGAAAGCGCCACAACAGAGTGCACGGACCTCGAAGAGCGTCTGGCCGAGCGCGGCGCACACATTCAGATGCTCGAGGTCGAACAAAAGCGTAGCGAAACGACCGCGCGCGACCTGATCGAGGACCTGCGTCGCATCGAGCACGAGCGCACCACTAGCGCCGAACACAATGGCCGCGTCACGGAGCTAGAGGGCGAGATCAGTCGCGCCGTCGCCCGTGCGCTCGAAGCCGAAGTCAGTCGTGAAGCTGCTCTGATGCGCGTGGATGAGCTGCGCGCCCGCATCGTCAGACTGGAAGCGGAACCGCCCGCACCCGCGCCCGGCCCGTCGGTTGACCCTGCGCTTGAGGGCACACTCTATGGGCTACGCATGCGCTTGCGCGAGCTTGAGCAGACGTTGAGCGAGGCGGCCAAGCGCGCCGATACTCTGCCGCGCCAAGACAGTCTGCCTGTGGCGGATCGCGTGGCCGACGTCCATGCGAGTGCGAGCGAACAGGTGGGCGATCATGATCGCGGCGAGATCGCAGGCCTTACCTTACGTTTGGCCGAGGCTGAGCGCGCGCTCGAGCACGTGAGCGGTTACGAAGCCCGGATTCGTTCGTTAGAACGCGAGCTCGAAGAGGCCGATCGCTTTGCCGAATCGCACGCGGATGATGTCGATCGCATTGAAGCGCTTGAGGCCGAGCTGACGCGCGCCCAGCATCGCTTTGACGACATCGAAGACGACTTGCGCGCCACCCAAGACGAGCTGCGCGTCGCACGCGCCGAAGTCGATCATTTGGCCGTGGAAACCTCGGCGCGCGTAGAGCTTGCGCAACGCCGCGAAAACGAAGCCCGCAATGAACGCGACCAAGCGCGCGCCGCATTGGAAGAAGCACGCGGCATCCTCGCGCAGCTCACCGGCAAGGTGAACGCAGAAGTCACGGATCCCAGCGTCTCCTAACTACGCTGCCGCCGCCCTGCGCATAGTCAAACGCATTGACCATCGTGACGCGCAGCGTGTATGGCGCCAGAGTCTGGAGGCGGGGTTAACGCAAAAATGGCCGATTTCCCGAAGGAAACCGGCCATTTTTATGGTTCCGAGCGTTTAGCTCAGAAGTCCATGCCGCCGCCGCCGTGGCTGTGACCGGCGTGGCCGCCGCCCTTTTCGTCGTCCTTGGGACGATCGGCGATCAGCGCCTCAGTGGTGAGCATCAAGCCCGCCACGCTGGCTGCGTTCTGGAGCGCGGTACGCACGACCTTCGTGGGGTCGATGACGCCCATGGCGAACAAATCGCCATACTCGTCCGTGCGCGCGTTGTAGCCGAAGCCGCCCTTACCATTCTTGACCTTGTCGACGACGATCGATCCCTCGACGCCGGCGTTGGCCGAGATCTGACGAAGCGGCTCCTCGATGGCGCGACGGATGATGTTGACGCCTACGCGCTCTTCATCGGTCACTTCCATCTTCTCGATGCCGGCTTGCGCACGAAGCAGCGCGACGCCGCCTCCAGGCACTATGCCTTCTTCGACGGCTGCGCGCGTGGCGTGCAGGGCGTCTTCGACGCGTGCCTTCTTCTCCTTCATCTCGACCTCGGTGGCTGCGCCCACCTTGATCACCGCGACGCCGCCGACGAGCTTGGCAAGACGCTCCTGGAGCTTCTCACGGTCGTAGTCGCTCGTGGTCTCTTCGATCTGACGACGAATCGTCTCGATGCGACCCTTGATCTCGTTCTTCTTGCCGGCGCCGTCGACGATCGTCGTGTTGTCCTTGTCGACCGTGATGCGCTTGGCCTGGCCAAGATCCGTAAGCTGGATGCTCTCGAGCTTGATGCCGAGATCCTCGCTGACCACGGTGCCGCCCGTAAGGACCGAGATGTCCTTGAGCATTTCCTTGCGGCGATCGCCAAAACCCGGCGCCTTGACTGCACACACGTGCAACGTGCCGCGCAGCTTGTTGACGACGAGCGTGGCCAAAGCCTCGCCCTCGACGTCTTCCGCGATGATGAGGAGCGCCTTCTGCGTGCGGGCCACGGCCTCGAGCACGGGCAGAAGATCCTTCATGTTCGAGATCTTCTTCTCGCAGATGAGGATGTAGCCGTCTTCGATCTTGGCTTCCATGCGCTCGGGATCGGTCACGAAGTAGGGCGACAAGTAGCCGCGGTCGAAGAGCATGCCTTCGACAACTTCGAGCGTGGTCTCAAGGCCCTTGGCCTCTTCCACCGTGATCACGCCCTCTTTGCCGACCTTTTCCATCGCGCCAGCAAGGATGCCGCCGATGTCATGGTCGCCGTTGGCGCTGATCGTGCCGACCTGGGCGATTTCCTTGGGGTCCTTGGTCGCCTTCGACTGCTTGGCAAGCTTGTCGACCACGAATGCAACGGCCTTGTCGATGCCGCGCTTGATTTCCATCGGGTTGTGGCCCGCGGCAACCATCTTGGCGCCTTCGCGGTAGATCGCCTGGGCGAGCACCGTGGCGGTCGTGGTGCCGTCGCCCGCGACGTCGGACGTCTTCGAGGCAACTTCGCGCACCATCTGCGCGCCCATGTTCTCGAACTTGTTCTCAAGCTCGATTTCCTTGGCGACCGTGACGCCGTCCTTGGTGACGGTCGGTGCGCCGAAGCTCTTCTCGAG
>JBKJIA010000542.1:0-23478 GCA_046598735.1 Polyangiales bacterium
ATCGTCGTAGCCATCTTGGTTGAAGTCGCCGATGCCTGCAGCGCTTTGGCCCATACCGTACAAAGAGGGGCTCGAGACGAATCTGGCAGAAGGTAAGGTTGCAAGGCCTGTGTTCGAACCGAGGTAGAGTGCGGCTGTGCCCGGCGCATCTTGGCTGCCGCCTGCGACGAGGATGTCGTCGAAGCTGTCTCCGTTGACGTCGCCGACGGCGATGGCGCGGGTGACGGAGCCATCACGGTCAGTGCTGCCATCCGCCATTTGGATGCAGCCGCTACCGTTTTCGATGCAGGCGAGCTTGAGCACGCGTTCGTGCAAAGGGGCGTTAGCAAGCTCCAGCGGTGTTCCGAGCGGAGTGAGTGCCAAGGCGGCATCGTAGCCCCGCACCGTGCAAAAGCGCGCGCGATCTGGACGCGCACCGAGCTGCCATTTGTAGTCGCTCAGCGTGGCGTTTGAATTCGCTACCACGAGCGTGCTCGTTACCGGCGTGGCCGCAGCCCAGCTCGCTTCGCTGACGATCGGCGTAGCTGCGCAGCGACGTTCGAAGCCCGCGAGCTTTCGTTCGCTGCCGAGCGCTCCTGGCGCATCGAGGACTTCACGAAACCTGAGCGTGTTGCTGCGACAGTCGCTGGCAGCGTTCGTGAGCGTGACGCCGCTTGGTGGTGCATTGCCATCGATGCGAACGTTTCGAGTGGCCACGCCAAATACGTTGTTGCTGCTGTGATCGACTTCGACGCGCACCGTAAGGTCGCCATCAGCCGCATCGATGCATCCGTTCACTTCGCCGCCCGACACGGCGGTGTCGATGCGCGCGATTTGGGCGGCGTTGGCCGCAGCGCTCGCCATCAGCTTGATGCGCGCCACGCGACCTTCGGGCGCATCGGTGCTGGCTTTGACGGCAATTTGCAGACCCGCCTTTCCAGTATCGCAATCATTCGAGGCGGGCGCGCCGCTCAAGTAGGCGACGCCTGAGCCGCTCAGATTGCGCGTCAGCACCAGCGCAGCACTGGGCAAGCTGATGCTCGTCGTCGGCACATCACCCACGATTACCGGACACTCTTCGCTACAGCCCACATTGCCGGCGGTATCCGTCGCACATGCTTTGAGCCTGGCGATGGTGTTGAGCGTGAAAGTCACGTCGCTGAAGACCGTCACACCTTCGTCAGGATCCGTAAGGTTTGGCGGAATCGCCACGTCATTGATGGTGAGCGACACGACGGGACGCGGTGCCGGATTGTTTTCCAGCGCGATGTCCACCTGAATGCCAGCCTTACCTGGATCCGTATCGTCGCTCTTGCGTATGGTGCTCACGCCGCAAGTAAGGTTTGAAAACGACAGCGCTTGAGCTTGGCAATCGGCGTGGATCGAGCGCGGCTCGGAGCTGCCCGTCAGGCCGTTGCTGCCAGTGGAGCGCGCGACGATCGTGTACGTGCTGCCATCGTTCTTGCTGGGCAAGGGCACGCGTGCAAACTCGGCCATGCCCGCGGTGCACAACGCGGTAGCGAGCACGACACCCTCAGGTTGCGTCACGAGCTGCACCTGCGCGCCCGCTTCGCTACAGCTTACGCTGACGGGTCGGTCGCAGGCAGGAGTCAGCAGATTCTGGTCTGCTACACGACCGCCCACACCTTCGCGATTGATACTCAGGTCCAGCGCTGGGTTGGTGATCGCAAGCGCGGGCGTTTGCTTGTCGAAGGTGACGCGTACCGCCGCGAGCGAGTGATTGCCCGCGCTGTCGGCCGCTTGCACGCACACGAACTGGGCCCCTTGACTGGCAAGCGTCACCTCCGTGTCGATCGCGGTCTGGCCCGCTTTGAGCGGCGTGGAGCTTGCCCCCTCGATTTCCGGACAATTCGCGGTCGGGCTCGCGCTTGCTCGAAAGCTTACGCAGTCGCTGCCGATCGCGGCGCTGACATCGACCTTCGCCGTGGCTGCAGGCGGCGAATCCAGCGAAGTCTGTTCCGCTCGGAAGATGTCGGAGACGACGGGCTCCGAGATGGTGATCGCACATGCCGTGGTATCCACGTTGAACAAGCGCTCGCTTGAGCTGGTGGCGCCATTTTCGCCGTTGCAGATCGCTTTGACGCGTACGCCCTTACCTTCTGGCAGCGACACGGGTGGAAAGCTGGCCGCGCCCATTTTGATGTCGGCCGTGCGCGCGTTGTCTGCGTCACCGTTGACAAGCAAGCGCACGTCTTCGCCGTCGGCATCGCTCTGCACCTCAAACACCACCTGCAGGCCTGCGCTTGCGCGATCGATGTCCTGGGCCGAGCTGAGCTCCGTGCCGGCCGGTCCTTTCAACGCGCAGCTTGGACCCAAGCAATCGACGAACACCTTCGCGCCGAGCACGACCAGCGCGCACGCCGAGCCTGTGATCTGCAGCGCCAGCTTGTTCGGAGTTTCACCGCGATTGCCGAGCACGACGTCATCGAACGTGGCAACGCCTCCTGCGGTCATCGTGGTGCGGCTGGTCGTGCCATTGACGAGTAGAGCGACTTCGGTGCCATCGCTCAAGCCAGTGCTAGCCACCACGCGTGTGGTGAACATGTCACCACACGCTTCTGCGTCGCGATCATCCACAGGCCCCAGGTGAATCCCATCGTTGGCCAGGCGCGCAGGCTCCAAGAATTCGATGTTGCCGCAACGATTGTCGAAGCTGACGCTGACGACGTCGGAAACGCGACCTGAGTCTTGAATACGCGCCTGCAGCTCGTTCAAGCCGGGTTGCAGCGTGACGGCCGCGACGAACGCTGCGCCGCCCACGGTGCTTGCGAGCGCGATGGTGCCGTCAGGCCGGCCTAGCCTGAGGCGATAAACTTCGACGATCGAGCCTTCGGCGACGCCTTCGGTACGGACGCGCACGGCAACTTGCAAGCCGGTGGCGCTGCCGTTGACGTCGTCTTGGTTCGAGAACATCGCGAACGGCGCGGGCGATTCAATCGCGAGCGAAATCGCGTCGTCATCGGCAAGATCGCAGCCCGCCAGCGTCAAAACGAACAGTAAGGTCAGGGCGAGCCGGGCCCGTAACGCACCGCTGCCTGAGCTTGCGCCCGGCGGCGCGCTGCTTGGGGCCATAAGGCGAACCATCGCTTGTCCTCCGATTCGAACCAGACCGGATGTTGGCGTGTGCCGAGCTGCGCCGCGAGCTCAGCTGCGCGCCTTCATACCAGGATGACGTCGTCGACATCCATGATGTCGTGTTCGGTGGCGGCGCGCACTTCGTCGTCGCGGCGCGTGGCGAGGTCGTAGAGCTCGACCAAGAGCCCGGGGTACTTGCGAGTCAACTCGCGCAGCCTGTCGCGTCTGATTTCGAAGGTGAGGGTCGGGTGCAAGGCGCGCGCATCGGAGGGCGAAGGCCTGCGCAAGATCATGGACATTTCGCCCACCACTTCGCCTGCGCCCAAGGTGGCGAGCACGAGCACGTCACCTCCTTCTGGAATCGAGACCGACACCGCGCCGCTCGCGATCAGCAGCACCCGTTCGGCCTCCTGGCCGCGTGCGATGAGCAGCTCACCCCGTTCGAAAAACCGCGATTCCAGGCTTGCCAACAGCTCCGTGCGCTCGGGCAAACGGAGACCGGCAAACACGCGCGCCTGTCGAATCAAGTTCTGCTGCATGCGCTGATGACAGAAGGCCGCAAGCTCTTTGCTCAGCTCAGGGGCCTGCTGGGCTGCGCGCTCGAGTTGCTCGCGGTCGAGCACCAAGAGTTGGGCGGGCTCGAGCGCCTGCACGCTGGCACTGCGCGGTGCAGAGCTCATCAACGCCATTTCGCCGAGGATGGCGCCCGGGCCAAGCTGCGCGAGCACTGTCTCGTCGGCGCCTTGCAAACGCACCACGCGCAACAGCCCGCGCGCAACCACGAAGGCTTCGCGCCCTTGGTCGCCCTGGCGCACGATCTCATCGCCACCGGACACATCGTCGATGCGCACGGTCTTGAGCAGCCGGGCCAAGGCCGCGGGAGCCAGCGCGCTGAACAACGAAAGCGTAGGTAACTTCGTGTCGTTGGCGACCGGGTCGTTGGCGTTCAAATATTTCGTGAGCACCACTTCCGCTTGTCCGAATAGCTCATCGCCTGCGAGCTTGGCCAGGGCCGGAGGCATCGCGTTGAGCTTGGGAAAAGGCGGCGGCTTTGGCGCGGCGTCGCTCAAGCGCGGGGAGCCCTTGCCGAAGGCATCCGCGATCTGCTTGAGCAACGGCGTGTGATCCTCGCCCGCGTCGAGCGCGATCTGACTTGCGATCACCGCGGCCGGCAAATCGCCGCGCCGAATGCACGCATCGACCAAACGCGCGGCGATCTCGGGGCCGATCATCGTGCGCCCTTCGTCGACGAGCACCCGCGCGATCAGCGCAATCGGGCCCGGCGCGTCCGGCGCAGTGTGAGCACAGGCGATGCCTAAACGGAGGGCCGCAGGCGTGTCACCGGCGAGCCTATGTGCGTGGGCTTGATCGAGCGGCGAAAGCGCGTGGTCTGTCATGTCGAATCCGAACGATAACAAGGTTTTGGGCGCGTAGGGTGTCGCATCCGTGAGTCCGGCGAAACGCGAGTTATCCACATCCTGCAAGACTGCTTTACATTCCGAAATGTGCATGCAATTGCGAACGTTTGCCGAACGTTTTCGACAGGGGAACCGCTGTTTGCACACAGGGTCCTGTGGATATCTTTCAACCGAAAAAGAACTCGGCGAGCTCGTCTTGTTGCATCGCTGCATCGCGGCGGCCGAGCTCGATCAGGATGCGTGAGTAGCCCGCATCAAACAGCAGAAAGCTCGCCAGGTCTGCTTCCGAGGCTTCTCCCACGTCGATGGTGCGCAGCAACGTGTGCGCCACCGTGTTCTCGCTGCCGCGTTTGCCGCGACCTTGTGACAGATAATCATGGGCGATGCGTCCCAAGTCCACGCTCGGTCGCACCACCGCGCAGCGCACCGGGTGGCGCTGCGGCTTTCCCAGACGCTCAGCTTCGGCGTTCATGCGTGCCACGAAGTCGGCGCCGTACGCAGTCTCACCCATCGCCATGTATTCGTTGATGCGGCCGATTTCACGCACGTCGGCGTCGAGGTGATCGAGAAAAAACGCGTCGAGCACTTTGCCGAACAAAAAAGGCGCCCCAGGTGCGCGCTCAGCGGCCAGCGTGGGCCGTTCGCGCGCGCTGTCGCTGCAAGAAAGTCCGATCACGAATAGCTTGCTGGCGCCGAGATGAATCGCGGGCGCTGTGGGCGTGTTTGCGCGCAAGCCGCCGTCACAGTGCAGCTCGCCGTCGATTTCGACCATCGGGAAGATGAGCGGGATGGCCGCGGAGGCGAGCACATGTTGAGGCCTTACGGGGCCTCTGCGCATCACGACTTGGCGACCGACGTTCTCAGGACCCTTACGGTGTGGACCGAGGTCTACGAACACGTGCGGTTTGCCCGTGGCTACGTGCGTGGTGCCGAGCGTGAGCGCATCGATGATGCCCCGTCGCAAATTGCGCGCGAGATTGAGCCAAGAGATGCGCTCGGCGATCAAGCGCGCCAAGGGCTCGGCATCGAACAGCCCCTGCGGCTTGGCACCCCCCAGCCAAACGCGATGCAAGAACGCGATCTCGCGCAGCCCAAAGCTCAACACGCGCGAGAACTCGAGCGAGTACCAAAGCTCGACCAAGCGTTCGATGCCCAGCACGGGCTCATGCGCGACCGACGCGAGGAACGTGCCGTTCACCGCGCCCACGCTGCAGCCCGAGATGATGTCCATGCGCGGCACTTTGCCGGTATGGCGGACGAAATCCCCGAACAGGTAGCTCAGCACGCCTACCTCGTAGGCTCCGCGTGCACCACCACCCGATAGGATCACACCTACTTTACTCACGGTGCGCCGGCCCGGCCCTAAGTGGGTAGGTACGCAAGTTCACTTTGCGCGCATCCACAGCGACTTCGCTTGCGCAAACTCGAAACCTGAGCTGACTTGCCCTTCGCACTACGCAGGAGACTAGCTGAGGCGGCACGGATTACGCCACAATCTACGGCATGATCCCGTTGACCGTTCCTGGACTTGGCGCCGAAGAAATCGCAGCTGCGGAGCGAGTGATTCGTTCGGGCATGTTGGTGCAAGGCAAGGAAGTAGCGGCTTTCGAGGCACAGCTCGCCGAGGCCACGCAGCGTGCCCACGTGATCGCCGTCGCGAATGGAACGGCGGCGCTCGAGCTGGCTTTGAAAGCGCTCGATATCGGCCCAGGCGATGAAGTGCTGTGTCCGGCGCTGACGTGGCCAAGCCCTGCCCATGCCGTATTGAGCGTGGGCGCCGAGCCCGTGTTGATCGATGTCGACGCGCGCGAATGGAACGCGACGGAGCAGCACTTTGCGAGCGCGCGCTCTCCGCGTGTCAAAGCCGCGATCGTGATCGAACAGTTCGGCAATCCAGCCCGCCATGAGGCGATTCGGAATGCGCTCGGCTCGATTCCGATCATCGTGGACGCCGCGTGCTCGCTCGGCAGCCGTTATGGCGGTGCCCCGTGCGGCAGTCATGGCTTACTGTCGTGCACGTCGCTGCATCCCCGCAAGGTGCTCACCACCGGTGAAGGTGGCGCGATCTTCACGGACGACGCGGACCTTGCATTCCGCTTACGTGCCCTGCGCAATCACGGTCAGATCGAGCCCGGGCGCTTCTTGTGTGCGGCGGGCAATCAGCGTCTGACGGAGCTTGCGGCCGCCATCGGTCAAGTGCAGCTCGCGAAGCTCACTACGATGTGCGATGCACGGCGCCGCTTGTTTCGCGGCATTACGGCGGCCTTGCCGCACCTTACGGTTCAGCAGGCGCCCGAGGGAGGCGAGCAGAATCAGCAGACGCTCGGCATCTTGGTCGGCCCTCCGGGCTCGGGCAGCGCACAACGCGATCAAGCGATCGAAGCGCTCAACGCACGCGGCGTGCAAGCAGGCAAGCTGACCTATGCGCTCCATACCTTGCCGCAATTTCAGGCCCAAGCGCGCGCCGCCGAACAAGCCGGCAGAAGTCTTGCGAATACCGCCGACATTGCCGCACGCGGTCTATGTGCGCCGCTATTTCCCAGCATGAGCGATGCGCAGCAGGCACAAGTAGTCGAGGCCTTGCGTCTCGTGATAAACAAGTAGCCCTATGGGGACTGACAAGGTGATGGAGATCGAAGATCTTCACAAAACCTTTCGCATCGGCTTTGTGCGCAAGCGTGTTGAGGCCGTGCGGGGCGTGGGGTTCGAAGTCAAACAGGGCGAAACGTTCGGACTGCTCGGCCCTAACGGTGCTGGTAAAACCACCACCCTGCGCATTCTTTTGCGTTTGATCTATCCCGATCGGGGCAGCATCAAACTGTTCGGTGCACCGCCTTCGATGGCTGCGCTGGGCAGGCTTGGGTA
The DNA here is from genome assembly GCA_046598735.1 of Polyangiales bacterium. Classification (GTDB taxonomy): domain Bacteria; phylum Myxococcota_A; class Polyangia; order Polyangiales; family DASUME01; genus DASUME01. The sequence continues at coordinate 7,359 of JBKJIA010000542.1, forward strand.
CCTTCCGGAAAATCCTTACGTTTATCAGTACCTGCGCGCGCCTGAGTTTCTCGATCTGTGCGGACGCCTGATGGGGCTCGATAGCGCCGCGCGTCGCAAGCGCACCGCAGACATGATCGATTTGGTGGGTTTGGCCCACGCCGTCGATCGCCCGATCGGACGCTTCTCAAAAGGCATGATGCAACGGATCGGCTTGGCCCAAGCGCTGCTGCACGACCCTGAGCTTTTGATTTTGGACGAGCCGATGTCGGGCCTCGACCCGATCGGCCGGCGCCAGGTGCGCGAGATCATCTTGGCGCAACGCAAAGCAGGCAAGACGCTGATCTTCACGAGCCACGTATTGAGCGACGTAGAGATGCTGTGTGATCGCATTTCGATCGTCCACAAAGGGCAAGTCGTGGCCAATGGCACGCTCGATCAGCTGCTGCGCCGCGAGGTGCGTCGCGTGCGTGTGGACCTCAGCGGCGTCTCTGCGGGCCTGCGCGAAATCCTGGTCGGGCTCGGTCACGATTTGCGCGACGTGGAAGGCCACGTGCATGTGACGATCGAGGGCGATCATGGCGTGCGGCCGGTGCTCGAAGCGGCGCTTTCGCATGGTGCCGAGGTGTCCGAGGTCGAGCCAGAACGCGAAACCCTCGAGGATCTATTCGTGCGCAAGGCCATGGCCTCCTCCACCTGAGTGTGGCAGCCCGTGTTCATGAGACGAGTCTCGCCCACGGAAGCTCACGCTCTGATGCGCGACGCAGGGTACGTCTACCTGGACGTGCGCTCGGTGCCAGAGTTCGACAGTGGTCATCCTGAAGGCGCCTTCAACGTGCCGTGGCTCGAAGCGACCGCGAACGGGATGGCGCAGAACGCCGAGTTTGTCGCGCAAATCAGCGCCTTCTTTCCGCACGCTGCCAAGCTCGTGGTCGGTTGCAAAGCGGGGGCACGTTCCGAGCAGGCCGCGCAGGCTTTGTCGGCCGCGGGCTTTTCCGAGCTCGTCATCCAGCGCGCCGGCATGGACGGCCTGACGGATCCATTCGGTCGCAGCAAAGAACCGGGCTGGCGCGCCTCGAGTTTGCCCGTGGCCCATGAGGCTGCGAGCGACCGTACGCATCAAGCGTTCATCGCACGCGCGCGCAGCCGTTAGTCAATCAGACTGACGAAGCTTTATTGGAGGCTGAGCCGCTTTTTCGCTTCGCGATCGGAAGGGTCGAGCTCAAGCGCCTTGCTCCAGGCATCTTTCGCAAGGCTCGCCTTACCGAGTGCTTGGAACGCATCGCCTTGCACGACGCGGTAGCGAGCACGGCGCGGGCGTAATTTGATCGCTTCTTCGATCTGTACGAGTGCGTCTCGGTGCTCTCCAAGCGCAGCCAAGGCTTCCGCCAGACCTTCGCGTGCGTGCGCGTTCTTGGCATCGCCTGCCACCGCGCGGGCGAACTCGTCGCGCGCATCTTTCGCGTTGCCTGCGTCGAGCAGCTTCGTTCCTGCGCGCACTAGCCCCTCCACGCCGCCCGCCGCGACGGGCTCCTTGGGTTCAGGTTGCGCAGCCGCGGGCTTGGCGACGGGTGCGGGCGTCGTGGCCAGGGCGGTGGCTGCCGGCGTGGGCGCTGCCGCGGGTTGCGTGGGCGCCGCCGCGGGCTGTGCGATGGCGGGAGCCGGGTGCGTCGCAGGCTGCGCGACCGCGGTAGCCGCTTGTACCGGTGCGGGTGGAGGCTCAGCGGGCTGTACCTCCGATGCAGCGAGCGGTGCTTCAGGCGCGGGTTGGGCCGCAGCTTGGGTAGTTTCCGTGCCGGGCGCCGCTGCCGGCGCACCCTCCGGGGCGCGCTTGACCGGGATGGGGGACGCGACCGTGAACACTTTGCGTTGCTCGAGCAGCTCGTCGCTCTTTCGCTCGTTCCAAACCACGAAGTAATACTCGGTCACGGCGAACAACAGCAGTAACAACAGATTGCGTGTGCGCGGTTTGCGCACGAAGCGCGTGATCACGGTCTGCGCCGACTCGGGCGCTGCTTTTTTAGCAGGTTCGATCGGTTTGGCGCCCGGTGGATCGCTGAACGCGCCAGCGGTCACCTCCTCGCCGATGGCGTCGAGCAAATGGGAAGGTGGCGCCGCCGCAAGGTCTGCCGGCAAGTCATCATCGAGCGGCATCAAGTCAGGTGACTTGACCATTGGGTGTTGCCCGCTTTCTTCGCGTAGTGCGCGCAGCTCTTTTGGATCCGTGACTAACGTCTCTTCACGCTCTGCCTCCATTGCGGTTCCAGGCAGCGGGCTCGGTCCATCCTCTTCGTCGGCGACGGCCGCCATGGGCACGGTGCGCGCGTCGTTACGGGCTGAGCGCGCAGGTAACGCGGGCAGATCGGCATCATCGTCCGAGGCAGCAAAGGCAGCGCGCGCCACCTCCAGCATCACCGGATGACGATCGGTCGGCGATTCGTCGACGAAATGCTTGGACGCGGGCCTGGGCTGAGCTTCGTTCGTCTGATTATTGGCCGGTATGGGCAATTCGGGCGCAGGTTCGGGTCTGGCGACCTTGGCCATCGCAGCCGGTAGCGCGAGATTGACGACCGGGCGCGGCATGCCGCCGAACGCGGGCAACGCACCGGGAGCAACGCCAAGCAGCGTGCGCGACGGACTGGGGCGCGCTTTCTCGCCGCTGCCTTCCGCATGATGCGAGTAGCGCGAGGGAACCCTGGACTTGGCCACCGCCGGCAGATCGTCAGGAAGAGCCGGCGCCGCCACACCGAGCAGCGTGCGTTTGGGCGACGGCGGAGGCACCGCGGGCTTGTCAGGAGCGGTCGTTTCAGCGGCCAGCATCGGTGCCGGCTCGGCCAGCTGCTCAGGCTCGATCTTCACGAAGCTACCATCTGCGCGCCTCGCTGGATGGGAACCGGTGCGCGCGCCATCGTCTGCCACTCGTGCGCGCGCCGTGCGCTCTTCGATCGCGATGAGCTCTGCCGAGGAATGCCGCTCTTGGGCCGCCACTTCCAAGGCTTGATCGATAGGCTCCATGATGTTCATGGCCGAGGGGTGGGATTTGCGCGAGACGTGCACCGTGGCATCGAGCAGCCCGAGAATGCGCACGAGCGCCGTCCAGGCTTCCCATTTCTCTGACGTGCCACGCTCTGCAAAGGCACACACGAGCAGCTCGTTCGATAGGTCGACCGATCCGCTCAAAGTCTCGTGGAATATCTCCACATGCATGGTCGGCCCGGCCGCAGCGAGTGCGCGCAACATGCGGGATGGACCGAGTGGCCGCAGCGACACCGAAAATGATTCTTCCGTGCGTGCGCGTTCCGTTAGCTCTTTATCCGCGGTGACGAGCGGCGTGACTTCCGTTTCCAGACTGGGGAGCATCACCGTGCCGTCGTCGAGTACGAGCTTCGAGTAATCGAGTTGTGCGATCGAAGCCCAACGCGCCCGCACGTCCGCGCGCATTTCGTTGACGTGGGCTTTGGTCGAGTCCGCGGAGCGCGTATCGATCACGACCAAGTCTGCACCGCGTAGCGCAAGTGCATCGAGCGATCGCACTTTCACGTCGCCGACGCTGGCCTTGCGATCACGCAATGCCTTGGCAAGAGATGCAACCCGTGCCTCGTCTTCGCTTACGAGCAAGACGTGCAGACCTTCGAGGATGTTGGTTTTGGCTGTCACGATCCGCGCTCCACAAGTGTAACACCGGTCGCGTACGCGCTGAGAAGTGTGCTTTGTACAAATGCGTGTTGCGCAAAATCGCGCACACGTTGTAGGAGCGCATCGCCCGCGTACATTCGTTCAGGAGCTACGTGACCTCCATAAAACCCACCCCGTTCACACCTTACCAACGTCGCCTCTTCCTGTTCTTGGGCGTAGCGACCTTCTTTGAAGGGTTTGACTACATCGCGCTGACGCAGATGTTACCCAGCTTGCGAGCTGAGTTTGGACTCGACCAAAGTCAGGGTGGCGTGCTGGTCTCGATCATCGGAATAGGCGCAATTTTGGCCTATTTTCTGATCCGCAGGGCAGACAAGGTGGGCCGCCGCAAGATCTTAGGCATCACCATTGCCGGCTATACGATCTGCTCGCTCTTGTCGGCAGTAGGCACTGGGCCTGTGCAATTTGGAGCGGCTCAGCTGCTCGCGCGCTTGTTCCTGTTGGCCGAGTACGCGGTGAGCATGATCTACGTGGCCGAGGAATTCCCTGCCGACCGGCGCGGCTTTGCCATCGGCATGATCCAAGGCCTGAACGCGCTCGGCGCGATCACGTGCGCTGGCTTGATGCCAATCTTACTTGCATCACCGTGGGGTTGGCGCAGCACCTACGTGGTAGGTGCGGTGCCGCTCGCGATCTTGGCGTTTGCACGTCGCAACGTGCGCGAGACCGCGCGCTTTGAAGCCGACAAGCAGCATCTCTCCGCGCAGCACAGCATCTTTCGCATCTTTCGTACGCCTCACGCCAAGCGCGTGCCGTTGCTCGCCAGCATCTGGGCACTGACCTACGTGTGCACGTACACGGTCGTCACCTATTGGAAAGAGTTTGCGGTTGCCGAGCGCAACCTGACTGACAAGCAGGTGTCCTTGGCGGTGATGCTGGCCGCGGTGATCTCGCTGCCCCTCGTGTTCCTGTCCGGCAAGCTGCTCGACAAAATCGGACGAAGGCGGGGTGCCGCAGTCATCTTCTGCGTGGCCAGTGCGTCCACGCTCGTGGCTTACCTTGCCCACGATTATTGGCTGCTTACCATCGGATTGACGGGCGGGATCTTCGCTTCGAGTGCGTGCTTACCCGTGCTCACGTCGCTGACACTCGAGCTCTTCCCCACCGAGCTGCGCGCGGATGCTTACGCTTGGTCGAACAACTTGCTCGGCCGCATTGGCTACATCTTGGGCCCGCTGGCTGTGGGCTTTGCCGCGAAACGTTTCGGCTATGGTCCGGCGGTAGCGTGCACGGCGGTCTTTCCCCTGTTCGCGCTCGCGCTGATCCTTACCAAGTTGCCGGAAACCAGCGGCAAAGAGCTCGAAGAGACCAGCGCCATTCACTGAGTGGTCGTGCCGGTTGCAGATCCATCCACTGCGGGCGCGGGCGCGGGCGCGGGCGCGGGCGCAGCTTCGGTCTCCTGCGCGGGGTCAGGCTCAGGCTCGGGCTCGGGTGCAGGCGGCGGCTCAGCGGGCACGGGCGCAGGCTCTTCGACAGCGACAGCTTCTTGCGGTGCAGTGCCTTCGCCTGACAACACGTCGCCGAAGCGGTAGGTGGCCGAAGCCATCGCGAGGAAGCCAGGCGCCGTGCCACCGATGAAGTTCGGGCCCCCCGTTACGAAGCCGTTCGTCACGACCCCATCGAAGCTGAAGTTGTCTTTCTTGACGCCTAGACCCGCGGTCCATCCGAACGAGCTCGCGGTGGCCTTCTCCGAGGCGTCCAGCGGTCCGTCGGCGCCGTCGACCTTGTAGCCCGCGCGCGTCAGGCCCCAGGTGTATTGGGCGCCCGTACGAAAGTACAACCAGTCAAGCAACTGGACTTCTGTGGCCATGTTTACCATCGGTGCGGCGAAGGAGATCTTACTGACCTCGTCGTCGTCCGTGTCGTCGTTCGGCTCGTGCTGATTGAAGCCGAGGAAGAGGCCGCCGTAGGCTGCAACCTTGGCGCGCTCAAGATTGATCGAGGGGCCGACGCCCGCCATCAAGCCAAGATCCAGATCGTTACTCGATGCATCATCTGCGTCGCTGCTGCTGGTTTCGTTCTCTGCCGAAATATTGGCCAAGAATCCAATGTCGAGCACAGCGTTGATCGGGTAGTAACCGCGACCGAGCAAACCCAGCCGAATATCCATGCCGTCGGCAACATCGTCCCCAGCGTCGGTGACCTTGGCCCGTGCGAACACTACGTTCCCGGACAAATCGAGGCGCAGGCCTTGGGGTGGCAGGATGCTGTAGCCGACCTGCGCGGCGATGGTGGTCTGTGCAGCCTTGGTCGTGTCGCCATCGACGGTGACCGCGTTCACGCCGCGTCCCATGCCGAGGCGCAAGCCGAATAGATTGTTGCCCATGGTGCGGGCGTAGAACAGATCGAACACGGTTGCGGGTAAGGTCGCGCCACCCGCACCGCCTGCTTGCGGTGTGGCAGGTCCGGTGAACAAGTTCGCAAAATCGGAACCTCCAAACGGATTGCCAACGCCGCTCAGCCACACGAGCTCCTGACTCTGTCCGACGATGTCGGGGCTGAGCAGATCGCCGCGGTGCAGCGCAACACCGTAAGCTGAGTTTTCATCGCCGAGCGTCATCACGCCGTTGCCGCTGCGGCCCACGGCCGCATTCGGGCCAGCGCCCGGGCCGTAATCAAGGCGAATCATGTTGCGATGCGTAACCGCGTGCTGGGGAAACGGAAAGACGTCATCGGCATCTTGAATCAGCAAGTTGCCGCTCAAGCCCGTGCGTCGATCTGCATGAGCTGTGCTCAGCAGCACCGTGTTCGCGGCCAGGCACGGCAGGCAGACCAGGCCTAGCAAGACCTTTCGATTACGCATGTTGGTATTCCTCAGTGGGCTCCCAAAGCCCGGCTCCGCCAACCGTAAGTCGGCGCGCATCCCACGTGGACGCAGGCGGAAAACTAACAGTGCCGCCACAGTGGGCCAAAAAAGCGACACACCCCATAGACACCACGGGAAGGTCTGCTTAGCGCTACTCGAGGCGACCCATCACGTCCGCAAGATTCGTCTGCCAGTCAAGTAGCTTGCCTACTAGACGTTCGGTCTCGCTGAGGTCGAGCACGCTGTAGGCAGGCCGCTTGGCCGGTCGCGGAAACTCCGCAGTGCTGCACGGCGATACCACGCACGCATGCCCCGCAATCCTTACGATCTCGGTCGCAAAATCAAACCACGTGCATTCGCCGCCGTCGGTCACATGCAAGGTGCCGCGCGCGTTCTGTCGCAACAGCGCAAGCGTCGTCTTGGCGAGATGCTCCGCGCTGGTCGGCCGCCCGCGTTGGTCGTTGACGACTCGCAGGCTGTCACGCTCCTTCGACAGCTTGGCAATCGTGCGCACGAAGTTGTTGGCCCAGGGCGCGTACAGCCAGCTCGTACGCAAGATCAAGTGCGGCACGCCGCTTTCGCGGATGGCGATTTCGCCCGCCGCCTTGGTACGACCGTAAGCTCCGAGCGGGGCGAGTGGTTCGTCAGTACGATAAGGCGTGCTCGCGTCGCCTGCGAACACGTAGTCGGTGCTGAAGTGAACAAGCGGGATGCCCACGCGCAAACAGGCCGCGGCAAGCCGTGCCGGTCCCTCGCCATTGGCGCGCAAGGCGGCCGGCTCAGCGGCTTCTGCGGCATCCACGTTGGTGTACGCCGCGCAGTTGATAACCGCCGTGTAAGTGGCAGCGACGGCCGCATCGGCCTGTGCCGCGTCGGCGATGTCGATTTCGGGAAGGTCAAGCCCCTTGACTTCAATGCCCTCGCGCGCGAACAGTTCATGGAAGGCTCGCCCGAGCATGCCGCGATCCCCGATCAGTAAGTAGCGCGGCTTCATCGAGCGGCTCCCACGTAGCGAGGCAACTTACTTTGATCAAGCTCGGACAGGCGCGGATACACGGCATCCTTGGCGCTCACCAGTGGGTCTTGCACGGGCCACGCGATCGCAAGCTCAGGGTCGTTGTACGAAATCCCAAGCTCGGTCTCTGGATGGTAGAGCTCCGTGCATTTGTAAGAGAACAACGCGCTCTCGCTCGTCACGCAGAAGCCGTGGGCAAAGCCGGGCGGCACATACAACTGGCGATGATTGGTGGCCGACAGCTCCACCCCGACCCATTGGCCGAACGTGGGCGAGCCCACGCGCACGTCGATCGCTACATCGAACACGGAGCCCTCGACCACCGAGACGAGCTTACCTTGTGCGTACGGATGCTGAAGATGCATGCCGCGCAAGATGCCGTGCTTGGAGCGCGAAAGGTTGTCCTGCACGAATGGCTCGCGCATGCCCGCCTCGGCGTAGCGCGCTGCGTGGAAGGTCTCCTTGAAGAAGCCGCGCTCGTCTCCGAAGACTTGCGGCTCGATCAACAGTAAGTCGGCAATGCGCTGCGGCGTGATCTTCATGGTGTGATCTCAGCTTCCCCGCTCGATGAGCTCGATCAGGTATTGCCCATAACCCGTCTTTTTGAGCGGCTCCGCCAGTGCAAGCAAACGGGTTTGATCGATCCAGCCCTTGGTAAATGCGATCTCCTCCGGACAGGCGACCTGCAGACCCTGACGTTGCTGAATGGTCTGGATGAAGTTTGCGGCCTGAATCAGCGAATCATGGGTGCCCGTGTCAAGCCAGGCCGAGCCGCGTCCGAGCAACTCCAATCGCAGCGTGCCCTGCTCCAAGTACACACGATTCAGGTCCGTGATCTCGAGCTCGCCACGTTTACTGGGCTTCAGCTTGGCCGCAAAATCTGAAACCTGACCGTCGTAGAAGTACAGTCCCGTCACGGCATAGTTGCTCTTGGGATCCGTAGGCTTCTCTTCGAGACCGATGACCTTACCGTTCGCATCGAACTCCGCGACACCGTAAGCCTCGGGATTGGACACGTAATAGCCGAATACGGTGGCGCCCGACGTGCGCGCGCTGACGTCGCTCAGCAAGCCCTGTAGCCCGTGACCGTAGAAGATGTTGTCCCCGAGCACGAGCGCGCAAGGGTCGCCCGCGATGAAATCGCGACCGATGATGAACGCCTGCGCCAAGCCATCCGGGCTCGGCTGTATGGCGTACGAAATGTTCATGCCCCAGGCCTTACCATCGCCAAGCAAGTGCTTGAACTGCGGGTGATCATGCGGCGTAGTGATCACCAGCACATCGCGAATGCCCGCCAGCATCAGCGTGCTGAGGGGGTAGTAGATCATGGGCTTGTCGTAGATCGGCATGAGCTGCTTGCTCACGGCGATCGTCAAAGGATGCAGCCGGGTGCCTGAGCCGCCGGCGAGAATGATGCCCTTCTTCGTCATCGATCAATCCTTACTCATGAGGGGTGCCCTATACATGCGGAGCGTATGTGCAGCGTACGGGCACGCGAACGCGCCGCACGGCTTGGCATCTAGCGGGCGCTGTAGTTCTGCTCGATCCACTTACGATAGTCGCCTGACTTGACCTCTTGGATCCAAGTCGGGTTGTCGAGATACCAGCGCACGGTCTTTTCAAGGCCGGTTTCGAATGTCTCCTGGGGCTTGAAACTAAGCTCGTTTGCAACCTTCGTGGCGTCGATCGCATAGCGCTGATCGTGGCCCGGGCGATCGGTCACATAGGTAATCAACGCCAAAAGCTCGGTCTCGGGCGTCTTGGTCAGCTTTGCTACGATTTTGCAAAGCATGTACACCACGTCGATGTTCTTCTGCTCGTTGTGGCCGCCGATGTTGTACGTCTCGCCGACCTTACCGTTTTGAATCACCGTCCAGATCGCTTCGCAGTGATCCGTCACGTACAGCCAGTCGCGCACGTTCGTGCCCTTGCCGTAGACAGGCAGGGGCTTACGGTCGAGCAAGTTCGAGATCATCAACGGGATAAGTTTTTCCGGAAACTGCAGCGGCCCGTAGTTGTTCGAACAGTTCGTGATCTTGGCGGCCAAGCCGAAGGTACGCATGTAGGCGCGCACCAGGTGATCGCTCGCCGCCTTGGATGCGGAGTAGGGGCTCGACGGATCGTAGGCCGTCTCTTCCGTGAACAGTCCCTTATCGCCGAGTGAACCGTATACCTCGTCGGTGCTCACGTGATGCAACAGACCTTGGCCAGGCTCCCAGTGCGCGCGACAGGCTTCGAGCAGATTGAAGGTGCCCTCGATGTTCGCGCGAATGAAGGCGCGCGGCCCCGAGATGCTGCGATCTACGTGACTTTCGGCCGCAAAATGCACGACTAGGTCGGGATTGTGCTTCTCGAACAGCGCCATCACTGCGTCGAACTCGGCGATGTCGCACCGTTCGAAGGCGTAGTTGCTGACGCGCGAAATCGCCTCCAGATTGCGCAGATTCGCGGCGTAAGTGAGCGCATCAACGTTGATGAAATGATGTTCGGGATGGCGCGGTACCAACAGGTTCAGGAAATTGGACCCGATGAAGCCGGCGCCGCCAGTAACGAGAATCTTCATGCGGCCCATTGTACGCTGTGGCCGCGCTCACGTTCCGGGCTTTCGTTGCTATGCTGCGCGAGGCATCACGGGCGTGGGCCAGGGAAGGGCGGGCATGGCGAAGAACTCGGTGACCCTCGCAAGCACAGTGGTGGCAAGCAAGAATCAAGTCTCCACGGAGCTCGGGGGAGAGGCCGTGGTACTCGGGGTGGAGGCCGGCGAATACTTCGGGCTCAATGAGGTGGCCGCCAGCGTGTGGGGTCTTGTGCAAAAGCCCATCCGGGTATCCGCCATCTGCACCTCGATTTCAGCAGATTACGAGGTCAGCGCGCCCGAGTGCGAGCGCGACGTGCTCGAGCTCTTGAACGACCTCGAAAACAAGGGGCTCATCGATGTTTCCGCTGCGGTGGGCGCTCCATAGAGTCAGAAAGATCTCCAGAAGCGAGCGCAGGTTGTTGGCCGAGGCCGCAGCTCTGCTGCCGTGCGTTCACGCCATGCAGCAGCTGATGCCGTTCAAGCGTTGGCGCAGGCTGCTCGAGCGCAGTGAGACCCCGGTTTTCGCGGCTGTCGCACCTGGCAACCGGCCGAGTATCGATCAGATCGTATGGTCGGTGCGCATTGCCGGTCGCTACGTGCCGGGCGAATACAAATGCTTGCCGAACGCGTACACCGCGCACCTCCTACTGCATCGCTACGGCTATCCATCGCAGATTCAGGTCGGCGTGGCGCGTGACACCCAAGGTAAGGTCGAAGCCCACGCCTGGGTCGAATGTGAAGGCCGTACAGTCGTGGGTGAGCTTGACGACATGCACCGTTTCGTGGCCTTTCCGCCGCTGCCTTCGCTGACGAGGTTGGGCAAATGAGCGCTATTTTTGGCGCCTTTTCACGCTCGCTTGCGCCGATCGATCCGGAGCTTGGGGCGCGCATGAACCTGAGCTTGAGTCGTCGCCCGGCTGATGCCGTGGGTCACGCCGTACGTGGTCCGTGCTTGCTCGGTGCCCGTTCGTTCTGGGTGACGCCCGAAGCCGAGCAGCAGCTCCCAGTATTCTTCGACGGGCAGCAAGACCTTACGCTTGTGGCGGATGTGCGGCTCGATTACCGCGAGGCTTTGTTCGCAGCCTTGGGCGACGACTTACCACGTAATCTGAGCGACGAGGCTTTGATCGCCGCGGCCTATGCGCGCTGGGGTGAAGATTGCGTCAGCCACTTGGAAGGCGATTTTGCTTTCGCGTTGTGGGATGGCCGGGCCCAAAAGCTGATGCTCGCCCGGGACGTGTATGGCGTGCGTGCCCTCTACTACGCAGAAGTCGCGGGCAAGTTGCTGTTTGCATCGCAGGCGAGCGCCCTGTTTGCCGACCCAGCCCTTGAGCGGCGTGGTGATCAGCTGCGCATTGCCGAGTATTTGGCGCGCGTGTTCGTCGATACCTCGCGCACGTTTTATCGTGGCATTCAGCGCCTTCCCCCAGCGCACGTGCTCATTGCCGACCGCACGCGCGTCACGCTGCGTCGCTACTTCGCGTTCGATGGCTCGCGCGCACTCTCCTTGCCGGACACGGGCGCCTACATCGAAGCCTTTCGCGCCACGTTCGAAGCGGCGGTGCGCACACGCGCCCGCTCGCGCGGTGAGACCTCGTGCATGCTCAGCGGTGGCCTCGATTCGTCGGGCGTGGTCGCCATGCTCAAGCGTCTCGCACCAGCGCAGGCGGTACCCTGCTTTTCTGCCCTTTTTACGGACTTTCCCGAGATCGACGAAGCCTCATGGCTCGCCCTGCACGAAGCCGAGGGCGGCATCGCTCTCCACACCATGCGCGCCGATCGCATCGGCCCGCTCGACGACCTCGACGACATTCACAGCTTGCTGGACGAGCCCTTTCACGCGCCCAATCTCTTCATCTACACCGCGCTCGCCAAGCTTACCGCGGAGCGCAACGTGCGCGTGGTGCTCGACGGCTTAGACGGCGACACCGTGGTCGAGCACGGCTGGTTTTTCCTGAGTGATCTGTTGTTGAGCGGCCGCGTGCGCCGCCTCACGCGGGAGCTGCGCGCGCTGCACAAGCGCACCGAGGTACCTTACCGTTACATGCTGCAGGAGTGGGCCTTTGCGCCGAGCGTCGAGCGGCTGCGTGCAGGCAGTCATGCGCTCTTTCCCAAACGCGCCCGTCACGGCTATTTATTGCCCGAATTCGCCGCTAAAACGGGCTTTGCGCAAGGCGCAGTCGAACGGGCGCGCAGCGACGCGCGCCAGTCCCTCGATTTTCGCGCGCAGCACACCCGTGCCATCGAAGCGCCGCTCATGCCGTTCTATCTCGAAGTTCACGACAAGATCGCAGCCGCTTTTGGCGTCGATCACCGTCATCCTTACTTTGATCGTCGCATGATCGAGCTGTGCCTGGCGCTGCCGCCCGAGCAACGTCTCAACAACGGTTGGGATCGCCTGATTCAACGTCGCGCCTTCAACGGCATCGTTCCCCCGGCGATTTGCGGCCGTGTTTCGAAGTCCGTATGGGGCGAAAACTTTCGGCGTCAGCTCTTCGAGCGCAACGGCAACCGCGTCAACGAGGTGCTCGCCCTGCGGCCCTCTCCACTCGATGGGCTCGCGGACCTTGACGCTATGCAACGCGATCTGCCCCGGGTTCGTGCTGGCAACGCGCCCGGCCGCTTGCTCGACCTGTGGACTGCTGTAACACTGGGCGCCTGGCTCGCGCGCAGCAATGTCTCACTGTGACGCCAGCTGGGGACTTGGTGGCATATCGGGTGGTCCCTGGCTACTGCAGTTGCCAGCAGCCACCGGTCCCGTTTGGTTCGCTAGCCGACGTTATGAGTCGGATCGAGGGTGACACGGCTCTTGCGGGGGTATAAAACCGGCTGTTTGGGGTGAGCCAACTTGCTGGTACAGGTGTTGCAGAGTCATTGTTCATCACCGGCCCCGATGTGGGTAAGTGTGACAATCTTGGCTCAGGGTTGTGACCCCTAATTAAATGTGAGAGGATGGTTCCACCATGCAGCAATCAAAGAAGCAGTACAGCAAGCCCCGCGTAACGGCCCACGGTTCGGTAGAGCAGGTCACCGGTTTCACCGGCGGCGGTTGCAACGAATTCTTGGGTAGCCAGGGCACCAACGCTCAGACCGCGTGCTTCTTCCTCGGCAAAAAAGACTTCGGTAGCTGAGCTCAGGTTCGGAACCCCAATCCCGCATGGCACATGATTATGTCGCCTACGGGCTCAAGGTCCGTTGTGAGTTCGAGTTCCCAGAGTTTCTTCGGGCCGAGTTTGACTCACCCGACGTCGAAATCCGCGTCGAGTCGATCGAACCGGGCGTAAGTCCCCAAGACGGCGTCACAAGCTGGATTGAGTTTCGAGGAAGCTCGCAGGAAACGCTCTGCACCTACGAAGGTGTGGGGCGTTTTGTCGTGCGTGGTGACGCGCAGATTTTGGTCGATGCCGATCCCACGGCCGACCCGGCGATTGTGCGGCATGCGCTGCTCGGTCCGGTGCTCGCGCCCATCTTGTGGCGACGCGGTCTGTTCACGCTGCACGCTAGCGTGATCGATGTGGGCGGGCGCTGCGTCGCTTTCGTCGGCGTGTCGGGCGAAGGCAAGTCGACCGCGGGCGCGGCACTTTACGCCCATGGGCACACGCTCGTGTCCGACGATTTGGGGGCGATCGCGTGGGCCGAAGATATCGTGCGCGTGCGGCCAGGTTTTCCGCGGCTGCGCGTGTTTCCCGATAGCCTGCGCGGCATGGGCGATGACCCCGAGGCCTACCCGCTCGTGCATTCCGAGATCGACAAACGCTCCAAGCACGCGGAAAGATTTGCGCGTGAGGCGGTGCGGCTCGATCGAATTTTCGTGCTCGCTGCGGGTGACAGCTTCGCAGCCGAGCGCCTGGCAAAACGCGACGCGATGATGGAGCTGCTGCGCCATTCGTACGCGGTCAATGCGTTGATTCCCAGCGTCGGCCTGGGGCCTCATATGCAGATGGCCGCGAGCATCGCTGAGCGCGTGCCTGTTTTTGCTCTACGACGACCTCGCGACCTTGCGCGGCTGCCGGAGCTGGTAGCATTCGTCGAGCGGCAACTGGCCGTGTGACGTCCCGATCCCATGGCCGCCCCCGCTATCGAAATCACTCACGTATCCAAACGCTTCACCCGGCCGCTGCCTGGTCTGCGTCGTCTTTTGCGGCGCAAAGGGCCGGACGTGGTCGAAGCGCTGCGCGACGTGAGCCTGACGGTCGAGCCTGGCGAGGTGTTCGGTCTCGTCGGTCGCAACGGACAAGGTAAGACGACGTTGATCAAGAGCACGTGCGGTTTGCTCGAGCCGACGGAAGGCCACGTCAGCGTGTTCGGGCACGATACGATGCGCGCCGCTCGCGAAGTGAAGCGTAAGGTCGGACTCGTCAGCGCCGATGAACGCAGTTTCTACTATCGGCTGAGCGGGTATCAGAACTTACAGTTTTTTGCGCGCTTGCAAGGGCTCGATGACGTGGCAAGCGCGCGTCGCATCGCCGAGCTCGTGCAGACCTTCGAGCTGTCCGAAGTGGTAGAGCGTCCGTTTCAAGAATACTCGACCGGCAACAAGCAGCGACTTGCGATCGTGCGCGCGCTCTTGACTGATCCACCCTTACTGTTGCTCGACGAGCCTACGCGTAGCTTGGATCCAATTTCGGCCGCGGCGCTCAGGCAAGTGATTCGCACCTGGGCCTCGCGCTCGCCGGAACAGACGGTCTTGATCACCACGCACAATCTCGCGGAAGTCGAGGCTTTGTGCCAGCGCGTGGCGATCTTGAGCCGCGGTCGCTTGATCGAGTGCGCTACGTTGCCCGCACTGCGCGATAAGTATTTGGGCGAAGAGTCCGTCACCTTACTGTTGCGCAGCGTGCCTGACAGCGCGTGGCTCGACGCGCGGCGCGCGCGCTTGGGTGCGCTCGAGCTTACGAAAGAAACGGACGGAACGGCGCGGTTGCGGCTGAAACGACGCGTGGGCGATCAGCGGCTGCACGAGCTCGTGGCGGCCTGCTGCGACGCCTCGCTGCAAATCTTGGCCTGCGATACGGAGCACTTTGGACTGATGCAGGTGCTCGAGATCATCGAAGCGAGGCAGTCCGCATGATGCCAGGCCTGCGCGTGTGTTGGGCATTCTTGGCCCGCGATTCAACGATGGCCACGAGCTATCGTTTTGATTTTCTCCTGCGTGTGGGCACGGCCATCTTCCCGCTGCTCGTGTTGTATCTGCCGGCCAAGCTTATCGGCAACATCGAGAGCACGCGTGAATATGGCGGATTTTTGCCGTTTTCTGTCGTGGGCGTGGGCCTGATGAACTTCTTCATGGCGAGCTACGGAAGCTTTGCGGGCGCCGTGCGCGGCGAGCAGACCATGGGCACCCTCGAGTCCGTTTTGATGACACCGGTGTCGGTGCCGGTGCTGGTGTTGTCGTCCTCGGCCTGGTCGTTTCTATGGTCTACCTGCTCGGCTACCTTGTTCATTGGTGGCGGTGCGTTGCTGTATGGCATTCCGATCAAGGGCAGCTTGCTGCTCGCGCTTTTACTCATCGTTTTGACGACTTCGATCTTCGTGGCGATGGGTATCTTGTCTGCAAGCTTCGTGATGGTATGGAAGCGCGGTGACCCTGTAGGGCCCATCGTCTCGGTGTTGTTTTTCTTGCTCGGGGGTGTGGTCTACCCGATCACGATCTTACCGAAATGGCTGGGGGCGGTGGCCCAGCTGCTGCCGATTACGCACGCAAGCCAGGCAGTGCGCGCAGTGCTGCTTCAGGGACAGGGCTTTTCGGACGTGCTCCTCCACGCGCTCGTGCTCGCTGTTTACGCGCTCGTGCTGGTGCCAGTGAGCTTGTTCGCGTTTTCGCGGGCGGTGCGGCGTGCAACGCGCGACGGCACGCTGTTGCAATATTAGCTGGCGCCCCTAGCGTTATAAGTATATTCCGCATGCCTAACCTGAGGCTTTTACCTGAGGCATGAACTACGTCGTGCAGCCCTTGATCGAGAGCCTGTTTCGTATCGCGCTTTCGCGGGCTGACGTGCCCGTGGCGGAAGCCGTGCGAGCTGTGGTCGAGCGGGCCACGGTCGCG
>JBKJIA010000624.1:0-5386 GCA_046598735.1 Polyangiales bacterium
CTCCACATGGGCGCCGCGGGCATCGCCTTCGCTGCTTACGATCAGGCTCTCGCCGTGCCCTCACTGCGGCCAGGTCGGCCTGGTAATGGGTCACGCATGCTTGCCCTTGTCTCGGGACATAACCGTAAGGTCGCATGGGAACAGCAGTGCAACGCCCGCCTAACCATGCGAAGCGCATACCCTTTTGTGACAGCGTGCCATTCGTATTCCACGAGATAGGTGATTGAAGGCCGCTTATGGCGAGCAGCTGCCTTGGCCCGCGTTGTCGGCACAGGCGGTTTGGCCACCGCACGTGGCCCCTGTCTGCTGCTCGATCACGGCCGGCCAACATGCGGGCAAGGCAGCGTTGCCAGCGATCCACAAGGCGTCAGCGGCCGGATCGAGGGTACTACCCAAGGTCGTCAGCCCGGCTAGGCCTGCAAGGCTCTCCAGGGCAGCATTGTTGGAAATGCTCAGGGAAGCGCCCACCTCGGTGAGCTGCTCCAGTCCAGCGAGCGAAGTCAGGTAGTAGTTGTCCTCGATGCGAAGCGCGCCACCCACGCGTTGTAGGTCCGCGAAGCGCGTGAGGTCAGTGGAACCGGACCACCTGATCGTAAGGTTTCCCGTTACGCAGGTGAGGCCACCGAGATCGGATGGATTCCACTCCTCCACGTCGCCGTCGTAGACGCCAGGGCCCTTGGCACCAGGCACGCAGGCGAAATCCTCCGGCAAGGTGCCACAGCCCATGGTTCCGTCGTTGGCATAGGCGTAACCCACGATGTAGTTGCCGGTGTCTTGGAGCAGGCCCCATACCCAACAGCCAGGCAGCTGCGCGTTGTGATGGATGTTGAGTCCAGTGTCGCGCAATGCAGAGAGTCCACTTAGGTCCGCGATCGAGTCGTTGTATTCGATGCTGAGTGTTCCCCCAACGTGGGTGAGTCGCGCGAGATCATCCAGATTGTCTGCTCCGTCGCTCGGGAGGACCCAGAGATTGCCTCCGACCTTCTGCAGCGACTGCAGGACAGACGTCTGCGCGCTATCGACATAGACGTCGCCCGTGGCGCACGTGATGCCGGAGTAACGTGCAGCATCATAGCCAGAGCCGAACACGGAGCCGTCGTAGACGCCGGGCCCCTGCGCGCCCGGGATGCAAGCAAAGTCGGCCGGGAGCTCACCGCAGCTACCTGTGGTGCCGTTGAGGCATTCGTAGTTGCCAGCGCGGCATCGTGCGCCAGTATTCCCTTCGATCATCCACACCCAGCATGCGGGCAAAGAAGGATTGTTGCTAATCTGCAGTGGGTTGATCCAAGAAGAACGAGCGCCGAGGCTCCGCAGTTGGCTGAGGCCAGCCAGGCTTTCGAGCCCTTGGTTGCCTTGAATCCACAGCCCGAGTCCGATCTCGGTAAGATTCGCCAGCCCATCGACGTTCTGGGCACTGCTCTCCCAAAGATTCAGGCTCCCACCCACCTTCTGCAGTGAGCTAAGGCTACTAAGGTTGCTCTGGTGGTCGATGTATAGACTACCCGTGACGCAGTGCAGTCCACTCAACACCTCTGGATTCGAGAACACATTGAGCGTACCGTCGTGCACGCCAGGCCCCTTAGCTCCTGCCACACACTCAAAGTCGGCAGGCAACAGGGGGCAGCTCGCCGTGCCTGTGTTGTTGGAGCAATTGGCATCCTGGGTTCCAGACTGCACGCAGCTGCGGCCAGTACGCCCTGCGATGGTCCACGCGTCGCACTGAGCGAGTGAGGCGTTGTTCTTGATGCTGACGGGAGCCATGTAGAAGTAAGGCGGTAAGCTTTCGCCAATGCGATTCAGGTGAGCAAGAGCGGCCACATCCGCAAGTGCAGGATTGTTGTCGATCTGCAGCTGTCCTCCGACCTGAGTCAGCTTCTCCAGACCGTTCAGGCTCCGCAATGCGAGGTTGTCGCGGATGTCTAGGTTGCTTCCGATCTGCTGTAGCGTGCCGAGCGCGCTCAGATCCTGGAGCGAGGTGTTGGTGATGATCACGCTGCCTGTTACGCAGGTGACACCCGAGAGTGGCTGCGAATGATACGGACTAATCCACAGGTCGCCTTGCCACACCCCTGGACCCGATGCCCCATAAACGCATGCAAAGTCGGGGGGAAGCTCACCACAGGAGCCAGTGCCCGTGTTGTTCTCGCAAACGCTGGAGTAGCTGCAGGGTGCGCCAAGAATCTCGGACAGCCTCCATCCCTGACAGGCAGGCAACGAAGCATTGTTCGAGATCGTGAGCCAGCCATAGGGAAGCGGTGCAGGCCCGGCAAGGTTGTATAGAGCGGTGATATCGCGCAGCTGCGCATTGTCGGTGATGTAGAGCATGCCGCCAATGAGGCGAAGGCCGGCGAGCCCGGCGAGGCTCTCGAGCGACGTGTTCATCTGGATACTGACGGTTCCCTCCACGGAGGTGAGTGCGTCAAGTCCGCTCAAGGAAGTGAACCCGTCGTTGCCCAACACAAAAAGCCCGCCGACGGATGTAAGCCCATCGAGGCCCTCCAAGCTTTCGAGCATGTAGTTGCCGTAGATCCAGAGCGCACCCGCCACCGCGGTCAGAGACTCCAGACCCGCTAGGTTGGGGAAATTGCCCTGCACGTTCAGCGCGCCCGTGATGCAGGTGATGCCAGCAAGTTGCGCGATGCTTTCCTCGCCGCTGACGAACGCATCCCCACGATGCACGCCCCGGCCTACTGTCTCCCAGGTGCAGCCGACGGGTGTCTCGCAACCATCAGGCTCACCGTTCGCGTTCTCGTCGATCGAGTTGTCCGATTCCGGACAGGAATCGACACAGTCGAGCAAGCCATCGCCATCACTGTCGATGTCCGCCGCGCCGCAACCACAGGCACCGGGCAGGAGCTTGGTGGCGTCCGTCGGACACGCATCCTGACAATCGAGGGTGCCGTCCATGTCGGAGTCGACATCCAGAGCTCCGCAACCACAAACGCCGGCAGCCGTTTTGGCCGCGTCGTCCGGGCAAGCATCGAGACAGTCAGGTGTACCGTCAGCGTCGCGGTCGTTTTCGCTGACTCCGCAGCCGCAGACGCCGAGAGCAACCTTGGCAAGGTCGTTTGGACAACCGTCTTGACTATCGCAAACGCTATCCCCGTCCTGATCCGACACGCAGCCCAGGCACAGGCCAACATCCACGATGCAGTGCTGTTCGCTCGTGCACTGACTGTCTTCGGTGCAGCCGCTGAGCGCTAGTGCGGGTTTCTCACAATTGGCACCGGAACACGCGTCGATGCCGGCGCCGCCGTCCGAGGTGTTCGTGCCCGCGCCGCCTATCAGGGCATCATCGCCCGCGTCTCCGTACAGCGCGTCGTTGCCATTGTCGCCGTAGAGCACATCATCGCCTGCTCCACCCCACACCTGATCGGCGTTGGCGTCGCCGTCGAGGACATCATCGCCCTCATCTCCATGGAGTAGGTCGTTGCCTGCGCCGCCGTGGATCACATCGGCATCGGGCCCGCCATATACGGCATCACTGCCGCCGCCTCCGTAGATCAAGTCGTTGCCATCACCGCCGACGAGGAAGTCGTTGCTGCCGTAGCCGTAGAGCGTGTCGTCGCCGCCCCAGCCGAGAAGGCAATCCACGCCCGAGGTGCCAACCAGTCGATCCGGGCCGGCCGTCCCCTCGATGATGCGAGAGCCCGCTGGACAGTCTGCAACCGTAAGGCCACTGACAATGGAGCCCACGCTCGCGCTCTGCTCCGTGGCGCCTTGGATTTTGGCGCCATGCTCGTCGCCGCAGCCGGCTGCCATTGCGAGCGCAAGAAATAACGTCGTCAACCGACTGGCGGTGAACATTCGGGATGCCTTTCTGGGAGCGATGGAGGGTCGCGGAGGCCTACGCACAGCCAGGCTACCAAAGAACGGCCCGAGCGATGATGTAGGTTCACCCCAAGTGGAGGTTTGACGCCCACCGGGCTGCACCCACTGCGTGCCGTCCCCGCGTCAATGGGCCTATCCGCTGCCGGGCCTAGACAGCCCGGATGGCTTCGTGCTCCGCAATTCCATTCTGGTGCGCTCGAGCAGGTCGCGCACCTGATCCCGCATCATCGGTGTTAGTGCCAGCACCTTCGAAGCCAGTGCTTCGCGCAGGTAACCGTCGGCCTGGGCGTAGTCACCGAGGTCGAAACTCACCATCCCTAGCGCACGTAGCGTACGAGCTGTGGGCCGTAGCTTGTGTGCCTCGGTGAAAAGCGTTTTGGCTGTTTGCCAGTTCCCCGCACGGCTTGCTGCAACGCCCTGCTGCGTAATCCGAAGGTAAGCGTCGGAGTCTGGATTGGCTCGCTGTTTCGTCGTTGCGGGCGGATCGGGCTGCCTTACCTCGCGCGTCCAAACGGCCTGGGCTTGAGTGTCACCGTAGGTCTCGCCTACGCGGTAGTGGATGGTGGCACTCACATTAGTATAAGGCTCGTCCTCGACCCCCCGCGGTAACGAGGCAAAAGAAAGCGGGACCGTTTGGATGGTTCCGGGTAGCAAGTCCGGTACCGGCAGACTACCCGCCGATATGCCGGCAACCTTGAGGTCGACTGAGCAGTCAGACAGAGCGGAAGCGCTGGCGTTGCGCAAGTCGAGCAGTCCATCGCGTTCGCCTCGCACTTGAAATCGTTCCACGACCATGAGGTTAGGCGAGCCAATCTTGCTGCCTCGTTCGTGCAAGCCAATGCGTCTTCGTACCTCCGGTTTAGCGAAGGCGGCCAGTAGCGCCGCGTCGAGGAGGTGGGCCGAGCCCTCAATCGCGCCCACGATGTCAGCGCCGCTGGCGACGGCCTGACCTATCGCAAAGCCTGAAGCGTCCGATACTCTCAGCTGCGACGTCCACACGCCACCGACCCGGCGCACGCGCGCTGCAACGACTAGCAGAACGTCCGCATGGCCGGGCTTGCGTACGAGTTTCGCTATCGATTCGGGGGCACGGGGTCCGCCAACGAGTGGAAGCGAGTGGATGGGACTGAGATAGCGAAGGTTGCGAAGCGCCGTTTGCATGATGTCGGGTGCGACCTCTGCGATGAGGCCCCGCGCGACATCGCTGGGGCCCGGCAGTTCGATGTATAAGACGGCCGCTAGCGCATCGGCCTTCGCGGTATCTACCTGTGCATGAATTGTCTGGCCCGCCTCGCGAGTGACGCGCAGAGCGAGATCGCTTTGCTCGATTGCGGTCGCTAGCATGCTTAGCTCGCCCTCCCCCTTGCCGTTCACCGCAAACTTCGCAAGACCGTCGCGGAGGTAGACTCCTCGCACGTGCGCCACGCCTGCAAGCCTGCTCAGTTGCTCTAGCAAGTGATTGCGATGGGCTAAGTCAGAAACTCCCGAGATCATTAAGTCTACGTTGAATCCCGCAGTCCCGCTCCACCCGCTCAGCCACCCTCGACTCTGTGTG
>JBKJIA010000673.1:0-3530 GCA_046598735.1 Polyangiales bacterium
CTCCACATGCGCCCAATCGATTGGCTTCATCCCAAAGAGCCGCTTTTCAATGCGCCCTCAACGCGCGGACCTCCACACCAGTCTCCACATGCGCCCAATCGATTGGCTTCATCCCAAAGAGCCGCTTGCGCTAAAGATTCCGCTGGGCGAGAATAGAGCCAACGATGAGCCCTTGTCAGGCACGGCTCCGGCATCTTTTGGTTAGTCGCTCTCTCCGCCTCTTGCATTAGGCCAGATATTGCCGCTTCTTTTGAAATGTCCAGATTCTCCTTCGCCCAGGCCACCGTGGAATGCAGAACCCACGTGTCCGTCAGCTTCGCGCGAGATGGCTTGCTTGAGTCTCGAGCGATCCAGCCCAGCGTCCCGCAATTGACAAAGGCACCATCGAAAGGAACGTCCCATCGATTTTCGAAAGCCAACATAACGGACCAGCACGGAACCATGTCAACTTTGGCCAATTCCGTGCGCCACTCGCATAATGCAGGGACAAGCTTTCCAGTTTGAAGTGGTGGGCAATTCCACAGAACGATATCGAACTCACCTAGATTCCGACCAGTTGTGGAGAGCAGCCAAAATCCATGCGGTCCCCCTTGGACTCCAGCGACTTCTGTTTCCAATTCAATAGACAACTCCGTCGATAAATGCTTTCCCAGCGATTCCATGCTAGGGGTTCCGACGAAACGATCCACAGGGGCCACTTCTCGAATCACTCCTGGTTCATCGATTGAGACGATGTGACCGTCCCATACACCAACATATTTGTCAGCGCACCAAGATTCGAGATAGGGACGCAGCGCCGGCTCGCGTACGGTGAAATACTGAGCTCCATGATCGAATTGAGTCACACCTTCCACGATTCGCGACGACGCGCGCCCCCCGGCTCGATGTGATTTTTCAAAGCACTTGATTTGAAGTCCTTGGTCATGCAGAATCCGACTGCACATGAGACCCGCCAGCCCAGTACCAATCATGGCGATGCGAGGTGATGGATGCGCCACCGCTCTGGCCACTTTTCTTTCGTAAGCCTCGACGTTGGTTCTGGCAGTATGAATAAATACCGGGCGTGGCCGTACGCTGCCCAAGATGGGTTGTTCGGGAAAAAATGGACGATCAAATTGCCCGAGGCACCACAGTATCCCGCCGTACGAAGCAGGGTCACGTCCATCGAGAGCATATCTATGATTGAGATCAATCAGTCGTTCAAGCGATTGTCGATGATCCTTTGACCACTCGAGGATCGCTTTCCCCCAAGTCATGCGGACGTTGTTGTGAAGTTCTCCATGTTTAAGCAGACTGCGTTGGGCTGCGTCCCACAAGCGTTCGCCCGTCTTCGCACGCGCAAGTGTTTCCCAAGACAGGTGTTTCCTTGGGTCGTTGACATGCTCCGAAAGAGTCGCAACGGCCCAGGACGGCAAACTAGCATCGGTTTCAAGATTCGTGCGATAGTGACAGAAGGCATATGCCAGCTCACGCCATATTAACAATTCGTCGAGATACTTTTGAGCGCCGTCCTCAGAAGCTTCCCGAGCAAGGCGGAAAGGTGAGACCATTCCATAGTGTAGGTAGGCGGACATCCGACTGACTCCGTCGATTTCGATTTGGTTTCGACGCTTTGCATATTCGCGAAGTCCGGACTTCCGAAAGGCCTGCCAGCGAGCATATCCCGCCTCCGAACCACCACGAGTATCTGCGACAGGTCCGATGGAGTGATCGATGTTGCACCGGGATATCAATTGCGCGATGCTTCGTCCGCCTAGCCTCAATGACTCCACCGGGAAAGTTGCGAGCGAGCTATTCACAGAACAATCGGGCCACCGACGGTTCACCCGTTCGCGGAAGAGCTTCGCAGTTGCATCTCGAAATGCGAAGGCTCGGTCATACGCTTGTCCGACGATGCGCGAAGGAACTACGCAGGCAGTGTCTACAAGTACGATTGGACACCAATTGGCTTGCTCAAACCGATCGGTCCACGCCCTGGTCGCTTCAATGGGAAAATCGTCTGTCACCAAAAGGGCCGACGATTTCACCAGACGAGCCAATCGTGGAGTGCGTGCCCCTAGCCGAGCTACGTGGAGTGCGTAGGTGATTCCCAGGTGCGCGTACTTGGCCTCAAGATCCCGCGCGGCTTCAAGGATAAACGTATGGTGGCGATCGGAGGCAAAGCGGTATTCATCGGAAAGGCCTTGGTAGACAACTAATGGCAATCTGAGTTGGTCCGCCAGTAGCATCGCAACCTCAAGAGCTGGGTTTTCATCGGTTCTCAACGCATGATGTGTCCAGTAGAGAACATATTCGCCGCTTAAGTTTGGCTGACCGCTCACTCTCAAGCAACTACGCTCGTTCAAATGCGGAGGCAGTTGTTCGAAAAGCTCCTGAATTTCGGGTTGTGGTTGGTTAGTGCTCACCCCTAGATAATACACTTTCGTCAAGCTTACGAGGGATGGCATTGCCCTTTACACCACTGCCACGTCGCTACGATTCAAGATGGAAGTCGAACGTGTTCTTGCCTGCTTTAACGTCTGCCTTCAACTCGCTCCGGACGTTGTAGCGCGCCGGAATCGTCGGCTTCCCTGAGTTGGATCGCTTTGTAGCCGATTTGCTCTCCTCATCGGCATTTTCAGATTCCTCTACCTCTCCGTCTTCACTCGGTGTAATCTCGACACGATTAGGTCCAACTTTGGTCCCTTTCGTTTGGCGAATGTACGTGAGCTCGTACTTGCCTTCTGCATCTGTAATTCCCTTAGCCGGACGACCATTGTCTGGTTGAAAGACCACAGCGGTTCCGCTAAGGGGTTTTCCATCTAATGTGATGGTTCCTGTTACCTGCCCGAGTTCGGGCTGATCGCTAGGACCACCACATCCCGGTTGAAAGAACATCAATATTCCAACCACGATCAACATGCAACCAAACCGATTCCAACTCACTTGATAACTCACAATTGGGATTGTTTTTTCCTGGTTCTCGATTTGAACTGCTGTATTTCGAACTGCTGTATTTCGAACTACTGGATGTTGGCAACTTCGCCTTCAGCCCGCGTACTGATCGCTTGGTAGGTTGCCATGTCCATGTTCTCGGATAGGAACTGGACACTACCATCACCCATAACGAATTGCGCTCCGCCTGTGTGCCAGCTTCCGGCCGCTTCCTCAGCCCCACCATTGATTGGATCATTACCTTCCGCGGCGATCAAATATTCTGACATTTCCGTGGGCGGATTTGCGTCCGCCCCAGTGGAAAACATGGTGCGACGGTCACACCCTGCACCGAATCCTGCCATAGCGTTACCGCCAGAGTCGGGAACTTCACTCACAAAAATGGTGTTGGACAACCCGTCAATGACGTCGCCAAACCTAGTACGGCTGCGGACATAGAAAATGCCGTTGCCATTCATGCAGCCCCAAGGCTTGGACATCATGTCTGCGAGCGTGGCGATGCCTGTGCAAATACAGTCATCGTTACCATTGCCGATCCGAGTCCCCATATTTCCGTTGTAGTTACACGACTGGTAGCCATTCTTCTGACTGCCGGT
>JBKJIA010000057.1:0-6275 GCA_046598735.1 Polyangiales bacterium
GTCCGCGAGTGGCTCAGGGGTCTCGACCCTGAGGTGCGACTGGAGATTGGCTCTGACGTCGAGAAGGTGCAGTGGAGATGGCCCGTTTCAAAGCCGCTGGTTGGTGTGATGGGAGACGACCTCTACGAGGTCCGGACCTCGGTGGATGGCAACATCTACCGCGTGTTCTTCTGCATTGACGATGACGCCATGGTGCTGCTCCACGGCTTCATGAAGAAGACTCAGAAGGCGCCCAAGCGAGAGATCGACCTGGCCCGCGCGAGACAGAAGGCGGTAGAGGAATCATGAGCAAGCACACCGGTTCATCCATGCGTTCTCTCTTCGACGAGCTCGGCGAGACGGACAGGCTCGAGTTGCTGTCGCGTAAGAAGATGCTCACCGATCAGCTTCTCGAGCGCATGGCGCGCACGCACGTGACACAGGCAATGCTGGCCAAGGCGATGAAGACGAGCCGAGCCGCCGTGCACCGACTGCTCGACCCGACCGAGAAGGGTGTGACGCTCGACACGCTGGTCCGGGCATCGAGCGCGTTAGGGCTGGAGCTGAGTGTCTCGTTCCGAACCAAGGGGTCACCTCGCAAGGTGGGATCCGAGGCCGGGGCGCCTCGAGTCGGCGGTGCAAGCCATGGAGGTGAACCTCGGCAGACAGCGCCGCGCGCGAAGACGGGACGCAAGAGCGCAAGTGGGTAATGCGCGACATGGATCCGCAATGGACGAGTGGGTGTTGACCTAACGGCGACCTTCGAGGGTTCCGCGAAGCCTGTAACGACTCCCCATCGCAAGAATCGTCGCAGGAAAGCTCACGTCGGCAATTCCACTTCCGCTCCCATGACCCGTCGTCGGGAAACCAACCGAAAGCAGGAGCGCAGCGCCGCCGAAGCCACCGGCCGAACATCAAAAGCTCAAAAGCTTAGGTGCGAGTAGGGGTGCGTGAGGGCTTCGTCTCAGCAGGACGTCTCCGGTCCGCTCGTCTGCTATGCTCGCGCCGGTTCAGCAGTCTGGGCAGTCGAGGACGTCGTTACGTACGGCGCGTACAGCGCGTACAGCGGCGCGGGGGAATTCAAATGCGGCGAACGGTGCTTCTCTGCGCACGACTCGTGTTTTTCGCATGGGGTCTCGGCTGGCTTTCTGCCGCGGGTGTCGCCGAGGCCCACGCCGCGCGCGTTCTATTCGTCAATCCCAACGAATCTCCCGCCTGGAGTGACTTCAGCGCGGCGATGCGCGCGGCGGCCGATGATCTGGGAATGTCTCTCATCGAGTATCGCGCGACGGAATGGCCTGCCACGATGGTGGAAGATATCCGCGCCCTCTTGCGCGGCCCGGGACGCCCCGATTACCTCGTCATCACCGTGCATAAGGGCGCGCGCGTGCGTTTGCTCGAGCTCGCCGAGCAGGAAGGTGTGCCCGTGTTCATCATCAACTCGGGCCTGTTCGACGAAGATCTCGCTCGCTACGGCGGCCCGCGACAGGGGTTCAAGCGCTGGATCGGACAGCTGTTGCCCGATGACGAACAAGCCGGTTTCGTGCTCGCGAACCTCATCGTCGACGCGGCCCGCCAAGTCGGTCGCGTCGATGCAGGGGGACGTGTTCGCTTGCTGGCCTTCGGAGGCAATCCCACCGGTCAATCTGCGCGCGAGCGCAACGCCGGGTTGATGCGCGCGATAGGAACCCGTACCGATGTGCGCCTGTTGCAGCTCGTGCAAGGGAATTGGTCGCGCAGTGCGGTGGCCCTCAAAGCGCCGCTCGCGTTTGAGCGGTATCCGGAGGTAGATGCCATCTGGTGTGCCAACGATCCGATGGCGTTCGGCGCGCTCGACGGGCTCACCGCTCGGCCGATCGAGGCGCGCCCCTTCATCGGGAGCATCGATTGGCTGCAGGAAGCCCTGCTCGACGTGCGCAACGGGAAGCTCGTGGCGACCCTAGGCGGTCACTTCCTCGAGTCGGCTTGGGCCATGGTCTTACTGCACGATCACTTCGCAGGCATGGACTTCGCCACGGAGCGGGTCGACTTTCGCTCGCAGCTATACCCGCTCACGCGCGCAAATCTCGACGCTTATGAGCGGGATTTTTCCGATCGCGACTGGTCCAAGATCGACTTCGCGGCGTTTTCCAAGGTTCACAATCCGAGTCTCACTCGCTACGACTTGTCGTTCGGAGCGGTGCTCGCGCAGCGTCACGCGGCCCAGCGTACCGCGATGGCTGCGAAGCCATGAGTCAGGGCGACAGCACCGTGCAGAACGCATACACCCAAGGAACCCCTCCGGCTGGCGAAGGGAATGCTGCGCCCGTCGGCTGGATGGTGACACTGCTAAGGCAGCGCCACTCGCGCCTCGGTCGCAAGTTGCTCGTGCGCATCTTGCTGTTCAGCATGACCCTCGCGATCGGCGCGACCGTGGTGCAGTTGTTGTTCGAGTACCAATGGGACGTCACGGCGATCCACACGCGGCTGTCCGAAATCGAACGCAGTCGCGTCAAGAGCGTCGCCAACTCGCTGTGGGAATTCGATCGCGGCCTGACGGGGATTCAGCTCGCAGAGATCTTAGAGCTGCCAGACATCGCCCGCGTTGAGCTCCGTACCACGCTCGGCGAGCACTTCACGGCTGGCAGTCAGCCTTCGAGTGTCGCCACGATCGTAGAGGAGTATCCCTTGTTTTCGCCACAGCCCAAGGCGGTCCGTCTGGGCACGCTGCGCGTCGTTGCGACCCTTCAAGGGGTGTACACGCGCTTGTGGAACAACGCGCTCGTCATCCTCGCGACCCAGTCGATCAAGACGATCTTCGTGTCGCTGTTCATCCTGCTCCTCGTGCATGCGCTCGTCACCCGCCGCGTCGGCGCCCTCGCGACCGCAACTCGACAGCTCGATCTCGCAGCACTCGATCCGCCTCGCAACCTTCAGCGCAACCAAGTCGAGCCTCCCGACGAACTGGATGATCTGGATGTTGCCTTCCACGAGATGAGCGTATCGCTGCAGCAAGCTTTTCAGGCACAGCGTCGGGTTCAGGAGCGCGAACGCTTTCTCAGCGATGCCGGCCGCGCCCTCGTCGGCGAGGTGGGTAAGGATGCCACCTTCCAGTGCATTGCGCGTCTGGCGGCGCCAAAGCTCGCCGCAGCATGCCTCGTCTTCGCAGCCGACGAAGCGCCCCCGCGCGCAGTCGGCGCCGCTTCCCCTGCGCAAGAAGTTCTGTTGCGGGCCGAGGGCGCCGCGCTGCTCGATCTCCTGTCGATCGAGCCAACGGCGGCCGTGGAGACGACTGGACGACTCACCGCGGAACCTTGGTCGTCCTCTTACGGATCTTACCTTTTGCTTCCCCTGGTGGCGCGTGGCCGAAGTTTGGGCTTCTTGCTGCTTCTGGTTGGCGAGAACGACACCCTCGATGAGGCGTTGATCCGCGAGCTCGGCAGCCGCGCGGCACTCGCGCTCGACAATGCGACCTTACTGGCCGATGCACAGCGGGAGCTTGCCGAACGCATTCGTACGGAAGACGAGCTGCGACGCAGCCAGGAAATGTTCCTGCAGGCGCAGAAGATGGAAACGCTCGGCAGGCTCGTGGTGGGCGTCGCGCACGATTTCAACAATCTTCTGTCGGTCGTGATGGGTAACTGCGACTTGATTCTTTATCGTCTTAGGCCAGACGACCCAAACCACCTCATGTTGAGTCATATCTTGCAGGCCGCCGATCGGGGCGCCTCGCTGATTCGACAGTTGCTCGCCTTCGGACGCAAGCAACTGCTTCATCCGGCTCCGCTCGACGTATACGCAAGCGTCGAAGCGCTCATGCCTATCTTGCAACAACTCTCGGGCGAACGGGTCGCCGTGGCCTACGCGCGCACAGGGCGTTCCCACTGGGTGTTTGCAGACCGTACGCAGCTCGAGCAAGTCTTGATGAATCTGGTTGTCAATGCGCGCGACGCCATCGCAGGCGACGGATCGGTGACCATCTCGTGTGAAGAGATCGTCGAAGCGCGCGCGGACGGCCAAGGTGTGAGCGAGCACGTGGCCCTCGTTGTCTCGGATACCGGCAGCGGCATGGACGACGCGACGCAAGCGCGTATCTTCGAACCTTTTTTCACGACCAAGGAGAGCAGCCGCGGCACTGGCCTGGGCCTCGCCACGGTTGCGGGCATCGTCGCCCAGAGCGGCGGGCAGATACGGCTCGTCAGCGCACCCGGTAAGGGTTCCTGTTTCACGATTCTTCTGCCCCGCATCGCTGCGCCGACAGCTTCGGGCTTGGCCGAGCAAGGCGCTGTGCGCGTGACCTCTCCCGTTCCCTTGGATGTTGGAGTGCTACTCGTCGATAACGATGAGCTCGTGCGACGTATGGCTGCGAACGCGCTCCGACACGGAGGGTATGCCGTCCTCGAGGCCGCGGATGCGGAAGAAGCCCTCAAGCTCGTTTACAGCGGCGCAGCACGCATCGAGCTCATTCTTGCCGACGTGGGGCTGCCTAAGCTGAGCGGTGTGGAGCTTGCGAGAAGGTTACGCGTTCGCTTGCCGGGCGTGAAGGTGGTGTTGATGTCTGGGTACGCGCAAGAGCTCACGCAGCTCGGCGGCGACTCGCAAATCGATGGCTTCCTGGAGAAGCCGTTTGGGACGACTGGTCTGCTCGCGAAGGTACGAGAGGTACTCACGACGACCGCCGCATGAGTGGTGCAAGCGCTGACATACATGGCGGGGTCCTGCGAGCCTTTGGCCCCATGAGCTCGACCGAAATCGCCCATCCCTGACGGAATTCGCAGAACTTCCATGACGGAAAATCGGGGCCGGGAGGCGTCGCCGTGGCGCGAGGCTGTTTGTGCAGCTTATCCTCTCGGAGAAAATTGGTAGGTAAACGCCGTAAACATGGGTCTTTCAGGGCCCATCCCCGTTTGAAACTCCTACACCCCTGGCGCGCAAGCCACGCCGGCAAGCGTACGACAAGCGGCACCGTTTCCAGCGCGCTCAAGCACCGGCTCAAACCTCGCGGGACTATGTGCGGCAGACCAGCGCTCTCAGGTATGATCATCGAATGGACCAAGCCAACGGCGGTCGGGAGACCATCTTCGCGCTGCCGGGACCGATTGCTCAGATCCCGCCCGCGAAAGACGTCCGTGGCGCCATGATCGTGACATCGCTGACCCTGGCGCGCGAGCACGGCCTTGAGGCAGGTTACTTCGAGCAGCTGCCCACGGCCCTCCACGAGCGTGTGCGCGACGTGCAGCCGACGAGTTGGGTGCCCATGGAGCTCGCCGTCTCTCACTACTGGACGATGACGCGGCTGTTCCCAGGGGTGGAACAGCAAGTCGGAAATGGCCGCATCTCGTCCGAGCGCACGCAGAACGCGTACTTGCGCACCATCGTGCGCGCACTCCAGGCGACGGGGCAGGTCAACCCCCTTACAGTGCTGAAGCGCATGCCCACAGTGCTCGGCCGCATGTTGCAAGGCGGCGGCGCGGCCGGCGTGTATAGCTTGGGCATGAAGGATGCGCGCATCGAGCTTGTGAACTATCCGGTGCTCGAAGTGCCTTACGTGCGCAACGCGTGGCAGGGCATGTTCGAGAGCGCGCTTTCGCTCGCGGCCAAGCGCGTGTTCATCAGACAAGACGGCCGCTTTCGGGGCGCGGCAAACATTGCGTATGACGTCTCGTGGGTATGATTCGAAGCGTCCTGCATTTTTAGACGGGGCCGCCCAGTTACTCGCGGGCCTACCTGATGACCAAGCTGAGCACTTGGCTTTTCGATACACAGGCGTCCAACCTTACCGTTTATGGACGTGCTTGAGCGTGTACGCGGCCCAGCTACATAGCCAGGCATTCCGCACCTTGCTGCCGCATTTGCAACACGCATGAAAGCACACGCATTTTCGCTCCTACTTGTCGAGGCGCCAGGTGCACCCTGTTCCTGTCGGCATGGCGATCATCAAGCGCGCTTACGACACCCATTGTTCGGGAGATCATCGCGCGGACGGGCAACGCAGATCTGTTCCCTGACCTGGACATGCCGCGCGGCACGCGCACCGCGTCGGCGCGTTGCAGAAGAAGCTGTGCGCCGCGCGTTCGGATCAAGCGCTGCGTTCGTTCGTCCTGCGAAGTCTGCGGGGCCTGTGAAGTCGAGCGGAGTCAGCAAGCGCCGTGCTTCATCGGAGGTCGCATCGTTGGGCGAGCGTCTGTATGGCGGTATGCGCGCATCCGCCCTTCGGAGCTCTGAGGGGAGCCGCGCTTAGGGTTTTTTCGCTGCCCGCTCAGTCGACGACGAACAGCCCAAAGGAATGAGCTCGTCGCTGAATCGCGCCAGCGGTG
>JBKJIA010000098.1:0-3515 GCA_046598735.1 Polyangiales bacterium
GCGCGCGTTTGCCAGGCGCTGCCGGACGCGAAGCGCAACGCGCGCGGCGCGAGGTACACGAGATCGCAGCGCGGCTCGAGCAGGGTATCTTACGGTATTGGGATGGCGACTCGGGCGACGAGCCGTTGACGGCGTTGTCAGGCGATCAGCGTGCGCAGTTACTCGTACACACGCGCGAGCTCAACGACCTGGTGATCGATCACATCTGTGCGTTCCTTGAGGGCAGCACGGGTGTGCTCGATAAGCGCGTACAGCGCGCGATCCTTTCGGCGATTCGCTATGCGGGTGATCCCAGGCTTGTACCTGCGCTCATGACGATGCTCGAAAGTCGCGAGGGTGATCTGGTGATGGAAGCGGCGCGCGCGGTCAGTCGCATCGAAGATGTGCGCGTGTTTCCTGCGTTGCTCGCCGCGTATGAACGTAGCGTGGTGGACACGGAGCGTATTTCGCTAGGTGGTGCGCTGGGGCGCGTGGGCGATGTGCGCGCGGCAGACTACGTGCGCACGCAGCTGCGCAGTCACGATGAGCACGTAATCATTCGCGCCATCGAAGCGATGCGTACGCTCGGCACGGCCGAAGATGCCGAAGTCGTGCTCGAGTTCGTGAATGCAAAAGACCCCGTGATCGCGATCAAAGCTGCGCATACTTTGGCGCGTATTTCGGATGCGCGTTCGTTGCCCGAGCTTGCGCGCTTTGCTCGCGAAAGGCGCGTGGGTGCCGTGTGTGCAGCGGTGGAAGAAGCCATCGAACAGATTCGGGCGCGCCTCGTGCTGCGCGGTGAAGTGCCGCCCACCGATGTGCAGCTGGCCGTGATCGAGGAGCAGCGAAGCACTGTCGCGCCGCTCGCGACCACGCCGATGTGGGTGCGCGCTCGCGCCTATCGCCATCATTTGTCGGGCTTACTGTGGCAGCTGCTCGGTGCGCATAACCGTGCGCTTGCAAGCTTTGAAGCCGCCGCTGCAGGTCGTCCTGGTTGGGCTGCACCGCTCGTGGTCGCAGGCATGCTGCTCGCTTCGCACGATGACTATGCGCAAGCGCTCGGTTTGTTTCGGCGTGCGATCGATGTTGAGCGCAGTCGCGTGGAGCGCAATCCGCTTGTGATGCGCGCGCTCGCGCGCTGTTTTCTCCGGCGCTCGGAACAAGTGGAACGCGACGGACGCGTGGCGATTGCCCGTGGTCTGCTCGATGAAGTGATGGCGCTAGATCTCAGGCGCGCACCCAGTTCCTTACGGTTTGAAATCGGACGCCGTCACGAAGCGTTGCGCCTGTCAGGAGCGAGCTGATGACGCTCGCCGAGCTCGAGCGCAATCTGTTGTCACGGCTCTCGGCGCGATCCAATAGCGGCATCTCGCGCTTGAGCTGCGAGGTCGCAGGCGAACAGGTCACGTTCTTCGTACGCGAAGGCGCGTTGCGTGGCTTGTGTACATGCGGCGCGGCGCGCTGCGAGCATTACCTCGATGCGCTGCAATGGCTCGATCCTAACGAGGCGCCCACACGTGAGTCCGCGCCCGCTCCCGATCCGCGCCTGCGTTCATCGCTGCGTCCGCCTGCGAGCGCGGGCCATCCTTACGGTCCCCTTGCAGACGCATGCGATGAGCTGTTGTTAGCCGTAGTGCGGTCGGGGATGTCTGCTGCCAGCTCTGCGTCGGTACGCGATGCCATCGATCGCCTGACTGCCGTGGCCCCCGTGCCGTTGCCGCTCGGTCTATCGCGTTGGCTCGGCCGTTTACACGAAGCATTGCAGCGCGCCGATGTCGGTGAGACTGCGCGCGTGCTCGAAGGCGCACGCATCTTTACGGACGAGCTGCGCACGCCATTGCCCACGCGCGATCAGTTGGCGCGACGTCATGCCTGGCTTGCTCCCGCAGTATCGAGCGCCCGTACGGCGCAACCGCTCGAAGGCGCAACCTTACTCGAGGTCGCGCGCGAATGGCTTGCAGGTCCTGAACGCAACGCGATCGAACGACGCTATCTATTGGACTTGAACGCGGGCGATGTGGTGCGCGAAGAACGCGCGCGCCACGAAATGGAGATCTCAGTGGGCCCATGCCCGCGCGTGTTGCACGTGGCCTTTGGCGAAGTCGAAGCGTTCGGTGCGCCGCGGCGCGTGCGCCTCTTGCAGTACACGGTTTCGGCGCGGCCGAGCGCGCAACAGTGGTCGTCCACCGAGCCGTTCGCAAAACGTTTGGTGCGCCAAGTCGGCGAGGCTTACGCCGCTGCGGTTTCGGTCTGCCCTGGGCTGAGCGAGCCTTTCATGCTGGTTGCGCCGCGCACGGTCGACGTTTCGGGCACGCCTGTTTGGATCGATTCCGACGGCGAACGCATGGCTCTGGCCGAAGAAGCGGCGCAACCCATGTCAGATTTGCTGCAACAGTTCGGTGAACGCGGACGCATCGTATGGATTGCGGGGCGTTTGATCGGCCTGGCTCAGGGTTTGGTGCTCAAACCCGTGAGCCTGCTGCTGCAGGGATCGGATGGGCCCCATTTGATGCGCGTGAGCTAGGCAAATCGTCATCGTTCGCGCGCATTGCGAGCGCGCGCATTGCGAGCTCGATCGACGTACGTAACGTTCGAGCCTTTGCAGCGAACACTAGGCTGAGGTTTTACCCCATGAGTGATGCTTACTATTCAGACAAAGACCTGCCTCGCTTTGGCGAAATCGGCCAAAACGCGCCGGAGCTCGCCAAGAAATTCTTCGAGTGGTACGGCGCTGTCTTTGCTGAAGGTGCACTGAGCGCCCGCGAAAAGTCGCTGATCGCCTTGGCCGTAGCCCACGCCGTGCAGTGTCCGTACTGCATCGATGCGTACTCAAAAGACGCGCTCGAAAAGGGCGCCGACCTCGATCAGATGACCGAAGCCATTCACGTCACGGCTGCCATTCGCGGCGGTGCTTCGCTCGTGCATGGCGTGCAGATGCGCAATCACGTGCACAAAGTTGCCATGTGATATGCGCTCATCTGTAGCCGTACGCCTCCCGACCTTGAAAGCACGCGCGGCTGAGCTCGCTTCGGCGGACGCTCAGAACGCATTGCTCAACCGTTTACCTTTGGCCCGCGAGTTCGACGCTGCGCTCGGCGCCCACGCGCTCGCGCCATTGCGCGCCACTGGCTTCGATACACTGCAGATCAACGTCGGCAAGCTGTGCAATCAAGTCTGCAAGCATTGTCACGTGGATGCGGGTCCGGATCGCACCGAAGTCATGACGCGCGAGACCATGCAGCTATGTCTCGATGCGCTCGCCAAAACCTCCATTCAAACGGTGGACATCACCGGCGGTGCCCCCGAGCTCAACCCAGATTTTCGCTGGCTCGTCGCGCAGGTACGTGCGCTCGGTCGTCACGTGATCGATCGCTGCAACCTTACTATTATTGAAACCGGGGCCCATCGTGATCTGCCGCAGTTCTTCGCCGAGCATGCCGTGGAGCTTGTGTGCTCGCTGCCCCATTACCGCGCGCTAAGCACCGATCGCCAGCGCGGCGACGGCGTGTTCGAGCGCTCGATCAGTGCCATCAAAC
>JBKJIA010000255.1:0-3583 GCA_046598735.1 Polyangiales bacterium
ACGGGAATGGCCAACCAAGCTTATCGCCGCGAAGCTCGATCCGGCATTGAAGGTGTTCCAGGCTCAAGCTGATGCTGCTGGTTTTCCTCTGGAAGTGGTACCCACGACCTACCTGGAAGATATCGTCCGTCCCATTCAAGAGAGTTACGACGGCTTCAGGGCAAACGTATCCGTCGGACCGAGGGGCTCCAGGGAGGAGCAACAAGAAGCCCGCTCGCTGGTTCCCGACAGCTACGACCGGTGCCCGTGCGCATCGGGCAAGAAGTTCAAGTTCTGCTGCAAGCCCGTCTTTCACGAAATCATCCAGGGCATGTGCGCCTTGGAAGAAGGTCGCCCATGGGAAGCCATCCAATGGCTGGACAGGGCGAGGTGCAGGGTCGGCGAGACCGCCGAGATCCTATGTCGCTACGCCATCGTGTACAGTCGCGACTCGGAGGCCAAGTTCCATCAGTACATCCAGCAGGCCCTGGAGAAGAACCCCAACCACCCTCGTGCACACTACCTGCTGGGGCTCGACCATTCCGAGCATGAGCGCTTGGAGGACGCGGCTGCTGCCTATGAGCGGGCCATCGAATGCTACCCGGCCACTGACAAGTACCACCTCAACGAGACGTGGAACAACCTGGGGAACGTGTACTACAGGAGCAACCGCGTACGGGAAGCCAAGGGAGCTTGGGAGAAGGGGCTCACCTACGCGCCGTACGACAAGCTTACTCGTAGAAACCTGAAAGAGTTCATCTACGACAATGATGCGCTATCGGACGAGATCCGAGAGCCGAGCCCTTTCGTAGCCCGCCTGCTGCTGTAAACGTCGGTGCGCGTTGCCGAGCCCGCTTCAAGTGGAGACTGACAGGCACTTCCACGGCAGGCACCTGTCCCCGAGGATTCCCGGCGCAAACCGCGCACGAAGAACAGGACGTATGAGCGAGAGCACCTGCCCATGTTTCGGGAGCTAAAAGCCCCAGTCTCGAGGCACGACCACATGACCACAACCATCGCCGACTTGCTGGCCCAACTCGAAGCCCCGGGTACCTTCGCGACGCGGCTGCGTGCGCCCGCGGACGAATTGGAAATCTCGGTCGTGGGCGTCGGGCGACTCAGCTTTCCAATCACGCAGCAGACAGCCCATAAGCTTCGCGAAGTGGCGCACCCTGCCCCCTTTGGATTGCGCGCACAGACCCTGCACGACCCGAGCGTGCGCAACACCTGGGAGATCGCAGCAAGCCGCGTGAAGATCGCCGCGCGATGGAAGCCTGTGCTCGCGAAGCACCTGCACACCGTCCAGGCAGCGCTCGGCTTCCCCGAGGGCAGCACGCTCACGGCAGTGTGCGACAAATTGCTCGTGTACGAAGAAGGGCAGTTTTTCAAGCCCCACCAAGACTCAGAGAAGACCGACGGTATGGTGGCCACGCTCGTCGTCGTGCTGCCGTCTGAGTATAGCGGCGGTGCTCTGACGGTGGAGCACCGCGGCGAGAAGCAGACCTTCCGTCGCATCGCAAACCAGGCAAGCGACCTTTCACTGCTCGCGTTCTATGCGGACTGCGAGCATGAGGTGAGTCCTATCAAGAGCGGCATTCGGGTCGCGCTCACCTACCAACTGATAGTCGAAGACCGCTCCAAGTACGCTCTGCCGAAGTCCTCGGAGGAGGTTGTGGATCGATTGGCCGACGCCGTGCGCCTGCATTTCGCAGGGCCCGTCGCGGAGCGCTACCAACGGTCTGAGCCTGCGCCGCCTGAGCGACTCGTGTACCTCCTGGACCATGAGTACACGCAGCGAAGTCTCGCGTGGGACAACCTCAAGAATGGCGACCGGGTTCGCATCGCCGCGCTGCTGATGGTGGCGGAGCACCTCGACTGCGAAGTCTTGCTCGCCCTCGCCGAAGTTCACGAAACCTGGATGTGCGAGGACGACTACCAGGGCGATCGATACGGTCGGCGCGGCTGGCGCTTTGACGAGGATGACGATGACGAGGATGACGATGACGAGAGCGACGAAACAGATGAGTACGAGCTGGTCGAGCTTCAGGACGACGAGGTCGAGCTGAACCACTGGCTGGACGTGGACAGCAAGCACGTCGGGGATTCCTGGGATGGTCCGCAGCGGGGAGCTTCACTTCACCAAGCCGTCGCGCGACATGAATCCGTTCAAGAGCGAGCACGAGGGCTATCAGGGCAACTACGGGAACACCGTCGATCGCTGGTACCACCGAGCCGCGCTCGTGATGTGGCCGCGAGCGAATACGTTTGCCTTGCGCGCGCAAGCATCCCCCCAGTGGGCGGTGGACGAGCTCCTGGCTCTACCGCGGGCAAACCCCGCCGAGCTCGAGTCAAGAATCAAAACGCTGCTGCCGCGGTGGAAGCGGACGGCGGGCAGCATCGATGGCGCTCGGTTCTTCGCGAAGCTGATCAAGCTCGCAACGCGCATCGACGATGCCGCACTCGCACAGGGCTGGCTCTCGCCGTTGGGAATGCATCGCCTCCAGAGTCAGGCCATGCACCGCGACTTCGCAGCTCTGGTCGACAAGCACGGTTTGCCGTGGGCGCAGGAACTGTGCGCGGACTGGACGGAGGACCTGCACTGGCGGACGCCCGCCTGGACGCCGCTGCTCGAAAGCCTGTGCAAAGATCTGGCGGCAACCAAGAGCGCGCCATGCGAGGGACTCGTTCGCTGGCTCCTCGAGCGGGAAGCGAAGGTCGCGCGCGATCGCTCCGTCGATGCGCTTGAGGAGGAGCAGCCGTGGCTTGATCTCGATGCCTTCACGAATGAATCGGCGTGCCTCGCCCATGTGTTGGCAGCGGCGGTGGCCGTGTCTGCGCACGCCGTGCTCGAAGACACCTTGAGCTTCTTGCTCGACCAGAAACAGAGCCTGCCTACTTCGTTCTTCGTGCAGCTTCTGCAGGCTTGTATCGTCCGGTCGCCGGCTCTCCGCGTCTACATTACGGGCTCTCCGCTCCATCGCGTGTGCAGCGAGCGACTCGACGCGGTGCTGCGTGCACAGCCACGCGACGAGAGCGACTGGGCCATCGAGTACCCGCTCCGTTGCGCTTGCGCTGACTGCAAGGTGCTCGCGCAGTTTCTCCAATCTACGCGCGCCGAGCACGACTGGCCGTTGAACAAGGATCGCCGCCAACACATCCACCAAGCGATCGACTCGGCCAAGCTCCCTGTGCTGCACACGACGCTGCGACAAGGCAGGCCGCAAGTCTTGCAGCTACGTAAAGACCCCTCCCTGTTCACGCGCGAACGGGCGTATCGCTTGCGCGTGACAAAGATCCTGAGGGCCCTGCCCGCTCGATCAACTCAGGCGTGAGGGCCACGAGAGTGCGCGGCAAAGATCGTGGCTGTCACTAACGAGTTCGAGCACTTCGACCGAGTCAGGCTTATCGAAGTGGCTTCGCGGTTTGCGCCGAGCGGCGACCGAGACGCACTACTCAGCTTGGCAGGGCAGTCCGACGGCGACGTCGGCGTCAGGCAAAGTGGAAACACTTGAACACCGAAGATCAGAGTGTCGCCCGCCGCTAGAACAAGCTCGCCGCCACGGCGGTGGAGGCTATGCTGCGGCACAACCGTGGCCTCCGACGA